>NZ_JBBCGP010000001.1:1052500-1387804 GCF_037200945.1 Methylovirgula sp.
CTAGTCGGCGCCTGCGTGCCGCAAATCTCGTCGATGGCATTGTCCCAGATGACTTCGACATTCGGCAATTTAAACAGCCGGTCCTGCAAAATCTTCTCGGCGCGGAACGAATCGCGCCGGTGCACGATCGTCACATTGCGCGCGATTTGGGCCAGATAGAGCGCCTCCTCGACCGCGGTATTGCCGCCGCCGACCACGACCACATCCTGGCCGCGATAGAAGAACCCGTCGCAGGTCGCGCAGGCCGAGACGCCATAGCCGCGGAACGCTTCCTCGGTCGGGATGCCGAGCCAGCGCGCCTTGGCGCCCGTGGCAATGATCAAAGCATCGCAGGTGTAAATCGCGCCGCTGTCGCCATGCAGCCGGAACGGCCGCTGGCTGAGTTCGACGCTGACGATGTGGTCGGAGATGAAATGCGTGCCGACATGTTCGGCCTGGAGCCGCATCTGCTCCATCAGCCACGGGCCCTGGATCGGCTCCGCAAAGCCGGGGTAATTCTCGACGTCGGTGGTCACGGTCAACTGGCCGCCGGGCTCGAAGCCGGAGATCAGCACCGGCTCGAGCAGCGCGCGGGCGGCGTAGATCGCCGCCGTATAGCCGGCGGGGCCGGAACCGATGACGATGAGCTTGGCGTGACGGGCCGTGCCGCTGGACATAGGCGCCTCTATGACGAAAGGTCATAGCAATTTATGGGCGCCAAGCGCCTGGCGCAACCCAAGCGGCACGGCCACTCAGAAGATCAGGCAGTTACGCCCTATTTTCATTAATGCTGCGGGCCGGGCGCCGGATAAAGCGTGAGTCCGGTGATCCCGGCGGTGATGTCGACGCCCGTCTGGGTGTTGACAGACAAAGGCTGCAGACCAAGTGAATGACGATTGCCGCCGACGAGCGCATTGGCGCCGAGGCCGAGACCAAGCGTGACGTTGGCACTGGCGCCCGCGTAATGGCCGGCAAGTGCCCTGTGGCCAAGCTCATGCGTCGCGGCAAACACGCCCCAGACGATGCGACCGGCGCCAGTTGCGCCGATCGACAGGCCGAAATTGGTGATTGTGCCAACATAATAGTCCGTTGGCGCATAGGTGCGGGTGAAGCGGCAGGCCAGCGCCTTGCTCGAGGTAATGATGAGTCCGACGCTGGGCGCCACATTGCATTCCAGAAGGCCGACTTGCGCCGCCTTCGCCGTGCCGGCCGCCGCCAGCATCGCCGCCGCGCTGAGCGCGAGAATCGCCGGCTTGAGCACCCGTCCCTGAAAGCTCATGAAAGATCTCCCTCTTACGTCGTATGAAAATAGTCGAGCCCATGCTGCGTTCCACGCAAGCTGGACTTATTCGTGGCCACGCCCCACCGGCGGCGGGTTTGCGGCGGGATTATGGAAGCGTCACGGCCATTTGACCAGCGGCGGCATGGACGAAAGGATCGAATCGACATTGCCGCCGGTCTTGAGGCCAAAGATCGTGCCGCGATCGTAGAGCAGGTTGAACTCGACATAGCGGCCGCGGCGCACGAGCTGTTCATCGCGGTCGGCCTCGCTCCAGGCCCTCCCGAAATTCCGGCGCACGATCTCGGGATAGAGCGTGAGAAACGTCTCGCCGACATCGCGGGTGAAGGCGAAATCTGCCTCAAAGCCGAGCGGCGATGCCAAATGATCGTAGAAAATGCCGCCGATGCCGCGCGGCTCGTTGCGATGTTTCAGGAAGAAATATTCGTCGCACCATTCCTTGAACCGCTGGTAGTCCGCGACCTCGGCATGACGCCGGCAGGCCGCCTCGAAACCCGCGTGGAAAGCAATCGAATCCCCGTCCGTCTGCGTGCGCCGGCGATCGAGCACCGGCGTCAAATCGGCGCCGCCGCCGAACCAGGCCTTCTGCGTCACGACGAAGCGCGTGTTCATATGAACGGTCGGGACATTCGGATTCCAGGGATGTGCGATGAGTGAAATGCCGGCGGCCCAGAAATGTGGATCGGAATCGGCGCCGTGGATCTGCTTGGCGAATTCTGGCGCGAACGTGCCATGCACCGCCGATGTATGAATGCCGGCCTTTTCAAAGACCCGGCCATGCAACAAACCCATCCTGCCGCCGCCGCCATCGGCGCCAGAGGCATCCTTGCGATGCCAGGGCGTGATGACAAAACGGCCGGGCGCCATATCGGCCGCCGCAAACGGGCCGATGCAATCGCGTTCAAGCGCTTCGAAGGCGGCGCATATCCTCGACTGCAAAGCCTCGAACCAGGCATGGGCTTCGGTCTTTTGCGGCGCGATGGCGTTCGTATTTGCCGTCATCCGGTTTTCAAATCCTCTTTGCCAATCTGCCTGACGGCCTCGCCGAGCACCATGGCCGCCGCGACCGCGACGTTCAAGGAGCGCAACGGCGGCCGGATCGAAATGCGCACGCTCGCATCCGCCGCCGTCCGCACGTCTTCCGGCACGCCCGCCGATTCGCGGCCCACGAGCAGAATGTCGCCCGGCGCATAGTGAAAGTCGCAATAATCCTGCGCGCCCTTTGTCGACAGCAACACGAGGCGGCGCGCCTGCGCTTTGCGCCAAGTCAAGAACGCCGCGAATCCGATGTGCCGGGCGATCATCACATGATCGAGGTAATCCATACCGGCGCGACGGAAGGCGCGGTCGCTCGATGGAAATCCACCGGGCTCGATGATCGCAGCGTCGATCCCGAGACAGGCGCAAAGGCGCAGCATCGTTCCGCAATTTTGCGGAATGTCCGGCTGATAGAGCGCCAAGGTCAGTGCCGGGCCAGAATGTTGCGTCATTGTTCAAGCACCGTGCGCGCTTTTCATTTGATTTCGTGTCAAGTGGCGAAACGACGCATTGCTGCCCGTACACAAACGCGCGACACTGAAAACAAGGGCGAAAAGCCCATAAAAAATTTGAGGAAACGCCGTGGCTGAAAGCGCAAGCTTGGAGCAGCCGCCAACGCGTCGCGATTTTCTTTTCATCGCGACCGGGTCAGTTGGCGCTGTCGGTGTGGCATCTGCCGTCTGGCCACTCATCGATCAGATGAACCCCGATGCATCGACGCTTGCCGCCGCGGCAACCGAAGTCGATCTTTCCCATGTTGCCGAAGGCCAGATCCTCACCGTCAAATGGCGCGGCAAGCCCGTCTTCGTTCGCCATCGCACGCCGAAGGAGATCGCCGACGCGCGCGCCGTGCCGTTGAGCGAATTGCGCGATCCGGCAACCGACGAACAGCGCGCGCCGCATCCGGAATGGCTGATCGTCATCGGCATCTGCACTCATCTCGGCTGCGTGCCGCTCGGCCATCAAGGGGCTTACGGCGGCTGGTTCTGCCCCTGCCACGGATCGGTCTACGACACCGCTGCGCGCATTCGGCAAGGACCGGCGCCTTATAACCTCTATCTCCCTCCTTACAAGTTTCTCCCCGACAACAAGCTTCAGATCGGTTGAGACATCCGAAGGCGCGAAGTTCCAGCGAGCCATGCCATGAACGGTCCTTCCCCTTATGTCCCCAAAAGCAGCTTCGGCAGATGGCTCGACAGCCGGCTGCCGGTGTTGGGCCTCGTCAATCGATCGTTCATCACCTTTCCCAATCCGCGCAATCTCAATTACTGGTGGACCTTCGGCGGCATCCTGAGCTTCATGCTGGCGGCCCAGATCGTCACCGGCGTCGCGCTCGCCATGCATTACGTGCCGAATTCGGGCCTCGCGTTCGCGTCCGTCGAACACATCATGCGCGACGTGAATTACGGCTGGCTGTTGCGCTACGCGCATTCGAACGGCGCCTCGATGTTCTTCTTCGCCGTCTACATCCACATCATGCGCGGGCTCTATTACGGCTCCTACAAGGCGCCGCGCGAAGTGCTCTGGATTTTGGGCGTCATCATATACCTGCTCATGATGGCGACGGGCTTTCTCGGCTACACGCTGCCGTGGGGCCAGATGAGCTTCTGGGGCGCCACCGTCATCACCAGCCTTTTCTCGGCCATCCCGCTCGTCGGCAATGCGATCACGACCTGGCTATGGGGCGGCTTCTCGGTCGATGACGCGACGCTCAATCGCTTCTATGCGCTGCACTATCTGCTGCCGTTCATGATCGCCGCGGTCGTCGTGCTGCATATCTGGGCGCTGCACGTAACCGGCTCGAACAATCCGACAGGAATCGAAAAACAGTCCAGCAAGGACACGCTGCCGTTTCACCCCTATTTCACCGTCAAGGACGGCTTCGGGCTCGTCTGCTTCCTGATCCTCTACGCCTGGTTCATCTTCTACATCCCGAACTATCTCGGCGATGCTGACAATTACATTCAGGCCAACCCCCTGCAGACGCCGCCGCATATCGTGCCGGAATGGTATTATCTGCCGTTCTACGCGATCCTGCGCTCGATCCCGTCGAAGCTCGGCGGCGTGACGTGCATGTTCGGCGCTATTCTGCTCTTCGCGTTTCTGCCTTGGCTCGACCGTTCGCCCGTGCGCTCGGCCAATTACCGGCCGATCTTCCGCGTGTTTTTCTGGTTGTTCGTCGCGACCGTCATCGGCCTCGGCTACATCGGCTCACAGCCGCCGGAAGGCTGGTTCATTGTCGCCGGGCGTCTGCTGACGTTCTCCTATTTCGCCTTTTTCTTTATCGTCCTGCCGTTGATCAGCATCTTCGAGAAACCGAAGAAATTGCCGGCCTCGATCGCCGAATCCGTACTCGGCGCGCCTGCGCCCGGCAAAGCCTGAGGGAGGCGCAGATGGGTCCCAAAGGGCGAATTTTGGCGGGCGCCATCGGCATTGCCGGCCTCTGCGCCTTGGTGGTCCCGGCCGGCGCCGTGGATACGAATGCCAAGGGCAATGCCTATCCGCTCGAGGCGGAAGGTCAAACACCACCGCGCCAGGCGTGGAGCTTCCACGGGCCGCTTGGCAAATATAATCAGGCGCAATTGCAGCGCGGGTTCCAAGTTTATCATCAGGTCTGCTCGACCTGCCATTCGCTGAACCTCGTCGCCTTCCGCGATCTTGCCGAAGCCGGCGGCCCCGGCTTTTCCGAGGCCGAGGTCAAGGCGCTGGCCGCGACCTATCAGATTGAAGACGGGCCAAACGACCAGGGTCAGATGTTCAAGCGGCCCGGCCGCCCGTCCGACAATTTCCCGTCGCCCTTTGCCAATCCCGAGGCGGCCAAGGCGGTCTTCGGCGCGGCGCCCCCGGATATGTCGGACCTCGCCAAAGCGCGCAGCTTTCCACGCCCGTTCCCGCTCTTCATCTTCGATGCGGTGCTGGAATATCAGGAAGAGGGTCCGGATTATATCGTCGCGATCCTCAACGGCTTCACACATCCAGACGATCCAAACTGGAACGTATATTTCCCCGGCCATCACATCGCGATGCCAAAGCCGCTGAACGATGGCGCCATCAAATATACCGACGGCACAGCGCCGACGCTGGCCAATTATTCCCGCGACGTCGCGGCGTTTCTCTATTGGGCCGCCGAACCCAAGCTCGAAGAGCGCAAGGCGACGGGCTTTCGCGTTCTCATCTTTTTGATCGTCTTCGCCGGCCTGCTTTATTTCACCAAGAAGCGTATCTGGTCTGACGTTCAAGGACATTGAGGCGCACGGCGTTGACACGACGCCCCCTGACGGTCAATTTCGCGCCCGCGAATTTCAGCCAGTCGGGGCGGCATGACTCAATCCATCGTCGGGATCATTGGCGGCTCAGGTGTCTATCACCTGCCGGGCCTCGCGGATTTGCGCGAAGAAAAGGTCTCGACCCCCTGGGGCGAGCCCTCTGACGCGCTGCGCTTCGGCAAGATCGGCGCGAGCGAAGTGGTCTTCCTGCCCCGACACGGGCGCGGCCACCGGCTCTCGCCCTCGGGCATCAATTATCGCGCGAATATCTACGCGCTCAAACAGGCCGGCGTCACCGATCTCATCTCAGTGTCCGCCTGTGGCTCGTTCAAGGCGGAACTCAATCCGGGCCTCTTCGTCCTCGCCGACCAATTCGTCGATCGCACCTATGGGCGCGAATCCTCCTTCTTCGGCAACGGCTGTGTCGCGCATGTCTCAATGGCGCATCCCGTCGCGCCGCTGCTGCAAGAGCGCCTTGCCGCCGCGGCGGAGGCCGAGAAAATCGGCGTCGTGAAGGGCGGCACTTATGTCGCGATGGAAGGGCCGCAATTCTCCTCGCTCGCCGAATCGCGCGCTTATCAGAATGCCGGCTTCGACGTGATCGGCATGACCGCCATGCCGGAGGCCAAACTCGCCCGCGAGGCGGAGATTTCCTACGCCATCGTCGCGATGGTGACGGATTACGATTGCTGGCATCCCGAGCACGACGATGTCGATGTCGCCTCGATCATCGCCACCTTGCAGGCCAATGCCGGCAAAGCCGAGCGGCTGCTGGCCCGGCTCCTGCAGGACTTCCCCGCCGAACATGAAGCGTGCCCCATCGGTTCCGACCGCCCGCTCGACACGGCGCTGATCACCGCGCCCGAGGCGCGCGATCCGGCGCTGCTCAAGAAACTCGACGCCATCCTGAAACGAGTGAACGGTCAATGACCCTGAAGAACACAATCCGCAGCATTCCGGATTATCCCAAGCCCGGCATCGTCTTCCGCGACATCACCACTTTGCTAGCGGACCCGCGCGCCTTTCGCCGCGCGATCGACGAATTGGTGCAGCCATGGTCGGGCAGCAAGATCGACAAGATCGCCGGCATCGAGGCGCGCGGTTTCATCCTCGGCGGCGCGGTTGCGCATCAGCTCTCCGCCGGGTTCGTGCCGATCCGCAAAAAGGGCAAGCTGCCGCACAAGACCGTCTCGATCTCCTATTCGCTCGAATACGGCGACGACGAGATGGAGATCCATGTCGACGCGGTGCAGCCGGGCGAGAAGGTGATCCTGGTCGATGATCTCATCGCCACCGGCGGCACAGCGGAAGCGGCGGTGAAACTCCTAAAGAAGATCGGCGCCGACGTCGTCGCTGCCGTTTTTGTCATCGACCTGCCGGACCTCGGCGGCGCCAAGAAGATCGAGGCGCTCGACGTGCCGGTGCGCAGTCTCATCGCCTTCGAGGGGCATTAGCCGAAGTTTCAGGCCGCGCGCGGACCGATCGCGAACTGCGAAACATACCAGCGTGCATACCAGTGCAGCAGCCACGGGATCGGGATGATGAAAATGCACCCGAGGCTGAGGGCGAACGTGCGCCAGAGAACCTGCCAACCCGATGCGTTGAAGACGACCGGCCCCGGCGTGCCATCGATGTTGCCAGCGATCCAGCGCATCATCGCGGTGGTCACCCAAGCCCAGCCGATGATGGTGACAAAGGATATATAAAGCAGCAGCGTCCAGCCGATGTAGCCGAGTACGCTGCCATTGAAGTGCAGGGCGAGAGGCTGGCCCGCGGAAGTGATGTTCTCAATGATCCACCGCAGGGCAAGCCAGGACAATATCGCTTGAATCGGCAAGAGCATGATCGGCAGAACATGGACATGCTCTTTCGGTGCGGCATGCGCCTCGGGCAGGCCCGCGTAGGCGCAAAGCGCCATGAGGATGAAGACCCACCAGATATCGCCGACCTTGCCGGTAAATCCGAGCGCGGGGATTTGCGGCACGCGCAGATGCGAGACGGCCCAGCGATAGAAGGCCGTCATGACCCAAGGCGCCGGAATCACGAACAAAACGCCGATCAGCACCAACAGAAGGCGGCCGAACAGGCCGAAGACGCTGAAATCGACGGTAACGGGCGTGCCGGTCGGACTCGCTGCGGCCCATTGCGTGCTTCCGGGGAGCGGCGCTGGTGACGGCGTCGAGGGCGGCGGTGGGGCAGCGGCAGCGGTGAAGAGATCGGGGAAAATCCCCAGCCCGCTGCCAAGCGGTCAACCCTTCGCTCCAGACGAGCGTCTCGGCGGTGACGCGGCCCGCGGCGATGAAGGCACGAATGTCCGTCTCCGGAAATGGGCCCTTCTGTTTGCCATCACTTGCGATGTACCAGGACCGCTCCGCCATCGGTTTCCTCCCAAGCTCGGGCTTTTGTAGCCGCGATTGATCTCGGAAATTTGAACCAGCCTAAAGGCGAAGGTCGAGTCCGACAATGGCGGAGCTAACGGCGCCTGGCATCCCGCAAAATCTCGCGCGCCGCGTTGTGGCCGGGCAGGCCGGTGACGCCGCCGCCCGGATGCGTGCCAGACCCGCACATATAGAGGCCGGGAATGGGCCCGCGATAATCCGCGTGTCCCAGCATCGGTCGCGCGACGAACAATTGACCGAGATCGAGCGCGCCATGAAAGATATCTCCCCCGACAAGGCCGAACGTGCGTTCGAGATCGAGCGGCGAGAAGATTTGTCGCGCGATGATCGACGCCTTGAAATTCGGTGCGATGGCGTCGACCGTTTCAATCATCAGGTCGGCCACCTCTTGGCGATGATCGTCCCATGATTTGCCATCGGGCAATTGCGGCGCAACGTGCTGGCAGAAGAGGCTCGCGACATGCGCGCCGCGTGGCGCCAACGTATCATCGAGCGTCGAGGGAATGAGCATTTCGACGATGGGCTTTTTCGACCAGCCGAAACGTCGGGCATCGAAATACGCGTCTTCCATATAGCGAAGCGACGGCGCGATGATGATGCCGGCCGTATGATGCCCGGCGAGTTCGCGGCCGGGCAAAACGGAAAAGTCCGGCAGGTCCGACAGCGCGACATTCATGCGGAACGTGCCTGAGCCGCAGCGCCAGCGCATGATCCGCTCACGAAAATCCGCGGGCTGTGCCTCCCGCGGAACGAGATCGCGATAGAGCAATTTCGGATTGACGTTGGCGATGATTTTCTTGGCGCGGAAGATATCGCCCGCGCGCGTCACGACGCCGATTGCGCGGCCTTTCTCGACGAGCACTTCGCGCACAGAACTCCCGGTGCGAATGTCAACACCGCGAGCCGCCGCGGCTTTCGCCATGGCGTCCGTGATCGCGCCCATGCCGCCGATGGCATGGCCCCATTGGCCTTTCGCGCCGTTCACCTCGCCGAAGCAATGATGCAGCAGCACATAGGCAGAGCCCGGCGCATAAGGACTCTGATAATTGCCGACCACGGCATCGAAACCATAGGCCGCCTTGATCGGCGCGCTCTCGAACCAATGATCGAGATAATCGCCGGCGGACGACGTGAAGATTTCGAGCACGTCGCGCTCGCCTTCGAGACCGAGCTTGCGCAAGCGGTCGGCGAATTTTTCGGCGCGGAGAAGTTGGCGCAGCCAGTCGAGCCCGCCCGCCGGAACATTGGGCGGCGTTTCCAGCGCGACGGCGCGGATAAAATCGGCGAGCGCATCAAGCCGCGCGGCATAGGCATCAAGCCGGCTTGCATCCTTTGCCGAGAATTTCGCGACCTCGCTTTTCGTGCGCCCGGGACCGAGTTTCAAATAACGGCCATCATCGAGCGGCAGAAAATTGGCGAGCTGGCGCGGCACGATCCGTAGCCCATGAAGGGGTAAATCGAGATCGCGAATGATCTTCGGATTGAGCAGCGAGACCGTGTAGGCCGCCTGCGAATTGCGGAAGCCCGGATGAAATTCCTCGGTGACTGCGCAGCCGCCGACTTTGTCGCGCGCTTCGAGCACCAAAGTTTTCAGCCCAGCCGCACCGAGATAAGCGGCACAGACAAGACCGTTGTGGCCGCCGCCGATCACGATCGCATCATAGTTCACCGCGACGGCCCCTCTGTTAGGGTTAAAAGATCATTCGCCCTGAAAAATCGGCTTTGTCCGATTATGAATAGGGATGGATAGGTCTTTTTCGCGTTCAAGCGTGTCCTGTCGCGTGATGCAAGCTCCGGCGGCTCTCAATGCGGACTGCAGCTTTCGGGGCGCATTGGTCTTTGATTGGCGCCAAGGAGAATACGCCCCGATGACCGGCGAATCGGAGGCTCTCATCGCCGAGATTCGCGATGTCGCGGATCTAGAACTTGTCGCGGCGTGGCGCGATCTTTACGCGCGCAGTCTCGAGCCGAATATTTTCCTCGATCCTGACTTCGCCCGGCCTGCGCTGGGCTATCTGCGACCGCACGGCCTCAAAATAATGACGGTGTTCGAGACGGGGCAGAACCGGCTTTTGGCCTTGGCGCCGGTGGTTCCTCCGACGGTCCCATTCGGCCTCGCACGCGTCTATGTTCATAAGCAAGCTGCGTTGGGACTGCCCTTGCTCGCCAAAGACGTGGCGGGTCCTGCGCTGGCGAAGCTCGTGGACGCCGTTCGCGCGCTGCACGGCGCACCGAGCGCCCTTGTCTTCAGTGAAATCCCACGTGACGGTCCGACCTTCAGACTGTTGAACGAGATATTCGGCGAAAAGCGGCGCATTCACATCCTCGGCCAATACGAACGTCCGGCGCTATTGTTGGCAGCGGCGGAGCATCGAGTCCGCAGCAAGACGAAAGGCGATAAAAATTCTTTCCGCCGCTTGCGCCGTCTCGGCGAGCGCGGCGCGCTGTCCTATCGAATCGCGCGCGACGCGGAGGTGGCGGGGGCATTGACGGAATTCCTCGCCCTCGAATCATCCGGGTGGAAAGGCATGAGTAAGACGGCACTCGCCTCGGCGCCGGATCGCGCCGGTTTCGTCAAAGCCATGGCGGAGAGTTTCGCGAGGGACGGCAAGCTGCAGATCGAAAGCCTCGATCTGGACGGCAAGGCCGTCGCGATGGGCCTTTTGATCGAGGATGCCGGCGCCGGCTATTTCTGGAAGATTGCCTATGATGAGGCCTATGCCGCGCAATCGCCGGGCATCCTCCTCGTTCGCGAGCTGACTGGCCGCCTGTCGGCGCATCGGACGTTGCGCGCGATCGATTCCTGCGCAGCGGCGGAGCATCCAATGATCGATCACATCTGGCCGGAGCGCATTACGATCCTCGACGTTGGAATAAATCTGGCGGACGATCCGCGCGGCCGAATTGCCATCGCCGCTGAAAGTCTGCGGCGTTCTCTGCGCAAGTCGGCCAAACGCTTGCTGCGGCGGAACGCCAGTGGCAAGGCGCCGATCGCGGGGAGCTGGCGCGCCCGGTCTTGATCGGCCGGCGCGGCATACATAGGTCATCGATCGTCCCTTGCGGGAGGCTTGATGGCCACGAAAATCACCTTGCTGCCCGTCGCCGAAAAACAGCGGCTCGATAAATGGCTCTGGATCGCGCGCGTCGTGAAAACCCGCAAACAGGCGGTCGAGCTGATCGAGGCCGGCTATGTTCGCATTGATGCCCAAAGGATCGAAGTTCCGGCAAAGCTTGTCGGGCCGGGCATGGTTCTGACGATCGCGCTCGATCGCCGCGTTCGCATCCTGCGAATTACCGGACTGGCGCTGCGGCGCGGCAGTGCCGATGTCGCAGAACAGCTTTTCGAGGACTTGGCGGCGAAGGCCGCGCCTGCGGCAATATAGGCTTGGTGCCAAGCGGCAATTGCTTGCTTAAGCGCCGCAAAGACGCTAGCAAACCGCCAGAATTCATCGTGGAACCGCCGCCGCGCGGAGGAGATTTATGCCCTACGTCGTCACCGAAAACTGCATCAAGTGCAAGTATACGGACTGCGTGGAGGTCTGCCCGGTCGATTGCTTCTATGAAGGCGAGAACATGCTCGTCATTCACCCCGACGAATGCATCGACTGCGGCGTATGCGAACCGGAATGCCCCGCCGATGCCATTTCTCCCGACACCGAGAAGGGTCTGGAGAAATGGCTGAAGCTCAATGCGGATATGGCCAAGACCTGGCCAAATATCTCGCAGAAGAAGGCGCATCTGCCCGATGCCAAGGAATTCGACGGGAAACCGGGCAAGTTTGATGCCTATTTCTCGCCTGAGCCCGGCGAGGGCGATTAACCTCAAAGATCAAACATAAATCGCGAATCCAAGTCGCTCTGCGTCAGCTTTGCGGCAAAAACAACCGTTTTTAAGCGTTATTTGCCCGCAAATCTTTGATTTTTGCGGTTCCGTGTGATATTTTAATTTCATAAATCGGCCCGGTTTTGATCATCCGGATCGCGTTCACCCGATGTTTGGCGGGAGCATTGGGTGGCTTTTCACTGCAAGCAGCATTTGCCTGGGGGCCAAGGTTCGCGCTCTTGTAGTTGGATGATCGTGCCCGGGCGCGCTGTGCCTTAATCGAGAGGCTGTGGCGGATCCCCAGGCGGCAAAGCGTCCTTTGCTGCATTTGCAGAATTTCTGAGCCTTGCTGCTGAAGCAAGGCCAAAAAGGAGTGCGCGCGTATGTCGTCCGTCAAAAAGACCGAAAAAACCCGCAAGGCTAAGGCCACGATCGCGCGCGCGGGCCTGAAATCCCAACAGGCGAGCAAGGCCAAGAAGCCGACCGCCTCGAAGGCGCGCCCGGCATCGGTGCGGGCAGCGGCCAAGCCTGCGGCGCGGGCGGCATCGAAATCGACCGCTGCAAAGTCAAGCGCCAAGAAGGCGACGGCGAAGTCGGCGGCAGCTAAGTCGGCACCCAGCAAGACTTCGACCGCGAAGCTTCGCGCGACACAAGCCCGGTTGAAAAAGCAGGCCGCGGCTGCGAAAGCTGCTCGTCCGGCTGCACGCACGGCATCCACGAAATCGGCCGCCGCCAAGCCCGCAGCGACGAAGCAGAAGACGGCCGCAAGTCAAGCTGTCGCGGCGAAATTAAAACGGTCGACAACTGAGACCCGCGGCAAATCGCGGTCTGGACGCCCTGCGCCGATTGAGACTAAAGTTTCAAAGGTGGCAGTTGCGATTCATGCGGTTGAGCAGCCTGCCGCCCCTCAAACTGAACTCCCGGCCGTTAAGAAGGTCGATTCCGAGCGCCGTGCGCAAGTTGCCGCGGTGTTGGCCCTGCGTTCTCTGCAGAAGCCAGCGCCGGCAGCCCCGCCTGTCGCCCATCATGATGAGGCAAGCAAAGTCAGCGTGACCCAGAAAGCCCCAAAGAAGGCGGCAGAAGCCGCGCCTGCCCCCGTTCCTGTTCGTGCTGCAGCGCCCGTCGTTGCGCCCAAGGCTCCGACGCCTCCCGTGCCGGAAGCAAAGCCGGAGATTGCGGCGGAAGCCAAGTCCGCGGCGCCGATCGCCGAAAAGGCCAAGCCCGTGAAGACCGCGCCGGTGAAGCACAGCTTCAAACCGCTCGAATTCGTCGTCTATCCGGCGCATGGTGTCGGCCAGATCCTGGCGATCGAAGAGCAAGAAGTTGCCGGCTTCAAGCTCGAGCTTTTCGTGATCAGCTTTTCCAAGGACAAGATGATCCTGAAAGTGCCGACGCCAAAGTCGATTGCCGTCGGCATGCGCAAGCTCGCCAGCGCCGAGGTCGTCAAGCGGGCGCTCGATACGTTGACGGGCCGCGCCCGCATCAAACGGACGATGTGGTCGCGCCGTGCCCAGGAATATGAGGCGAAGATCAATTCGGGCGATCTCATCGCCATCGCCGAGGTCGTGCGCGATCTTTATCGGTCCGAAGCGCAGCCCGAGCAGTCCTATTCCGAGCGGCAATTGTATGAAGCGGCGCTCGACCGCGTCGCACGCGAAATCGCCTCCGTGCAGAAGTTGACCGATACGGAAGCACTCAAGCTGATCGATACGCAATTGCAGAAGAGCCCGCGCCGCGGCAAGGCCGAGGAGGGCGACGCCGAGGCTGATGTCGAGGCCGAGGCCAGCCCTGAGACCGAGGGCGGAATCGAAGAAGCCGCATAAACGCGCTTCATCGGAACATCAAAAGCCCGGCTCCGCGCCGGGCTTTTTTATTGGCTAAATACCGCGCCTAATCTGCGACGATTTTATAGTGCTGCCCGGCGGTCAGCGGACCCGGCGCCATGAGGCCGTTGATTAGCTCGAAATGTTCGAGCGGATGATCGGCGACTGCCATTTTATTGCTGAGGCTTTCGACATTGTCGCCCGGCTGCGCGGTGACGATGACGATACGCAGCGGCTTCACGTCCTGGACTTCTTCCGGCGTCGTCTTGCGGAACGATTCGATCGACGTGCGAAAGCGCTTCTCGGCGTCGGCATCAAGGCTGCGGATCGCGAAGATCATCCGGTAGACCTGATCGCCAGCAAAGCGGATCACCGCGACACGGAAATTCCATTCGCCGGCGCGCGCGCTCGCGGTGACGGCCTGCATGCCGTTGACTTCGAGCGTTTCGACGGAGCTCGGCAGAAGCCCCTCGATCCAGCCCGACGAAATATAGGTTTCGAGCGTCATCGACGCATCGAGCCGCACGGAGTCGAGCCGCAACGCCTCGCGGCCGCCGGTTTTGACCCCGAGAATCGCCTGCGCCGAATTCTCCAGCACGAAGCCGTCCGGCGCGGTGAACAGGAAGCCAAGCCGCGGATGAATGAAGGTCGTGCCGCGGATCGAGCCATCCGCCGGATCGTCGCCGTACATCATCCCGTCGATCGCGGCGAGATAAGCCGTACGGTCGGTGATCCCCGTCCCCGGCGGCCCGAATTGCGCCGCGACTTGGCTGGCGCGGGCCACGCGCTCTGGCGTCGACGGATGCGTGGCGAGCAGATCGGGCTTCGAGACATCGGAGCCCTGTCCAAAGAGGCTGGCGCGCAATTCGGCGTCGCGGCCGAGCGTCGTCAGGAAGCGAGATGCCGCATAAGGATCATACCCTGCCTTCGCCATGACACGGATACCGATCTCGTCCGCGTCAAGCTCCTGCTGCCGCGAGAAACTCGCCAGCGTGCGCCGTTCGACCGCTTCGACTTCTTCGCCTTTCTGGCGGCTTTCGATCACCGCCGCGGCCTGAGTGATCAGCGCGGCGCGCTTTTCCTCCTCCGCCCGCAGCGCGGCATGTCGCGCGGTAATATGGCCGATCTCATGCGCCATCACGGCAGCGACTTCCGACGCATCATTGGCCAGCGCTAGGAGCCCGCGCGTGATGTAGATGTGGTCCGGCGCCATTGCGAAGGCATTCACCACAGGCGAATTCAACAGCGTCACGTGATAGGGCTGCTCGGGATCCTCGCCCGCCTTTGCCAATTTCAGCAGGATGTCATTGACGAAATGCTCAACGGCCGGATCGTGATATTCGCCGCCAAAGGCCGCCACCATCTTCTGATTTTCGGCGGAAGCTGGCGTTTCGAGGCCAAGCGTGCGCGGTGCCGCAGACGGCACATCGACGGTGATCGGCTTGTCGCCCTGATCCTCCATGGCTGCGCAGGCGGCAAGCGCCAGCGCGAACGCCAACGCCGCCAAAAGCAACCAAAAGCGACGCTGCGAGCGGATCATCGAATGCGGACCTTCATCGAGGCTTCTGGGACGGATCAGCAGCTTTTGCCTCAGCATGTTGGCCCGCGCCAGGCGCAACCTGGAGCTGGGGAACGATTTCGATGGCGTCAGGTTCGGACACTTCGATCTGCGGTCCAAAACGCAGATCGAGCAGACCGCGGACACGAATCCTCTGGCCGATCAGAGCATGAAAGCCCAAACCCGCCCCGTCAAATATCCTGACGTCGCGTTGCAGGATCGTGACTGCGAATCCACCAATCCCGCGAGGGCCGAAGAGAAGATAGAGGCGCTTTGGCCGCACGTCGATATCGGTGACCCGGCCTTCGACGATCACATTGGTCGCGGCCCTTTCGGCAAAGCCGCTTTGGTCGGTCGCAGCGATGACGGCATAATAAGGATCGTTCCAGAGGCCGCGCCGGGCCGCGCGCGCCGCTTTTTCCGCATCAAGAAAGACCGCACGGCAGATATTTGCCCCCCGTTCCAGCATGAAAAGTCCGTCCCCCCGCGCCAACAGCCAGGCTGCAAGCGATTGTTTAGGAATGGCGGCGGACATTGGCGGCAGAAAGGCAAAAACGGGGGATGCGCCCCCAGCGATCCGGCCGTCCAAGCGTAACAATATCGAGACCATCATTGACTGCGGAGCGTAAAGCCTCCCGCGAGGCCATATCAAAATCCGGATTGTCGGGTGTCGGGCGTACGGGTTCGACGCCGGCAACGCGCAGAACCCGTCCATCGGTCAAAGCCAGTTCAAGCCGCTCGTCGACCGAGGCCACGGCGACCCGTTCATCCCCGGCGACGGGACACAATTGCTGCGCCTTAACGGGCGACATCGCTACTGAAGCGACGAGCGCAATTGCGCGAAGAAACGCCGGACGCCTTATTGTGTACTGTGCCACACCGCTAGAACCCGTCATTTTGTCATGGTAAGGCAAGGCGTGACGCAGCTCATGGCAGGTGTCGTTGGCAAGTCTCGCGGCAAGTCCCGGTAGCTCAGCAGGATAGAGCAACGGTTTCCTAAACCGTAGGTCAGGGGTTCGACTCCCTTCCGGGACGCCACGGTAATTGTTAACATTTTGAAATTGCAGGGTAGTTTTATTATATCGGCGCTTCAACCCCACGCACTACCCCACCTGTACCCATGGCATCGTCTGACACCGTCAGAGACTATTCCGGGAGCGCCATCATCATCCAGCTGACGAGGGTATGCGCAATGTACATACCCCCGTCATCCCAGCGCTGTGTTTTGTCACAGCCGCGCTGTCAGGTTCCGCAAGTCCTCGGTCATCTTCACGTCGGCGATAGCGCCCACTACGATCATGTCCCATTCAACGCCGGTAAGTGGGCGCCGGCCGTGTGTCTCGCCGAGCTGGTCGCAGACCGCCAGACTGCGCTGCGCTTCTACGTTCAAATCGGTCGCGAGGCGTTGGATGCTTTCGCGGAGTCTAAGTTGATCTTCACGCATTCTTTTCACCCCTCAGCTCCCGCAATGCCTGTTGCATTGCAGCCCGTCGATGTTTGCTTGCCTCCGTCTTTGATAAGGCAGACTGGCGCGTGATCGTGATGCGCCGGCCTGAGCCAGAGCGGATTCCCTTGGCTTTTCTCGGCATGCTTCAATCATCTCCTCGACTGCTTTCAGCGTCGTGAATTGCTGTTCGCGATCTTGAAAACTCGGAGCGTTCCCCTGTGGGCTTCTTTGCGAAGGCCTGACACAGTCATATTGCCCGTGGGGAATTTGATGCGGATCGCTTCTTCAAGCCGGAGCGGCGTGTCAGGCTCAATTTCGCCTGTCACTGCCCCGATCCCGGATCGAATGAGCGAATATCGTCGAAGATACTTTCGGCTAGTTTCTCATGGACCGTCGCAAGATCATCTAGGACTTTGACCTTCGCCTTGATTCCCTCGATCGTGCGGGCTTGTATCAGTGACAGTTGATCGAGATAGGTCACGGATGTCGTGACGACGCTGTTGCCCGCTGGTCCGCGCGGTAAAAGCTATCGAACGCTTCGACGCTGGGGCACTGTATTTTTTCGGCCTCGGCCGGACCGTGTACATCCTTGAGAAATTTTCGGTATGCCCTCTCGTCAGTCATCAACCTTTTGACCGTTCCGATGACTTCTTTGTCGGAGCCGTTGGCTTGTGTAATGCTTTCCATTTGGGCCTCTCCACTATTCAACCGCCTAAAGGAAGCCACCCGGCTTTTCGGCAGGGTGGCCGCGCGTGGTAGCCCCCGAGACGAATCCCGGACGGCTTCATTCAGCTAAGTTTCCCGTGAAGGCGGGCATTGCGCCCTAGGCTTTCATGAGGCGTCTCGCCCGAAGCCAGCGCCGCCAAAAGGCCGACGCTCAAATCATAGTGCCCAGGACTCGCTAGCTTGTCAATGTACAACTTGCCGGGGTGTACAACATCGCCTATACCCTCGGGATGAAATTCTCACCGTCTCGACATGCGTGCTGATCCCGCCTTCGTCGCGAGAAATCGACAAGTGGCGCCGCAAACAGCCTGACTTGCCGACGCGGGCTGAAGCTGTCAGGCGTTTGGTTGATCAAGCTCTTGAAGCGGAAAAGGGTACGCAGAAGTGCGTACCCCTTCTTCGTAAGGCCATGTCAGAGCTGTCAGGCCAATGTCAGCGCCGCCCCCCCCACCGGCGCAGGCAACGCGGCTCATTCAGGCGGGACCCTTTGAGCGGGCTTTGACGACAAGCCGGGAACGAAACCTTATGAAGATCGTCGGGCGGTCAGGGACCGAATGGCCTTATCGGCAGATGCTCTATGGACCGCTCCGACGAAATATTGATGCGCGTGAGTCGCGATTCCGTCAAGTAGCGCGCGGACTTTCTTGCTCGATCCAATGGGCGAGCGAATCAAGCGTCGCGTCGTAATCAACGCCACCAATTACGGTGTTGCGATCGTTGATGAGCTGATACAAGCCGCGATTATTGCTGTGCAGATTGCGGGCGCGGCTCTTCTCGATCCGCCAGCCCAAACGCTTCGCAGCGCGGCGTACGCGCGCTTCATATGCCGAATCTTCGGACATCCTACGTCTCCAAAAGGTTGGACGAGGACGAAGCAAGAGCCGGCTTTGCTTCAATCCGAATATCGTCGCGGTGGGCCTGCCGGTGACCACATCGTAGTATGATGCGCGGTCAAGATCATTTACTTTCGCGGCGCCGTCAACACGACTCGGACCGATCTGTGAAATTTATGTTCCTGACACGCTGACAGAGAATATCAGGGCGGTAGGGGTACTCAGAAAGTGAGTACCCCTAAACGGGAGTGTCAGGCTGACATAGCCGCGTGTCAGGGTCGAAATGCGGTGCCGTATTTTTCTCAAGCGCGGTTGTGTTGCAGCAAAAACGCGGACTCAACGGGAATTGCAATCCTTCTGTCATAAATTCGGGAGTACTATCAGCTCCCTCACGGCGCTCTCATTCGCGCCGTATAACGTCAGCCTCGCCCGCTAACCCCCTGCGGGCGAGGCTTTTTCCCCGCGGCCCGCTACGTGGGAAGTGGATTACTCAAGATCGTCCCCTGGTTCATCGAGAAGATCGCAGAGTTCCGCGACCTTGCCAGTAGGAAGCGGACGACCTTCAGCGATCAACGATTCTTCGTTATTTATCCAAGCCCAAGCCTCGGCTAGATCGGCGACCGTTAGCGCCGGTAGCTATAATCTGCGCGACCATGGATTCATCCGTGGGGCCAAGCACAGCCTCGACGTCGCTTGCGGTCAGAGCCATGGCGTACCTCCCATTGGCATATAGCCTGTAACGCACAAAGGGCGCGGTTGTTCGGCTCGATGCTTGCCACTTAGCCTTAAGCGGTGCTTTACTATCCGTTGGGCCGCCGTTGGAGCGCTGGCGAGAGAAAGCTCAATGCTGACCTTACGAGCCGCCTTAATTTCCGGCGCTCTGTTCGTGCCCGCGATCGCATTGCCCGCTTCAGCCTGCCACGATACGCCCGGCTACTACATCAATGAGGACGGCCGGGAAGTACACCGGCCCGTTTGTGCAACCACGCATCAGGCGGGCGAGACAGCGATCTGCAATGACGGCTCGCACAGCTTTTCACGCACCATGCAGGCACGTGTTCTCGTCACGGCGGCGTCGCGGAGTGGGAATGAAGACGAGTCGGAACACGCAACCCCTCGTGCAAAAGCAAGGCAAAGAGCCTCCAAATGAGCCTTTCAATGAAATACGACGTCCTGACCTTTCGATACGCAATGCGCTGAGGCACACGGCTTTAATATTCGATGGCGGTTTGTTGGCCAGTTTAAAGCATATTTAAGCAGAGGACCAATTCAGATTGTTGTATCAGAAATCGTGATACAGGAAATACTTCAACATTTGATCTCGAAAACGATTGAAGCCAAGGGAAAGTTTTTTAAGGCTTCCAAAGCCGCGATGTTCCACAAGCTCATCCCTTTCACCAGCGCCTATTTCGGCGATGCCGACCCGGATCCTTCTAAGATCGCTCGCGAGCGTTTAGTCTCGTTTTTGAGAGAGATCGGGGCAGAAAGGATTTCAGAGCAGAACGCAAGTATGACGGAGATAGTCCAGATGTACTTTTCTGGACGGGCACCGTTCGCCCTTACGGGGAAAAAGAAAGCCGAGTTCCCCGACGGAATCGCGTTGCTCTCGCTTGAGCAGTGGGCACGCGAGAACGGCAAGGAAATATTGGCAGTAAGCGGAGACAAAGGCTGGGCCGAATATGCGGAAAAGTCACCGTGCATAACGGTCGTGAGCGATCTCGGAATTGCGCTTTCGTCATTGCATCAGCAGGCGACGGCGATGGCAACCGCTCAAAAGCTCTTGTCAGACATTGCAACGCATTCAAATGGCACGTTGGCCTGCGCAGTTCAATGGCTTATTGACGGAAGCCGTATCAGACTGGCCGGTCGATGGAGAAGCGGACAGTTCATACCAGTCGAAGTTGATTATGTTCAACTCATGAATGCAGAGTTGTCGACTTCAAAACGCGAGCGGCGGCTTTGACGCGCTCATTATCCAGTACGACACCAGACTTGTCGTGCAGGATGCGATAGAGGTTGATGTCGTAGCAGACGGATTCTTCTCCTTGTCCATGTATGACTCGATTGATGGTGATGAAGTCAACATGGGAACAACACATGCATCTCGAAACTTCACCTTGGACATTGACATATTAATAACGTTTGAGGGTCATTTAGCAGGAGATGACATAACCGCGAGCAAAGTAGAAATTTTACGCGCGGATTCGCTTTTGAGCTTCGGATATTTAGAGCCTGAATACAAAGACGATTGGGACGATGAACAGGGGCGGTGCTTACAGTGACTTGTTTTGATAGCCACTCATAAATCGCGGATTGGCAGACGGCGTAGGGCTTTGCCACGAACACATTCATATGCGGGCCGCTCCTCATCCCCGCGTTCTATCGCACTCAGCTTTTCTCATCTCCCGCCGCTCGGCACAACCGGCCGCCATGCTTTAATGCCCCGCCAGCCCCAAAGCCTAACAAGCACACGGGCCTGCCTTCGCCCGCATCGACGGCACCGCATGCGGCGTGCCAACTCACCCAGCGTTGCTTCTCACCGAACCTTTCCATCATGGTCCAGGTTCCTGCTGCGATATTTTCCAACACCCGCGTGCACTCAAAATGAAGGCTGGCGCAGCGCGAGACTTCGTACAGTGTCCAGTCGGCAACGTCTTTGTTGCGCGGGACATGCACCATTGCTCATTGCAGCTTCCCGCGCGCATAGCCATAAGACACGAGCACCAGCGCCCTATCGCGCGCAGCCTCCAGATAGGACACTGACTGAAGCAACGCTCGAATAGCCGCCCCGCGCGTCGCCGCCGTGCTACCGCAATGATTTGGTCGACGCCTTGATCGAGCAAATCGTCGTCGGTTCGCCGCGGAATTCTCTTCGGCCGTGCTTGCATTGCCCTGCCCGCATGTTCCTGATATGTTCTCCGGGCAATTTATCCGCTCGCGTGGCAGAGTCGAGTCCAATTTTTGTCCCTGGGAAGCCGTTCGGTGTGCAATCTGTATTCAGAATTGAAAGGCTAGGCCGCCATCCGCGCCGCAGCACGCGCGATGCACGACCACACAGGCAACCTCCCGCCTATGCCCGCGATCTTTCCCGACATGATGGCGCCAGTGGTCCGCAAGGCGGATGACGGAGAACGCGAACTCGTCATGCTGCGGTGGGGTTTGCCGACTCCGCGCTCGGTTCTGCAAGGTATCGATCGCGGCGTAACGAACGTGCGTAATCTCGGCTCTCCACATTGGCGTGCATGGACGGGCGTTAGCCAATCGGTGCGTCGTGCCGGCGACAAGCTTCTGCGAGCCGTCAACGCATGCCGATCGGGTAACAGGTAAAAAGATGTGGCATTGGTTTGCATTTAACGAGGAACGCCCGCTATTCTTCTTCGCAGGCTTGTGGTGCAAATGGCGCGGTGTGCGTGGAACGCAGAAGAATCCTATTGAAGGCGAGCACCATCTATTCGGCTTTCTCACGACTGAGCCAAATGCAGACGTGATAGCGGTCCACGAAAAGGCAATGCCGGCCATCCTTACGACACCACAAGAAATCGAATTGTGGATGAATGCGCCGATTCAGGAGGCGCTATCGTTGCAAAAACCGTTGCCGGATGGAGCGGTGAGCATTGTGTGGAGCGGGGAGCAGGAGGATACCGCGCCGCCTGCTTAAGTGTCTTGCGATAATCGGTGGATTAACAAGGCGGGTGCGGGCGATGATGATCCGATGACGATTGAGCCGGGGTTTCTTTGACATGCGAATTACGAAGATCAAATTGAAGAATTACAAACGATTCACCGATTTGGTGATCAAAGATATTCAGAGACCGCAAAGCTAGTCGTCGTGGTCGGCCCCAACGGATGCGGTAAGTCTTCCCTGTTTGACGGTTTGTTGCTCTGGTACCGCTTGAATGCTGGGTTTGGCTTCTCGGGCGACCATAAATATTATCAGAAAAGCTCGGCCGAGAACTTTATACCAAGTCAGAGTTGCGAGGTGACCTTGTCCGATGGAGAGTCCCCTGGCAAGGGCTGCTTGTACATCCGTACCGCGTTTCGGAATGATCCGGATTTCAGTGTCCAACAGATTCAGCGACCGCTACCGCCGACGGAGTATGCAAAAATTGGGCGCCTTATCGAGAATGACTTGGCTGTCTCTGTGAATTTTCAAAGGTTGATCTATGACACGATGTCCGGTGTCTACAGCGAAGGAAACGATGCCAAAACGGTTCAAGCTCTCCGGGAAGAGTTGATTGGAGGCATTCGTGAGTCGATGGAGTGTGTATTTGGGGATCTGATTCTTAAAAACATCTCCGACCCGTTGGGCGCCGGAGCTTTCTTTTTCAAGAAGGGCTCAATCGATTCCTACCATTACATGAATTTATCGGGGGGAGAGAAATCGGCATTCGATCTTTTGCTAGATCTACACGTAAACAAGAAATATTTCCCGAACGCTATCTACTTGTATTGACGAAATTGACACTCATTTGCATACGCGCGTGCAAGGAAAGTTGTTGAAGGAGATGGTCCGTATATTGCCGGACAAATGCCAGCTTTGGATTACCACACACTCCTTGGGCGTCTTGCGAGCAGCACAAGAATTAGCCGTGGCCACTCCGGGTAGTGTTTCGCTGATCGATTTCGATGGCGTCGAACCCGACATTGCTCAAGAACTTGTCCCAAGTAATCTCGGCCGAGTTAGCTGGGAGAAAATGTTGTCAATTGCACTCGACGACCTTTCGGATCAGCTTGCGCCGCAGGCAATTATCGTCTGCGAAGGGTCTTCATTGGGCACCAGACGAAAGGACTTCGACGCAGAGATTTATAATCAAATCCTTGCTTCGAGAACTAACGGCGTGCTCTTTATCTCTGGCGGAGCTTCCAATCAAATTAAAGCGGCGAGAGTGTCAGTCAAAGATGCTCTTCAGATGATTCTTCCAAAGGCAAAAGTCATCGCGCTATGCGATCGAGACGATAAGTCACAACAAGAAGTCGACGAATTTGAACGAGATGGCGGTCTAGTCTTGCCCCGTAGAAACCTTGAATCGTATCTGTTTGATGATGAAGTTATAGACGCGCTGGTGAGTAGCGTCGGAAGGCCAGAAATGTTGAGCGATGCGCTTGCCGTAAAACGCGACGCCATCGCGGAAAGCGTTTCGCGTCGCAACCCACCAGACGATCTTAAATCGGCCGCGGGCACGCTCTACGTGAAACTGAAATCCCTGCTTGGGCTTACGCAGTGCGGAAATGACACCGACGCCTTTATGCGCGTTACTTTAGCCCCGTTAATCAATCCAGCGATGGATGTTTATAAAGAGCTACAGACCTGCGTCATTGAGCGAATTTGATCGAGCAAGAGATTTACGCCGCCGGCATAGTGGTGCCAGGCCCGACATACGAGCCATAATCGTCCGCGCCGCCCGATATCGAAGTCGGCATTAAGGCCGCGGTGGTCTGATACTTCGTGACGACCTTGGCGATTTGCTTGCCGTCGAGAGTGACGGGTGTCGTGATATTGATCGATGCCATAGAACGCTGCGGAACGCCGCTCGTGCCGTACAAGCTGGCATGATGCTGCGCCGGGACGGCCTTTACGGGATTGACGACCGCGCCGCTCGTAGGATTGTGCGCATTTCTCCCGCCATAGACAGACGGGGATGACGGCGCAAATAAACTTGGAATCGACTTAGCGAGGTTCTCAACCGAAATGGCTAGGCTGCTGGTCGACTTAGAAAGACTGTCGATCGTGACAGGCTTC
Organism: Methylovirgula sp.; assembly: GCF_037200945.1. NCBI lineage: Bacteria > Pseudomonadati > Pseudomonadota > Alphaproteobacteria > Hyphomicrobiales > Beijerinckiaceae > Methylovirgula > Methylovirgula sp. Next base: position 1,076,432 of record NZ_JBBCGP010000001.1, read on the forward strand.
AAGGGCTGCAAATCCCTCGGGTTCGTGATCGGATTTTTGCCGAGATACTTCGTCGGGCTTGATGTGCGAACAGTTTATTTATCAACCGATGAGGGTTTCGATGCCGTGAATAAAGCTATTGAACGCCTCTGGCTTGAATGCCGCTAATGCGGCGGCGAGCGAGCCTATCCCGAGCACGATCCAGCCAGCCGGGCCGAGAGCCGCGATAATTGCAACAGCGCCCGCTCCGATGAGCGTAAGGCCGAGAACTCCAATGGCTTCGGCGATGCGGACTATTGTGCCGGGGTTCATTTTCTCGACCTTGGCAGTCCAACTATCGATAGCGATGGTGATCTGCTGCAAATAGCCGATCGCCTTGATTGTCAGTGGCGCACCAATGACGCTCATGAAATTTTGCCAAGCGATATCGACGTTGCGGATGTTCGTGTCGTAGTCTTGCTCTTGGCGCGTCTTGTATTGCTCGTCGAGATCCTGGCCGTGCATCGTGCGTGTGCGCTCGGCGATCATCGTTTCCAGGTTTGTCAGGAAGTCGCTGGCGAGTCGTTGTGTCGTCTGACGGCCGAAGATCTTGAAGATCTCGGTGTTCATTGCATCGCCTTCGATGCCATGCTTGCCAAGCGTATCGCGCAGCGTTCCCATGCCGGCTAAAGGGTCGATCAAAAGCTGCTTGATGAATGGCGTGTTGAGGGCGCCTTTGTCGAACTGGACGCCGCCGCCGCGGATAGTCTCGTAATTGCCGACAAGTCCTAGTCCGTGAAGCTCTTTCGCTACTTGCGCCGTCATGCGACCGCCAGCGAATTGCGAGAACAGAGACATTGTCGCCGTACCGGCGCGGAAGCCGCCCATGCCCTGAGCGGCCATCAACATGCCGACGAGGCCCTCATTCGACATGCCCTTCAAGCCCGGCGCGCTTGCTGCGCGAGCTGGAAAAACGTGTCAGGCCCGACCTTCCCTCCCGTGGCAGCGGGCGATTCGCGAGGCGAGGCCAAGGTACGTCAAAAGACGCTGTGGATCGACCTTATGCGTCTTTGGATCTTGGATTTTGCCGGCGAGGTCGCCGGAGCGAAGCATATTGTAAATTTGCTCTTGCGCGCGATCTGGATCTTCGATGGCGCCCAGCACAACGCCAAGTTTGGCGAGCGGCTGATTGACCGCGGACGCACCGGCCTCGCCCAAAAGCGAGTAGCTTTCACCAAAAATCTTGACGTTATCCGAGATCCTCGTCCCGTTGACGTTCCGTGCGGTAGCTTCGCCCGCGTTAAGCGCGCGGGTGCGCAGCGCGACGGACTGCATCGGATTCGCTGACAGCGTTGCCACGGAAGCGAGCTGGTGATTTAGTTCTGACGCTTGGTCGGTCGCTGCTTTCAAGACGCCGACGAAGGCCGCGCCGGCCGCGATTGCAATACCGCCGCCAAGCGCCGCGTGAAGCCGGTTGAAGCCGCCTTCGAGATCCTTGATCTTGGTATGGACTCCGAGGACCTGTCTCGAAAGCATGGCCAGGAACGCCGGAGCGTTTGAGACCATCTGCAATTGGACGGCAATTTTGTAAATGTCGCTCATTACCAACCCGCCTTCACGTCGATCGGTAGCTTGTGGCCTAGCACTAAGGCATGCACGCCGAACGCATCGGCCGGCGGCTCTTTCCACCCGGGCGTTTTGACCACAAGCAGACGAACAATTGTCTTCCTGTCGATCTTCATAGCCATGACGGCAAACGCCGCTGTCTCCGGCGCGATGAACTCACCCGCAACCACCGCACCGGCAGGCAACATGCGTCGCATCAATTCTTCGACTTCGCCGGGCCGCGCATCCCGGACGCGATAATTCGCGCCCGGAGTTTTGCGGAAGAAGTCCGTGTCAGTGTCAGCACGCATGTCAGGCTTCCTCGTCATGTTAGACTAAATCAAGCGCGCGGCTGCATGTCAGGCGCCCTCAAATTGCGGTTCGGGATAGAGGATCTTGCTAGGGCCCGCTTAGTGCGGCTTTAGCATTGATATCGAGGGCGGTGCATTGGCCTGAAATGTTCCAGGCATAGTAATCACCACCGGCAATTACGGCTCCCGAAGGAGTTTCTGATGCGAGCGTCCCGGAGGCCGTCAGCGTTACTGATGCCACCAATGTTCCGTTAGCGCATGAGTGATCCGCTCCGCAGTCGTAGATCGCGACAGCGGGATTTTGCGTGCAATTGAATTCGTCGGACACCGCTGCGAAATATCCAACTGACATCTCCGTTTGAATTTTATCGAAGACGATCTTGGATGACGGAATCTGGCTCAAGAAGCCGGTCCTCAACGTAATAGCAAGGGGCGGCGGAGCCGCCGCATACTTGGCGATGGTGTTGCTTTGAGCGAAGGCAGCAGTGCTTGCCGCGATGAAGGCCACGCACATCAAACGAAAAATCATAGGAATCTTCTCCTTAGAGTTTGGCTTCGAAGATAAACGATCTTGGTGGGTTGGACCAAAGACAGCGGAGTAGCGGAGCCGCCAGAGGTTACCGTGGTTCCAACCGAAGTCGACGAGGACACGCTGACGGAAATACCGGTGACTGCACTCCTGGTATTGGAGGTTCCGCCGTTCAGCGGATTGACGTTGTCGTTGTTTTCCGCCCCGACCGTAGCGCTCGAACCATTCTGCACGTGGCTATGGCCGGGATCGCTGACGCTGGCGAATGAAGAGGTCGACGCGGAAGCCGATGACGGGAGTGTGAAATTTGCGAGATTGGCTTGCGCGACAACGCTGCTTTGAACGCCGCATGTTGCGCCGATCGTCGACGCGCAATTACTCAGAATTCCGGCGGCTGATCCGCTGACTGTCAAAGTATCAGCGGCGGCGACGGTGCGCCCGGCCTTGTTGTCCACGCCGAATTGGCCCGCTGGGCAGGTGTCCTGCGTATTGTATTGAGTGCCGTATTTGCCGAACAGCGCTGGCTCGCCGGTCTGCGACAAGCATTGCCCATTTTCAAGCACGTAGCCGGGGTCGGGGCGTGGTGTAATTTATGATCTTCGATGAGCCGACAGGGTCGCTGCCGGTGTAATCGGTTTCGAGGACCAATTCTGTTCCATCGAAGAATGCGCGTACCATTTTGCCGGCAGGCATTTCGCCACCGCCGAGAGGCATCAGCGCACCGCTGTTCATGCGATCGACTGGAACCGCTGTCAGGCCATTGACCGATATCGTCGTTGGGCCGGTGTCTGTCAGACCCGTTCCGACAACCCAAGCTATGTCGGTTCCTGTCACGTCTGACATGCTCGTGACGGAGGAGACGGTGATCGTCTGAGCCGCGACGGTGCCGGCCGACGGGCCAACGGCGAACGACGACTGTCCGGCGAGAGCGGGGGTAACAGCGAGCGCGAGCAAGAACGCGCCGCTTAAAAGTGCGGTGAGTTTGTTCATGATTTGCCTTGTGGTGATTGTCTACACGGCGGGCGGTAGGGAAGTTTCAGCGTGTCAGCGATTAGCTCGCGAGATACACAACGGGAGCACCGACCGAAGCGTGCCAGTCCTGCCAGGCTTCGGTGCCGGCGAATATCAGCGGAAGCGAAGTGACAGCCGCGGCAGGCAACACAAGTGCGCTGACCGGGCGCTGATCGGAAGTCGCCGAGCGGCCAAGTATCGACTCGATTTCTTGCGAGTCGCCGTCGATCGCGCGAAGCGTCAAGGCGCCAGAAGACATCGTGACAGCGAAATAATTTCCGGCCTCGATAACGACGGGCGAGTCGGCGGGCGCCTGCCAGATGGCGCGAGAGTTCGGCTTCACCACGATGTCAGTAGCGACAAGCGCTGCGCCGGACGGCAAGCCATTGACGGCCGCGTAGATTGCGACCTTCAGCAAACCCTGCTGTTCGACGATGGCGAATGTGGCAATTTCTATTCCTGCCAGCGCGAGATTTTCGGCAAGCGTGAATGGAGTCGCGAGCAAAATTCCGGAAGGAATCGGCGCGAATTGGAAGCGTGCGCCAGCAGGCGCAGCGCCCAATAGCGGGCTGCGGGATAAGAGGTCATGTCTGATTTTCCTTTTGGGAGGGGCTGGGGGGTGGAGCGCGCGACGAAGCGCACCGCCGCGAAAGCGGGAGGCGGGAATGGCAACCGTCGGTGTGCGAATTTAGGTTTGTGTCAGGCTCGCGTTGGCGCGTGTCAGGCGGCGTATTTTTTCTTCAGGCCATCGAGAAACGCTTGGCTTTCCCGAGCGAGTCGGGCGTTCGCGTTGGTCGTGGCGATCTTGTTGATAGACGCGGTGACTTCAGCCGCCGTCATCGACATCGCGTCTTTGGTGAACAAATCGGGCTTTGCGGCGCGCGCCGTTTTGACGAAGCTAGGCGGCACAATCGCACGACCGTTTGAGACTCGGACTTCCGAGAGATCGAAGAGGCCGGCGAGGTCGGGATCGGCGTGAAGCAGGCCGGCGTTTCGCAACGCGCTGTATGCGGCAGCGCGGATTTCGGGAGCGAAGTCGTTCATCGTCAGTTTCCTTTAAGCGGCGCAGCGCTGGGCTTCCGCAGCTTCGCGGTCGATAGAGGCGCGGGACTCGAGGGCGATGGTCGCGTTGATCGAGGTTGCGGCGTCGGCGATATCGCCCAGGACTTCCCTGAGCTGAACCTCATTGGAGATTGCGCCGAGGCGTTCTCTGGCGCGCTGGATGCGTTCGGCCAGGCGGCTCACGGCTGAGAGGGTTTCTTTGCTGACGCGTTCGGCCCATGCGACACGCACTCCTTCGCGCTGAACTGCAAGCCGCGCATCATCCGCGCGTTTGTGGGCTGCGGTCCCTTCGGCTTCGCGGGCGGCGGCCTCTTCGGCGGCACGGACGCTGAAATGATCGATGGCGGCGCGAAGCATTAAGACGCCGATTGCCGGCGCGGCATTCCCGGCGCGGCCAAGGGCGAGTTGAAGTTCACCATCCAAAGCGCGCCAGTTTGGCGAGTTATGCCGCGCAATGTTTTCGATGCGCGCGGCTTCATCAGCCAAGTCGTGAACCAACGATGGCGTGCGCTGCAAATCCTTCGTGGCTTGGGCGATTTGCTCGGGTGTGTGAGTCATGACGATTCCGGATTGTTGGCGGTTGAATGCTTGAAGATGGCTTCCACAGCGAGACGCGCGGCTACGCGTTGGGCGTTGGCGTAGTTCTCTGCAAGGTCGAACGGCGTCAATTTCTGTGCGGCGAAACCTTTGAAATAGTCGGGATTTTCGGCTAGCCGCTGGCGGCGATAGCTGCCGATTGTGCGCGCATCGATTTCGAGCCGCTCCGCGATTCGCGTGATCGGAATTTTGCAAGCCAACAGAAAATCGACCTGGTCGCGACGGAAATCGTCGTCGTCGAAAATGGCGCGTCGGCCCATTTGTGGCTCCTGAAAACGCCAACGCCGCCGTCCCGGAGGCGCGGGCGGCGGCGTTGGCTTATGCGCAGGCTGGGAGCCGCCGGAGGAATTTCCCGAAACCCCGGCGGTGGACCTGCACAATGCTGATGGGATTAGAGACGAAAAAACCCGGTCGAGCCAATCGGCTGCCGGGCGGAATTACTCATCTTGTATTTATGACAATGCGCCTCCGAAGCGGCAATGTCAACAGCTATTATGCAAAAATCGAGCCTTTTTTTGCGCCGCCTCGTTAATTTTGGGCTGACAGGTCAAATTTTCGAAAATTTCGGGGGCTGCATCTCGTGTCAGGTACGATTCCGGATTTGGTCGGAAGCGCCGCGCGCAGGTGGCGGGTGCGGTTGCCCCAATGTCGGGGCAACCCTTTTTGTCGCGAGCCTATTGGGTCCGGCCTGGATTGACTTTGGTAAAACCGCCCTGGGTCACGAGAACGTATGATCCTTCCATTTTCAGCAGGACATACTCGTCGGCATCGTCACTGATAAAAACATCCACGGCTTCTTCATTTACCGCCGTGTCCATCGCATCGATGAGCTGGTTGTTTGCGCCAAAACGGCCGAGCGTGGCGGCGAGAATCACTCGCATGTCAGCGCGCTCGGCGACGGTAAGAAATCGGCGATCTTTAAAAGACATTCTAAGTCACTCCTGTAGCGTGGTTTGCCACGGTGCGGAGCGACGGGCTGAGCCTTGGAGACGTTAGGCGGCGTCTAGGCGATGCCACGATCTAACACCAGATATGTCGGGTGGTCACAGATCGCACGTGAAAGGAACCACGCGACTTTCAGGATGTCAAGCGCGGTATTGAGCGCGCGCGTGAAGTCCATCGCCGATGGCGCTTCCAAAGTTTGTGATGATGGCTGACACGGTCCCGAAAGTTGGGATTTTTTTTATTCCCAAAAAATCCCGACACGGGTTCTGTATCTGCATTTTTTTCACAAGCCGGTTGCGGCTGACATTTTCAAAAATTCAAAATTTTGGTCTCCACGTCTAGGTGAGAGGCGGCGGCCCTGACGCGATCGAGATCGAAGCCATAGGGGGTCATTTATCGGACCCTGACAGGCGGCCCGGCCGGCGCTCGTCGCGCGTGTCAATGAACAGGAATCGGAGCGCTGGAATTTCAGCAGTCCTCTATCTCGCGTCAGTGTCGGTGACATGCCGCAAATCAACTTCCCGCAATGCGGGGAGATTGCCATTCCCGAAAAGTCGGGAGCGGGCTTTCACCGATTGACAGGGCGAAAGATTGCGTTACAACTCTAACAACGCTCGTTGATAGGATTGTAATCATGGCCAAGCTCGTAGCCTACTGCCGCGTCAGCACACAGTCGCAAGGACGTTCCGGCCTAGGACTCGCTGCGCAGTTAGACGCGATCCGCAATTTCGCCAAGAGCGAAGATCACGAGATCATCCGGCCTGAGTATGTCGAGATCGAAAGTGGCGCCAAGGATGACCGGCCGAAACTGGCGCTTGCTGTCAAGCAATGCCGGACCTACGGCGCGACGCTGGTTGTCGCCAAGGCTGACAGGCTGACACGCTCTGGCGAAACGGTCGATCAATTTGCCAAGCGAAACCGAATTTCCGTCATCGCTCTCGACAACGTCAACGGAGACGATGTTTTCGCGATTCTCTCTGCTGCGGTCGGCTCGGTGGAACGGAGCTGATTTCCAAGCGGACGCGGGCTGCTTTGCAGGCTCTCAAATCGACAGGGAAGACGCTAGGCGGCTATCGCGGCACTCCGCCCCGTGACTATGCCCAAGCCCTTGGCGCGGCCACTGCAAAGGCTAATGCCGACCAGCGGGCGGCGGATGTGACCGAAGTCCTGGCCGAGATCGATCCGGCCGGCGGGATGAGCCTTGCGGCGCTGGCGAGCGCGTTGAACGACCGCAACGTCGCGACGGCCAGGGGCGGCAAATGGTCGGCGACACAGGTCATGAGGGTGAAGGTGCGGTCCTGACACAGGCTTCCCCAATTTTGGGGAGGCCGTCTGTCAGCTCGTTTACTTTCCCGGCTAGGACGCGCGAGCCGCGCGCATTGGGCACCTTTTCGCCCTCCCCGGCCGTCACATGTTGTCAGGATTTGTCATCGCCGGTCATATCCGGTCCTAGAGGGAGAACAGGCGACTTTTGCCGCTCCCTTCGAGACGATTTTCATCCTGACATGGGCGTTCTATTTCGTCGTCAAGGTTTCTGTGTCAGGCACCGGGTTTGACAACGCTATCGGGGGTCTCGTTCCTTATGGGATTGGTGCCATTGGCCCGGTTTCAATCACTCAGGCTTTGCGTGCCGGAAAATTTTGGGCAAAACGTCAGGAAGTAGTCTGATCTCGATTTGCGCATCCTCCGCCGCTCCGCGGGTACCTAGGTCGTCGTCAGGGCGAAGGTCGCCCTTGGGGACTGAAAATGAAAAATGACCAAGAAAACGACCGCGGCGATGTCAGCGAATCGTGGAGCGAACCGATCTATTTCACCTTCCGCGTTTCCGAGAGCGCCACGCTCTCCGCCAAAGGCAAGCAGCTTTGGAGGCGCATGACCGCCGCGACTGGCGGGCGTCCGGGATCGGTCCAGCGGCCTTCGTCGCCCTAAGCAGGGGTGCCCACGCGGAGGGTACCGTCGATCTAGATGTCAGGTCTCAGGATACGGATCGGATCCGTACCCTTTGAAGGGTATTCGCTTTGTACATACCCTTAGTCTGCTAACACGACCTAAGGGTACGCACTTTCTGCGTACCCTTTTGCCTGAGGGTCGGCTTCGGCCCATCTCATTCAGGCTTTGCGCGCCGTTCGACGAAGGTACGACTCACCGCAATGCGGGGAGTTGGATCTCAACGCCGGTGAGAAGACCATGAGCAGCCGGGAGATCGCGGAGCTTACGGGGAAGGAGCACAAGCATGTTCTTCGCGACATAGATAACATGCTGATTTCATTGGGGTCCAAAATTGGACCGGGCTCATATACCGACACGAGCGGCGACCCGCGCCGCTGTTTCGATCTCCCGAAGCGCGAAACACTTATCCTCGTCAGCGGCTACAGCGTAGCCATGCGGGCGAAAATCATCGACCGCTGGCAGGAGCTTGAAGCGAAGTAAGGAACGATAACGGGCTTACAAGCAGAGTGGAAGGGTACGCAGAAAGTGCATACCCTTTGCATTCCGGCTAGGCGCTTGGGATACGGATCGGACCCGTATCCTCAAGTCCGCAAGGGATACCGATCCGATCGGTATCCGTTTGCCTCAGGCTTTCGGCCGTGGAAAATTTCCGCGACGAGTCCGTCGATTGTGACGAGGCGGAGTTTCGACGGCCTTAATCGCGAAGTATGCATTCTCGCGACCCCTCCTCCGAATAAGGCTAGCGGTCGAAGGCTCTCCCACTGTCCGCTTCATCGACCTAGACGATTTCATCACCCAGGCTTTGCGCAGTGGAATTTTAAATGACGCCCCAAAATTTGGAGGCGTCTCCGGCCTCGGTTGGGAGGCTCTGATAATTGAAGCTCTGATCCGGCTAATAGAAGATCACCGCATGGCACGGCACGACAATCTACTTCAGAAAGGGGTGCAGCGCCGCTCTGTATTTCAGCTACTTACGCTCGATTTACGCTCTCATTTCAGGGTGATTTCAGGCTGATTTCACCCTCATTTCAGGGTGGTTCCACCCTCATTTCAGGATCAAGTCACCCTAGAACGGGGCCCCATCATCTTCTAGCGTCACGGCAGGATTGGACGGGCGGCGCCGCGGCTGAACGTCCCGCTTACTGAGATAGTCGGTGATTCCTTCCGTCAAGACGCCGCATTGCCAGCGGCCATCCGAGGCGCGCTTAAACCACACGCCATCCATGACGCGATCTTTGACCTTATGCCAAGCAGCGATACGCCCAGCACTATAGCCGGCCCACCTCGATAGAAGCTTGTCATCGTCTGGTAGCGTGCCGGCGGGGACTTGCCGCATGCTTGCAGTCATAAGCTTGTGTGCGCGTCCAAGAATATCCCCGTCAATATTGTCTGCCATCCATTCGATTAGGGCCATGTCAGGCTGACAGCGCGGCCACTTTTTCAAGTCTGTGTTGAGAGGAATCTCTACTGTTTGCTTTGGACTGAGCAAATAATTACTGTTTAATGATTGATTTTCTTGCCACGGTCCCTTGAGTAATTTTGCGGGTTGCATTATACTTGTGCCTGTTGTTCGCGGCTCTTGCCGTTGTTCTGGAAAGTTGCATCCGTTTTCCTTGCCGGGTCGAACGGAGCAACAAAGCTTCGAAAGGCCGCATCCTTTTGGGAGGATGCGGCCTTTCTATTATTCACGCGGCCTCCCCGTCGATCACGCGGATCAAACTTTCGGTCTTGATCCGGATCGCCCGGCCAAGGTGGAATGTTTCAAGCTCGCCGCTCTTTATGCGCCGCCAAACGGTCGTGCGGGATGCATCCAGTATTTCTTGTGCGTTGCGGACAGTGTGACCGGCGCGACGCCGCCAGTCGTCAATCTTGGTGACATTGCTCATTCGCGAGACTCCTCCTTCGAGCCGCACGAATAGTACCGCAAAGTATTCAGCAGGCCCAAATGGTCCGATTTCGCGACTAAGCCTATGATAAATAATAAGCAGGGCTGCTCAGATTTGAGCATATACTTGCCTAAACGGCATAATTATTTGAATTTCATGAACAGGAATTTTGCCAATCAGCCATGAGCACCCGGCGCTTTTCGAGCGCGTCGGTTCGACGATAAGCGCGAGAAACGGCCGAGCCGACCGCGTGTCCTAGCGACTCTTCAATGATCTCGTGTGGATGATCCGTCGACTCGTGCGCCCAATCAGAAAACGCCGACCGGAATCCGTGCAAGGTGATTCCTTTGACAGTCATGCGTTCCATGAGTCGCGCAGCGGCCACGTCGCTAAAGACTTTTCCGGTCGGGGAGCGGAACACGAGCGAATCGTCTAGCCCGTCGCAGTCGAGCGCCATTTCCTCGATGATCTCCATAGCTCTTGCGCAAAGCGGAAAGCGGTGTTCGCTGCGGTCTTTGAGCGATCCTCTGGTAATGTCCAAACCCGCTCGTCGCGGTCGATTTCTGCGAATGTCAGGCCGCGCGCTTCCATGCTTCGGCAGGCCGTCAGGATGGTGAACTCCACAAGCCGTGCCGCCGTCGCTTCGCGCTGGCGCAGTTGCGCGATGAACGCGGGAACATCGCTCCATGGCATTGCTGGCAAGTGCTGCTCTTTATCGGGCCGTGGCGGCAGTATGTCGTCTAAATTCTCAGCCCATGCCGCGGGATTCGGTCCCGAGCGCAGCTTGAGGGCGCGGGCGAAGTCGAGGACTTGCTTCAAGTGGATGCGAAGCTTTTTTCCCGTTGGCCAGCGTGCCAACCAGACGGGCCTAACGACTTTAAGAACATCCTCCGTTGTCAGCTTATCGACGGGGATGTGCCGAATTGGTTTCGCATAGTACGTCAGCGAGCGCTCCCACGCGCGGCGGTGCGACGCATTCTTGAAAAGCTCGACTCGCTCAACAAGGAAGCGATCGGCGACAGCACCGAATAGGGAGCCCTCAGGACGCTTGCGCGCTTCGATGGGGTCGATGCCCTGCCGGACGAGCCGGTGGGCTTCTGCGGCGGCCATGCGGGCTTCTGATAGCGATACGCGCGGATATGGTCCCAGCCCCGACTCGCGGCGCTTCCCATGCCATCTGTAGAAGCATAGCCAACTTTTCGACCCGGTCGCGCTCACTTGCAGATAAAGCCCATCGCCATCGCCGTGGCGCCCCGGCTTTTGATCGAATCGACCTTCCGTGCTGAGAGCTTCGCCATCCATCGTACCCCACCGCCTACCCCATTAGATGATGGGGTATTGGGGAATACCAGAGGAGCCGCCTGAAACAACCTGACAGGCTGACATGCTGAGATGTCAGGGCTTTTTTGTTTCATTCGGTACCGTGAGATATCGGTGCTGGTGTTCTTCCGGGACGCCCATCGTTCGCTGGCGAACGCGTGTTCTTAAGATTGCACGTTGACTCCAGCGCAGCGCCTCCCCACGTCCATCATACCCCCTCGAGAGGGCAGATAATCACTAAAGAGGAGACGTCATGGCCAAGACAAAGCATCCCTCCAGTGAACATCATCACGCGGCGGCGGCGCACCACGAAAGTGCCGCGCATCATCACCGCGAAGCCGCGCACGATCACGAACACGGTCGGCACGCCGAAGCGAAAGAGCACGCGACCTCGGCGCACGAACATAGCGGTCACGCCCACAAGCATACCGCCACGGCGCATGAGCATTCACATAAGTAAGCCAATTTACAACGATTCAAACAATCGCTGCGGGGCGAGAGGCCAATCTCTCGCCCGTTTTACCTTTCGCTGTCATGCGTGGCGCCGTTACGGAGCTTGGTGCTGGGCAATGCGCAACAGCATGAAGATCAGACGTGACGCGCAAGTATTTCGAGCGTGCGTGCATCCGCGCTGGGGAAATATTTCCGTAATGCATCGGCGAAAATCGTCTCGTCTCCAGCGACGGCCGCGAACAACGTCATCGACGAGCGGAATTTGAGATCATCGGGGCTGCCGAAAATCTCATACGCCGTGCGGCCTTCGACGCCGCGTACCAGTGCTGTGCATTCGCGGAGCCGCATCCCGAGCAAGGGATGGGCAAGATAGGCCCGCGCTTCCGCGGTCGAACCGATCGCGAAGCGCACCGCCATCGGGCTCAGGCCAAGACCCGCGACCTGCGGGAAGACGAACCACATCCAATGCGTCGTCTTGCGCCCGCGTCGTAATTCCCCGCAGACCTGCGTGTAGACCGGCGCTTGCGCCCCGACGAAACGTTGCAGATCGAAAGTCGGCGTCATCGCCGCGCGTCAAAAACCGTGGCGTGCCGAGTGCCGCTGCATGAGCGTTCGCCGCGAGCAGCTCGAACTTGCCTGTCGTTTCGTCCAGGCCAAAAAGCCTGCCGTCGGAAACACCGAAATAGGCGCCGTGCAAGACGAGTTCGCCTGCCTCCTCCGCAGCCCGGACGTCCGGGAACGTGCGCAGATTGGCGATCGATTCGACGATCGCGGCGCGGCCGAGCCGTTCGGCATAGTCTGCCGCTGGCTCCGTCCGCGGGCCGAGTTTGGCTGCAGCCTCGCCCAGCAGGGAAATCCACTGGCCGATGAAATCGCCCGGCGCCAGCTTCACATCGAAGCCGGATTGCGTTTCGACATAGGCGCGCACGCCGCCGCACATCGCATGGCCCATGATGACAATGTGCCCGACTTTTAAAACCTTGACCGCATATTCCAGCGCTGCCGACGTGCCGTGTCGTTCGCCGTCAGGCGCGTAAGGCGGGATCAAATTGGCAATGTTGCGCAGAACGAAGATTTCGCCCGGTCGGCATCGAAGATCACCTCCGGTGAGACGCGGGAATCGCAGCAGCCGATGAGCAGGACGTTCGGGCTCTGGCCGCGGTCAGCGAGATCGCGATAGCGATCCTGCTCGCGACGGAAGCGACCACGCAGAAACATCTCGTAGCCTTCGACAAGCCGGGCGGGCAAAAGCGCGCTATCATCCGAGCGCTGCGTTCGTCCATGCCAAACCTCCCGTTAAATCGATGAACTTTTTGTTTCAGCTTTTGCAAAATCGCGCGACAACCTGCAAGCTGAGCCGTTTATGGCACTGCAATAAAATTGCGGCACGTTAGCGCAGTTTTCCGGACCGCCGCCGCGCTTCGCCGAAGCGCTCTTGACCGGTTTTGTCTCGTAAACCGCACGCGAGAGCCGCCGACCATAAGTCACCGCAGCGATTCCGCAACGCGAAAAACTCGCTCGGAGACAAAGGCTTCGGCCATCTCGTCCGCTTTGCTATCTGGCGAAGCCGAATAAACTCGGCTAACCAACCTTTTAGACGACGCCTTTCTCGGAGGAGATTGCCGGTAATGGATATTCATGAGTATCAGGCCAAGCAATTGCTGGCGCAATTCGGCGTCGCCGTTGCGCCAGGTGCGGTGGCCTTTACGCCAGAGCAAGCGGTTTATGTTGCAACTGAACTTGGTGGCTCGCGCTGGGCAGTAAAAGCGCAGATTCATTCCGGTGCGCGCGGCAAGGCGGGCGGCATCAAACTCTGCTCGCATTATAAGGAAGTGCGCCAGGCGGCGCATGATCTCCTCGGCAAGCGGCTCGTCACGATCCAGAACGCGCCGGACGGCCAACCGGTCCAGCGCGTCTATATCGAAGTCGCTGCGGCGTACGAAAAGGAATTCTACCTCGGCTTCGTGCTTGATCGTAAGACCGAGCGCGTCCGCGTCATCGCCTCGCAGCATGGCGGCATGGAGATCGAAGAGATCGTCAAGACCGATCCCAATGCGGTGATCCAGATCGTCGTCGAGCCGGCCGTCGGTCTTCAGGCTTTCCAGGCGCGCGAAATTGCCTTCGCGCTCGGGCTGAACATCAAGCAGGTCGCGCGCGCGTCAGCCGTCATCCTCGCCTCCTATCGCGCCTTCCGCGATTGCGACGCGCTGATGCTCGAAATCAACCCGCTGGTGCTGACCGCCGACGACAAGATCATCGCGCTCGATGCGAAAATGTCGTTCGACGATAACGCGCTCTTCCGCCGGCCCAACATCGCCGCCATGCACGACGCCTCACAGCAGGATCCGCGCGAGGCGCAGGCGGCGGAGCACAATCTCAATTACATCGGTCTCGAAGGCGAGATCGGCTGCATCGTGAACGGCGCCGGCCTGGCCATGGCGACGATGGACATGATCAAGCACGCCGGCGGCAACCCGGCGAACTTCCTTGATGTCGGCGGCGGCGCCTCGCCCGAACGTGTGGCAACCGCCTTCCGTCTCGTCCTCTCGGACGAGAACGTGAAGAGCGTGCTCGTCAACATTTTCGCCGGCATCAACCGTTGCGACTGGGTCGCCGAAGGCGTCGTTCAAGCGGTGAAAGAGACGGAAATCAAAGTTCCGCTCATCGTCCGTCTTGCGGGCACCAATGTCGAAGCCGGCCGCAAGATCATCAAGGAAAGCGGCATTCCGATCATCAGTGCCGAAACTTTGGGGGAAGCGGCAAACAAGGCTGTCGCCGCCTGCCGCGACCACAAAGCCTCGCTCGCCGCAGTACAATGAGGGACGCACCATGAGCATTCTGATCGACGAGAAAACCCGAATTATCGTACAGGGCATCACCAGCGAGAAGGCGACCTTCCACGCGAAGGACATGATCTCCGCCGGCAGCAACATCGTCGGCGGCGTGGTGCCCGGCAAGGGCGGCCGCACGCACATCGGCCTGCCGGTCTTCAACACCGTCAAGGAAGCGGTGAAAGAAGTCGGCGCCGAAGCCTCGATCACCTTCGTGGCGCCGTCCTTCGCTGCTGACGCCATCATGGAATGCGCGGATGCGGGCATCCGGCTCGTCTGCTCGATCACCGACGGCATCCCGGCGCAGGACATGATGCGCGTGAAGCGCTATCTGATGCGCTATCCCAAGGACAAGCGCACGATGATGGTCGGGCCGAACTGCGCCGGCATCATCAGCCCCGGCAAGGCCATGCTCGGCATTATGCCACCGCAAATCTACATGCGCGGCACGGTCGGCGTGATCTCGCGCTCCGGCACGCTCGGCTACGAAGCCGCGGCGCAGATGAAGGCGCTCGGCATCGGCATCACCACCAGCGTCGGCATTGGCGGCGACCCGATCAACGGCAGTTCCTTCATGGATCACCTCGCTCTCTTCAATGAAGATGATGAGACCGAGGCCGTGTTGATGATTGGTGAGATCGGCGGCCCGCAGGAAGCCGAAGCCGCGGCCTGGGTGAAGGACAATATGGTAAAACCTGTGGTTGGCTTCGTCGCCGGCCTCACAGCGCCAAAAGGTCGCCGCATGGGTCACGCCGGTGCGATTATCTCCGCCGTCGGCGATAGCGCCGCAGAGAAGTCCGAGATCATGCGTTCCTATGGCCTGACCGTCGCGCCAAGCCCGAGCGAGTTCGGCGCGACCATGGCGCAGATTCTGGCGAAGAGTCAGTCTTTACACCGCGCTTCGGCCTGAGGGCAAGGTCGCGAACCATCAGGGCGGGATGAATAATCATCCCGCCCTTTTACTTTAACTTTGAGAGGGACGACCCGTGAGCTTCACCCTGGTGGAGCAGGCGCGCGCGCGCCTGCAGCGTTCGGAACTGGCCGTGCCTGGGTCAAACCCCGGCATGTTCGAAAAAGCGGCGGCCTCGAAAGCCGACATCATCTTCCTCGATTGCGAGGACGCCGTCGCACCTGACGATAAAGAGCAAGCCCGCAAGAACATCGTCGCCGGCCTCAACGAGGTCGATTGGGGCAACAAGGTCATGATGGTGCGCATCAACGGCCTCGATACGCATTATATGTATCGCGACGTGGTCGATATCGTCGAAGCCTGTCCGCGCCTCGACATGATCCTCATTCCCAAGGTTGGCGTGCCAGCCGACGTCTATGCCGTCGATATGCTCGTCACCCAGATCGAACAGGCAAAGAAGCGCGACAAGCGCATCGGCTTCGAGGTCCTGATCGAAACCGCACTCGGCATGGCCAATGTCGAGGCCATCGCCCAATCGAGCAAACGGCTTGAAGCGATGTCCTTCGGCGTTGCCGATTACGCAGCGTCGACCCGCGCCCGCACGACCGTCATCGGCGGCGTCAATCCCGATTACGGCGTCCTGACCGACAAGGACACCAAGGGCCACCGCGAATATTTCTGGGCCGACCAATGGCACGCGGCACAGACGCGGATGATGGTCGCCTGCCGGGCTTATGGCCTGCGGCCGATCGACGGCCCGTTCGGCGATTTCGGCGATCCGGACGGCTACAAGGCGGCGGCGCGACGCGCCGCGGTGCTCGGCTACGAGGGCAAATGGGCGATCCATCCCTCGCAGATCGATCTCGCCAACGAGGTCTTCAGCCCGTCCGAGGCTGAAGTGACCAAGGCGCGCCGCATCATCGAAGCCATGGACCAGGCGGCGAAAGAGGGCAAAGGCGCCGTCTCGCTCGACGGCCGCCTGATCGACATCGCCTCGATCCGCATGGCCGAGGCGCTGCTCACCAAAGCCAAAGTGGTCGGAAACTAACGCCTGATCCCGAAAAGTTGCCGACTTTTCGGAGAGAGATCATGTGTCGATCTAATAAGACGACATCGTTTGCCTCCGCGCTGGGCCTCCGCTAGAAGCGGAATCGACCAGCGAGGAGGCATCATGGCCGATCCCGAATCGAGCGAAGAAACGCCGGACGACAAGCCGACAGTCGCACCGGATTATTCCGCCAACGCGTTGCGGCGTGAACCGGCCACGATTGAGGGCAAAGCGCGGGATTTAACCGCGCCGGAGCCCGAGACTGCCGAAGAGCTGGAAACCGAACTGGGGCACCTGCCGCCGGAACCGGCTGCCGCCGAACACCCCTTCGATCCTCTTCCGGACTTGGAGACCGCGGCGGACATACCGCCAGAGACGCCAGCGCCGGCTGCCGACGCCGCGAAAGGCCGCGGCGGTATTCTTTCACCCGCGCTGCTCGCGCTCGTCATTGGCGCGGCGGCGGGCTTCGGCGGCGCTTATGGCTTGCGCTTCATCGACAAGTCGGATTCCAAGATCGATCTCTTGGGCGAACGCGTCGATGCGCTGGAACAGCAACAGAAGGCGGCGGCTGCGCTGACGACGGCGCAGGCCGATCTTGCCAATCGCGTCACGGCGATCGAGACGCGAGCGCACGACGATTCTGCGGGCTTCGCAGCTTTGCGTGGCGATATCGAAAGGCTGACAACACAGAAGCCCGGAACGGCGTCCGCCGGCGCGCCCGCCGATCTCGGGCCGCTGAAACAGCAATTGAGCACGCTACAGGATAAACTTTCGTCCCTGACTGCGCAGGTCAGCGATCTCGGCGGAAAAGTCGCCGCCCAACAAAACCAGGTCGCTTCGGTCCAGCATCTCGCAACGCAGGTCGCAACCGCACATGCCGGCGACGAAGCCGCCGCCATCATCGCCGGGAGCCTGTTACGCAAGGCCGAGGTCGGCACACCCTTCGCCGACGACCTGACCGCACTGGAGAGCCACGGCATCGACAAGGCCCAGCTTGCGAACTTGCAAGCGGCCGGCGCCACCGGCGTCGCGACCGCCGGCGAGCTTTCCAAGCAATTTGCCGCCGAGACCGACGCCATCCTCGCCACCGCGCCCACACCCAAAGCGCGCGGTTTCCTCGACCGCCTCATGAAGGACACCGAGGGCCTCGTCCGCGTGCGCAAGATTGGCGACACGACAGGCGACGACCTCGCCGCGCACGTCGCCCGCATCCAGAACGCGCTCGATGCCGGTTCGGTCGACACGGCCTACCAGCAATGGACGAGCCTGCCCGATGCCGCGAAACAGAAATCGCAAGCTTTCGGTCTCGCGGCGAAAACGCGTCTCGACACGATTGAGGCGGCACGCGCAATCGAGTCCGAGGCGCTTGCCAGCCTCGGTAGGGCCAAATCTTGAACCGGATGCCGGCGTGTGCCGCCGTATGGCGGCGCATCGGCGATCCTGTGGTAGCCTCGCGTCGGGTGATCCGTCCGTAACCTGAGTATTGCCGATGATCCGCGTTCTGATCTTTCTGCTTCTTCTCGCCGCCGCGGCGCTCGGCATCTCGTGGGTCACCAATCACCCCGGCGACATTTCGCTGACCTGGCAGGGCTATAATATCGAGACGAGCGTCGCCGTCGCGGCGGGAATCGTCGCGGTCATTGCGCTGGCATTGGCTCTGGTTTTCGGCGGCCTCGGCTATTTGTGGAACATGCCCTCGCGGCTGTCGGAGCGCGCCAAGCGGCGGCGCACGGAAAAGGGCTATGCGGCACTCTCACGCGGCATGATCGCGGTCGGCGCCGGCGATGCACAGCTCGCGCGCAAATCCGCGACCGAAGCCAATCGGCACCTCGAAAGGGAACCGCTGACGCTGCTGCTGGGCGCGCAGGCGGCGCAACTCTCCGGCGATCGCGCCGCGGCCGAAGCGGCTTTCAATAAACTCACCGCCGAACCGGCGACACGGCTGCTTGGCTTGCGCGGGCTGCATATCGAAGCGCAGCGGCGCGGCGACCAGGCCGCCGCGCTGCATTTCGCCGAAGAAGCGCACAAGCTCGCACCGCTCTCATGGTCGACCAAAGCCGTGCTCGACCATCGCGCCGCGCAGGGCCAATGGGACAATGCGTTGGCCGTCCTCGACCGGCAGATCAGCGCCAAGCTCATCGACAAGGCGACGGGCGAACGCCAGCGTGCCATCATCGAAACCGCGCAGGCGCAGGAAAAGGAAGCCGAGGGCGAGTGGGAGCAGGCACTGGTCCTCGCGCGCAAGGCGGTGAACCGCGCGCCGGACCTCGTCCCCGCCAATGTCACGATGGCGCGGATCCTCGCCCGCCGGGGCGAATTGCGGAAAGCGGCAAAGGTCGTCGAAACGGCGTGGGACCGTCAGCCACATCCCGACCTCGCCGACGTCTATCTCGATCTGCGGCCGGGCGATTCCAATGCCGACCGTCTCGCCAAGGCGCGCGCGCTGGCGAAAATTCGGCCGAGCGATCCGGAAAGCCACGTCATCGTGGCCCGCGCTGCGCTGGCGGCGCGCGATTTCGCCGCCACGCGCGAGGCAATGGCGCCGCTGATCGGCGAAGATGAACGCCCGACACAGCGCATGTGCCTGATCATGGCCGAACTCGAAGATCGCGACACCGGCGACGAAGGCAAGGTGCGCGAATGGCTCGCCCGCAGTGCCCGCGCGCCGCGCGATGCGGTCTGGATGGCCGACAGGATCGCCGCCTCGAAATGGGCGCCGATCTCGCCCGCGACCGGCCGGCTCGATGCCTTCGTCTGGCAGCAGCCGACGGAGCAGCTCGGCGCGCCGATCGAGCCGGAATCCTGGATCGCGCATGCCGAGACTTCGCCTCGCCTCGTTGCCCCCGAAAGCCCGGCGCAGGCGCCGGCTACCACCGCAAGCGAGACGCCCGCGGAGCCGGAAATCATCCCGCCGCCCAAGGTTGAGACCGTGGCCCGCGGCAACGGCGCCGCGCCGGGACAAAAAGTGATCTTCCCGATGCCGGCCGCCCCGGATGACCCGGGCGCGGAAGACGAGACGGACGAGGCGGAAAATTCGAGCCGGGTCGGCTTCCGCTAGAGCGGGATTGCGAAAAGTCGGGACCGGTTTTTCGACCCAATCAAGTTTACGCAAATTGCGACCGGTTATCTGCCAAATCCCGCTCTCATTAGGGAATCGCTTTAACGCGGGATGCGGTTGCCAAATCGGCCGCATCCGGCATAAGAGAGGCGCGCGGGCGCTCAGGCGCCGCCGAGGCCGCAATAGCTCAGCTGGTAGAGCACGTCATTCGTAATGACGGGGTCGGGGGTTCGAATCCCTCTTGCGGCACCATCTGTTTCTAATCCATCCGCCAAAAGAGATTGCTGGTTTTTGCGTTTCCATGGATCAGGCACGCCAGCGTCCTTATTCATAAATTGAGCGTCGAATGCTCGCGCTTAGTCCCCGTCGGAGCGACGAGCGGTCAATCTTTTTTCAGTCTGCGTATTGACGCCGCCCCATCGGAGAACCATTTCCATGACACGATGCTGGTATATACAAGTAAATGACTTGCCCGCCGGATCGTTCTGCTCAGGAGTTCATGCAATGAACACATCCCATTATCTCACGGCTTTCGCTTTGGCCGCAGCGCTCGCCAACACGGCAACTGCAGGATGGGCGGCCAGCCGGCTCGACACCATCAACGTCTCGGCCGATGAAACATCGCCGGCCGACCGGGCACCCGCACTCGGCGGCAAGCCTTTCGTCGTCGAGCATCAAGCGACCGGTCAGCGTTTCGTAGCTCACGCTCACGGCACGGCGGAAAATCCGTTGGCGGATCGCGCAGCGGCCCTTGGCGGCGAGGCTTTTACGGTGAAGAGCGCCGAAGGAGGCCGGTATCACGCGGTACGACAAACCAATGCCGAAGTCTCTCAGGCTGCCGGTAATCCGCTCGCTGAGCGAGCCGCAACTCTCGGCGGCAAGGCGTTCACAGTAGAACAGGGCGCTGCGCAGCCAGCCTTTTTGGCGCGCTTCAATTGACATGATCTGATATTTAATGCGCGGCCAACTCGGCCGCGCATTTGCGTTGTTAGCTCGGACTGCAAAATCCCGCACAACCAATCAGATGCAGCTATTTTTTCGGCGATTATTTCTTGAGCGCGGAGAAGTGCTCGAACGCTTCGCGGAATTCCGAGCTCGACAGGCTGATTAACACCGAACGCAGTTCTTCCGCGCGTTTGGCGCCGAAAGCTTTTTCGAAACGATCCTGGGCGTTGCGCCAGAGTTCAGCCGTATATTTCAACTTCTTCACACCGGCCTTAGTCAATGTGGCGCGCTTTGCCCGGCCGTCCGCGGGATCCGGCACGATTGCAACCAGGCCCTCGCGTTCAAGCGGCTTCAGCGAGCGCCCGAGCGCCGACAAATCCATCACCATCGCCTGCGCCATTTCGCCAAGCGTCGGCGCGTCCATCACCTGGATCGTGTAAAGCAGCGTGTGCTGCGTCGCGCGTAGGCCGCTCGGCGCCAGCACATCGTCGTAAAGCTGGCCCAGCATGCGTGCCGTCTGCCGGATCGCGCCATTGTTGCATGGCATAAGATTCGTCGCTGTTTCACCCATGCTGAAAATCCGCTCTCGATTGTCTGCACATAATTTATACAACGAAAAAAAATATTCAAGTCATATACAACTGATTTTCCACGCAGAAGTCTTGGCTTGTGCGCACAGATGCGGAAACTTCACAAAGATCGCCTTGCCAACGCCTCCGCCTCGTGTAATTACTTGCATATGCTAGTTATTAGCTGACGGGCATATTTCAACCGTCTACAAGTAGGAGGAACCAATGGCCACCGACAATATCACCGCCGTGAACGCGCCCAATCTTTTCATCGATGCCACCAACGGAATTCGTTACGCCTATCGCCGTTTCGGCAAGAGCGGTGGCGTGCCGCTCATCCTGATGCAGCACTTTCGCGGCAATCTCGACTTCTGGGATAATGCTCTTCTGGACGCGTTTGCGGCTGAGCGGGAGATCATCGCGTTCGATAATACCGGCGTTGCGGCAACGAGCGGCAAGACGCCCGACAATGTGAGGCAGATGGCGCGTGACGCTATTTCATTCATTGAGGCGCTGAAATTCGAGACGGTCGACATCCTCGGATTCTCGCTTGGCGGATTCGTCGCGCAGGACGTCACCCTGCTGCGCCCCTACCTCGTTCGGAAATTGATCCTCGCGGGCACTGGACCACAGGGCGGCCCCGGTATGCATGGCTGGGTCAAGGACATCGCTGACGCGGCGCGCAAGGCCGATAGTGGCGGCGCCGAGCTCGCCTACATCATGTTCAAAGGGACTCCGACCAGCCAGGCGAAAGGCCAGGAATATCTCGGCCGCTTCATGGCGCGCCGGACAGACCGCGACGCGGGTGGCACATTACAGACGCGCGACGCGCAATATGATGCTGTCGTGGATTGGGGTATCCCGGATCATAGCAAGCTGCAGCGTCTTGCCGCCATCGAGCAGCCGACGTTCGTTGCAAGCGGTGATGACGATCGCATGCTGCCGCCTCGCCTCGCCTACATCATGGCCGGGCTGATCCCAAACGCGCAGATCAAAATCTATCCCGATGCCGCGCACGGATTTCTCTGGCAGCATCATCGGGAATTTGCCGCGGACGTGAACAGCTTCCTTGGGTAAACAGACGGCGCTTCGGTCGCGAACACGCAGCGGCTCAATGCAGCCGAGCCGCTGCAAAATCACCTTAAATTAGCAATGTCGGGGTAGTGCGGTTCCCGCGTGGGAATTATTGCGCGCGAGCGCCGCTCTTCAGATGCAGCCAAAGCGCCGGATCGTAGCGGCCCTGAAAATCCAGCATATGCGCCGAGACCTTTTCTTCGGTGTCGGGAATGATAACGCATTGGCGCGCTTTTATGGCTTCAGCCGTGCGCTTGAATTTCGGGAAATCATATTCCGCCTTTGTGTGGTTCCAACGCTTAAAGGCGTGAACAATAATCATGAAGTTTCCCGTTCGCTGAAGCGGCCTATCGACCAATCTGGAGGAAAGCGGCATGCGGCGTGCCCGAAAAATTCAAGGCCGCCGCCGCCGTTCGACGCACACCAAACCGCCAGTACATCCGTGGTCGGTTCGATCTTGCGAAGAGATATTTAGCCGCCGCGAATTGCGCGAAGCGGCAGGGCAAAAATCAGCCCAAAACCTTCAGATTGCTGGCCGACATCTTGCCGCTTCTCTGGTCGGCGGCGAGATCGAAATCCACCTTCTGACCTTCTTGCAGATTGTTGATGCCGGCGCGCTCGAGTGCACTGATGTGCACGAACGCGTCTCTGCTGCCATCATCCGGCGCAATAAAACCATAGCCCTTATCGGAATTGAACCACTTCACGGTCCCCGTCGTCATGGGAAACCCTTTCGTAAACATAGGTAATGCTTGTCCGCGGGAAGCCGCGGATCGTCGAAATCGCATATTTTCAGGAGAGAGAATTCAGCTCGGCGCGGATATTTTCTCGCGCGAGGCCAACTTGTCCGGCCGTCTATCGACGTGCTCAACATATACCGTTGCCAAAAGATATACAAGGCAGCGTACGGATGTTTCACGCTGGCGCCGTGAAGCATTCGTAGCGACCCGTCGGGCCGCTACGGGTAATCATGTCTTAGTCGCGCCAGCCTTAATCGCGCCAAGTCGATTGGATCGGCGTGCTTGCCGTAAGGACGCGGCCAAGATTGCCACCAACTTTCGGCCAGTGCGCCGCGGACGCATTCGACCAGCTATTCGCCGCATGCGTTTGCGACACGCGGGCCTGATCGGCATACCAACTCGTTGCCTGAACAGGCGTCGTCCGCGCCGCGACAGCGCCTTCGCCATGGCCGAGCACAGCAATCCGCACGGGCGCCGTGCCGCGCATGCCGATTGCGAAAGCTGCGCCGCGCGCGAGATCCAGACTGCGTCCGCGGACAAACGGGCCGCGATCGTTGATGCGGACCACGATGCTGCGGCCAGTACGGGGATTGGTCACCTGCAAGCGCGTGCCGAACGGCAGCGAGCGATGCGCGGCGGTGTAGCCGTTGGGATTGAAGCGTTCCCCCGAAGCCGTCCGGTATCCGGACGAATAGTAAGATGCGTAAATCAACGACCCGCCAGTGAGACTAAAATGCCGGCGCGAATGGGCGAAAGAATTTTCAGCGGAGAATGAAAGAAGAGCGATAGCAGATAGTGTAATTTTTGATGCGTTCAACACGTCACCCTTTCAGAAGTTGCAGAGGGGTGCGTATTGATTGTCACAATGTGTTCATAAATGGCGATTCATGCGGCGATAGTGAGATAAAGCTTCGGTAGATTGGCCAAAACGTCGCAGCAAATATGTCAGAACTGGCAGAGTTCCATCATATTTCATGGATGTGCTGGGCTTTGACTCAGAGAGATCTGAAAATTTACTATTTACTTACCATGTTATTGTCTAATTAAAGCCAAGCTCAAGGTTGGCTGATCAGAAGCCCCTTCGTATTCGGCTCTCGCTCCCAAAATCATCGCGTAAGCGCGATGTGAAAGATTTTACATCCACGCAATTCTTCGCCGGTCTTGCGCAATCCAGCCCACGCCGACGTCCGGTCTGCTCGCATCCTGACGGCTTCGCGTCACAGGAAGCTTGTCAAAGCCGCGCGCGCTCACGATCACGTTTCATGGGAATAACAAATAGACGCGTTTCAATCGGCGGCTAAAGTAACCTCGCTGCTTCGCGCGCAAAGCCGAACGGCGCTCGTTCGGAGGCGTATTCATGGCAACGTATAGGGTCGCTGATCTCGTTATCGAGAGTCTCCACGCCACCGGCGTGCGCCATATCTACGGTGTGGTCGGCGACAGTCTGAACGCCATCACCGATGCGTTGCGCAAACGCGAGGACATGAAATGGATCCACACGCGGCATGAAGAAACCGCGGCTTTCGCCGCCGGTGCCGACGCCCATCTCACCGGTCAACTCGCCGTCTGCGCCGGCAGTTGCGGCCCCGGTAATCTGCATCTGATCAACGGCCTTTACGATTGCCATCGGTCCCGCGTCCCGGTGCTGGCCATCGCGGCGCATATTCCGAGCGCCGAGATCGGCCGCGGCTATTTTCAGGAAACCCATCCGGAATCTCTGTTTCGCGAATGCAGCCATTATTGCGAGTTGGTCAGTGACCCGGCGCAGTTCCCCGGCGTGCTCGAAACCGCCATTCGCGCGGCCATTGGGCAGCGTGGCGTTGCCGTTGTCATCATCCCCGGCGATGTCGCACTGAAGGAGGCTGTCGGCGCGGCCTCGTCCGGCCGTGCGCTCGTCGCGAATCCGCCAATTGTCGTGCCGAGCGAGCATGATCTCGACGAGCTCGCGGCGTTGCTGAACGCGAGCGAGAAGACGACGCTCTTCTGTGGCCGCGGTTGCGCCGGGGCGCATCAGGCCCTGCTGCAACTCGCCGACACGCTGAAATCGCCGATCGTCCACGCCTTCGGCGGCAAGGAATATGTCGAATACGACAACCCGTTCGACGTCGGCATGACCGGGCTCATCGGCTTCAGTTCCGGCTATCACGCGATGCTGGATTGCGAAACGCTTCTCTTGCTCGGCACGGATTTTCCCTACCGCCAATTCTACCCGACCGATGCCAAAATCGCGCAGATCGACATAAGGCCGGAAAATCTCGGCCGGCGAACCCGAATCGATCTGGGGCTCATCGGCGACGTCAACGCAACGATCGCGGCGCTCTTGCCCAAGCTTAAAGTCAAAGCAGGCCGCTTTCATCTCGATGAAAGCCTCGCCCTCTACCGCAAGGCGCGCGAGGGCCTTGATGACCTTGCCGTCGCGAGGCCCGGCGACAAGCAGATCCATCCGCAACGTCTCGCCAAGCTCGTCAGCGAATATGCCGCTGACGACGCGGTCTTCACCTTCGATGTCGGCACACCGGTCGTCTGGGCAGCGCGCTATTTGAAAATGAACGGTCGGCGCCGGCTGATCGGCTCGCTGAACCACGGCTCGATGGCCAACGCCATGCTGCAGGCGATCGGCGCGCAAGTCGCCTTCCCCGGCCGGCAGATCATCAGCCTTTCGGGCGATGGCGGCTTCTCGATGATGATGGGCGACTTTCTGACGCTCGTGCAGCATAAGCTGCCGGTCAAGATCATCGTCTTCCAGAATCAGACGCTCGGTTTCGTCGCGCTGGAGATGAAGGCGGCGGGATTCCTCGAAACCGGCGTCTCACTCGCAGGCGTCGATTTCGCTGCGATGGCCCGGGCGATTGGCGTTCATGGTGTCCGGGTCGACGACCCCGCAGACCTCGAAGACGGCGTGAAGAACGTCCTGGCGCATGACGGGCCAGCCTTGCTCGACGTCAGGACCGCGACGCAGGAATTGGCCATGCCGCCGGCGATCAAATTGGACCAGGTGAAGGGCTTCGGACTTTGGGCTCTCAGGGCGGTGATGAATGGGCGTGGCGACGAATTAATCGAGGTCGCCAGAACTCATCTGCGCCGCTGAGCCGCGCCATGGGCGACTTTCGCATCGAAACAGATAGCCACGGCGAGGCGCGCGTCCCGGCCGATAAGCTCTGGGGCGCGCAGACGCAGCGCTCGCTCGAATATTTCAGCATCGGTCATGAGCTGATGCCGCGCGAGATGATCGCCGCCTATGCGATCCTCAAGAAGGCCGCGGCCTACGCCAATCATGCTGCGGGCTGGCTCGGCGAAGAGCAACAAAGCCTGATCGCGAAAGTCTGCGACGAGCTTCTCGCCGGCGAACATTGCGACATGTTTCCGCTGCACGTCTGGATGACCGGCAGCGGCACGCAATTCAACATGAACGTCAATGAAGTGATCGCCAATCGGGCGAGCCAGCTTGCCGGGCAGACCCTCGGCAGCAAGACGCCCGTTCATCCCAACGATCACGCCAACATGTCGCAATCGTCGAACGACAATTTTCCGTCGGCGATGAACATTGCCGCGGCGCGTGGCGTGACGCAGTGCCTGCTGCCGTCGGTTACGGCGCTGCGCGCTGCGATCGAGCGGAAAGCTGTCGAATGGGCCGACATCATCAAGATCGGCCGCACCCATATGCAGGACGCGACGCCGCTGACGCTGGGGCAGGAATGGTCCGGCTATGCCTCGATGCTGACCGATGATCTCGCACGCGTCGAAGTGGCGTTGCCGGGCGTCTATCAATTGGCGCTCGGCGGCACGGCCGTGGGCACGGGGATCAATGCGGCGCCAGGATTCGCTGACGCGGCGACGGCCGAGATCGCCAAACTCATCGGCTTGCCGTTTGTCAGCGCCCCGAACAAATTCGCCGTGCAAGGCGCGCATGACGCCTTGGTGCATCTTTCCGGCGCATTCCGCACGCTTGCGGTTTCGCTCACCAAGATCGCCAACGATCTCCGGCTGCTCTCAAGCGGGCCGCGCGCCGGCTTTGGCGAATTGACGATCCCATCGAACGAGCCGGGCTCGTCGATCATGCCGGGAAAAGTGAACCCGACGCAGATCGAGGCGCTGACGATGATCTGCGTCCAGATCATGGCGAATGATGTCGCGGTCGGTTTCGGTGGCGCCGGCGGCACCCTCGAAATGAATGTCTATAAGCCACTCATGATTCACAACATCATGCAATCGATCACGTTGCTGAGTGACGGCTGTACGAATTTCCGCAAATTCATGATCGAGGGCACGGAGCCGAACCGCAAGAGGATCGCGGATTTCGTCGCCAATTCGCTGATGCTCGTCACGGCGCTGGCCCCTGTCATCGGCTACGATAAGGCGTCGCAGATCGCGCATCACGCGCTGAAACACGATCTGAGTTTGAAGGCTTCGGCGTTGGCGCTGGGCTTCGTGACGGCGGAAGATTTCGAACGCATCGTCGACCCGACGAAGATGGTGGGGCGCGACACTGCCAAAGAATGAGAGTTTCATGCTTTCTTATGGCGGAGGGAGCGGGATTCGAACCCGCGATAGGCTTTCACCTATACACACTTTCCAGGCGTGCGCCTTCAACCACTCGGCCACCCCTCCTCTCGTCTCGCCCGCGGCGGGTGGCTACCGCCAATCGATCACGATTGGCGCGCACTATAATCAGCGAAGACGCCAGCGCAAGCTGTCCGGTGAGCGTTCTTGGGCAAGCGGTCCTCGGACTGCATAATTCCGACGAATTATATTCTTACACGTGTGGACGATGCCTGATGGCCGTGGCAAATCAAAGCCACCGCTCGGATTTGCCGATGTTTCGCTTCTTCCTTCGTATGCTCGGCCTTTTGCTGCTCGCCGGCGCCTTCGCGGCGCTTGTTGTTGACGGCACCCGCAGCATCGCCGCGGGCGCACTCGCTCTGACCCCGCTTGCCCAGACTCTCGCCTGGCTTTCGCCGCAGAAATTCGAAGCGCTGAAACCCCAATTGCAGCAGCATGTGCCGCATTTCGTCTGGGACCCGCTGATCGTCCATCTTTTGACCGCGCCGACCTGGATCGTCGCCGGGGCGCTTGGCGCGTTGGTCCTGCTCGTTACACAAAAGCGGCGGCCGAAAATCGGCTATTCGAACCGCGAATAGGCGCGGCTTAATCTTCGAGAGCGGTTTCGCGCAGCGCGTTCAGCTCCTGCGCGAAGCCTTGCAGCCGTTTTTCCAGGAATTGCTGCAAACGCCGAGCGCTGCGCGGCGATTCGGAAAGCGCCCGCTGAAACAGCGTTCGCGAAATCTGCAAGACGCCGGACGGTTCTTGGGCGATGGCGGTCGCCGGACGGCGCGTCGGGGCAATCAAAGCCATCTCGCCGATCAGGGCTGGCGGCCGGATAATTTTCTCCCCGCCGGCGCGATCGCCGCCTTCGAAGACGACACACCCCGAGCGCAGGAAATAGCCGCCGTCCGAAGGCTCATCGCGGGAAAACAGAACTTCCCCACTGCGCAGGATGCGTTGCCCGGCAGAGAGCGCAATGAAGCGCAGGGCTTCCGGCTCCAGCACCGCAAAGATCGGGTGGCGCGTGAGGTCGTGGAGATCGTCGTCGCGGGCCATGATCTACTTTCGTCAGGGCATCAGCTTGTAACCGCCGGCCTCGGTAATCAAAAGCTGCGATTTGGCCGGATCCTGCTCGATCTTCTGCCGCAACCGATAGATATGCGTCTCGAGCGTATGGGTCGTGACGTTCGAATTATAGCCCCAGACTTCTTTCAGCAGCACGTCGCGGGTGACGACAGATTGGCGCGCCCGATAGAGAAAGCGCAGGATCGCCGTCTCTTTCTCGGTGAGACGCAGCTTACTGCCCTTCTCGCTGATGAGATGTTTGGAACCCGGCTGAAAGGTGAAAGGCCCGATGCGAAACAGGGCGTCGTCGCTCGCCTCATGCTGGCGCAGATGCACGCGCATGCGAGCCAGCAGAACCGAAAATCGGAATGGCTTGGTCACATAATCGTTGGCGCCCGCATCGAGCCCGTCGATCGTGTCGGCATCCGAATCATGCCCTGTAAGCATGATGATCGGGTTTTTATAGCCCTCACCACGCAACTGCCGCACGGCCTCGCGTCCATCCATGTCCGGCAGGCCGACATCCATGATAATGAGATCGGGCGCCGCCTCGCGCGCCGCCAAAATTGCCGTCTGTGCGGTGGCCGCATGCAGCGGCTCGAATTCCGCGTGCAAGGCAAGTTGTTCGACGAGTTCGTCACGAAGATCGTCGTCGTCATCCGCAATCAGAATCTTGCGAACCTGCGTCATGGCTGGTCCTATGTCTCAGGGCCGCGTCGGCGGCGTTTAAAAAATCGGTCTCAGTGACAAACCTACGGAAACAGCGCGGCCCCGGCCTGTCGAAAGCGCGCAAAGGGTGCGGCAAGCCGAAGGTTGAGACGCGTTTGCGCCGGATTGTTGCGACGGCGTTACCGCGCTTTACTCCCGACGCGCCGGCGCGGGGACGCCTGCACGCGGGCCAGACCGTGTTCACCTGCGCGCTCGGAGCAACTGCAATCAGCCACCGTAAGCGCGAAGGCGACCATGCATCGCCTGCGGGTCATTTTCGGCTGATTGAAGGCTTTTTCAAGCCGTTAATCGGCCGCCGGCCACGCACCTCGCTGCCAATCTATGCCATTAGCCGCGAGCTTGGCTGGTGCGACGACCCGCTTTCTGGCAATTATAACCGGCTCATTCGGCTGCCAGCCCAGGCGCGCCATGAAACGCTTTGGCGAGACGATAGCCTCTACGATCTCGTCATCGTCCTCGACTATAATCTGTGCCCGCGGCGCAAGGGCGCGGGCAGCGCGATCTTTCTGCATTGCGCGCGGCCGGGCTTTTCGCCGACCGAAGGCTGCATCGCGCTACGGCAGGAGGATTTGCGCAAGCTTCTGCCGCGGCTCGCACGTCACGCAATCTTGATCGTTCAACGCTAAGTTTCCGGGAGCGTAATCCAATGAAAAGCCTGCTCAGCGGCCTCGCGATACTCGCCTTGTCTGGCATTGCGCTCCCGGCTGCCAGGGCGTCAGCCACGCCCGCACCGCAAGCCTATTGTGCCAAGGTCGGTAACGACGACGAGTTGCGCGGCGCGCCGCATTCGCTCGCGCCGGTGATCAAACAGCTTTTCCATATCAGCGGCGCTTATGCGGCGCAGACAACGCGCTATCGCTGCGCCGGCGGCAAGGTGATGCTTTGCAACGAAGGCGCAAATCTGCCGTGCGGCAAAGCCAATCTGAGCAAGCACCTGCCAGGCGCGACGGCGTGGTGCAAGGATAATCCGACGACGGGGGTTATCCCGATGGCCGCGACGGGCCACGACACGATCTACGATTGGCGTTGCGTGACCGGTGTGGCGACTCCCGGCGCGCCAGTCAGAAAAATCGATGCGCGCGGCTTCTTCGCCGATTATTGGCGGCCGCTCCCGTGAACCTCCGCACAGGCCGAAAGCAATTCGCCTGTCACATTGGCCGCCCAGTATGGACCGCACAGCAGGAGGAACTCGATGAGTATTCTGGGCAGCATCGTTTCGGCGATTTTCACTCACGGCAAAGCTTCGGCCACCCCGGCCTCGACACCGGCCACCGCGTCAGAATCCCCGGCGCCCACAGCTCCCGAAACACCGGCTTCTGCGCCAACAAGCGCCACGCCCGAGCCGGCCACGCCCAGCGCTCCGGTCGATATCGATGCCGTGTTGACGCAGCTTGCCGCGGCCCATCACGAACGGCTCGACTGGAAACATTCGATCGTCGATCTTCTGAAAGTGTTGAATCTCGACAGCAGCCTCGCGGCGCGCAAGGAACTCGCGACGGAACTGCATTACTCCGGCGATGAGCACGATACGGCAACGATGAACATCTGGCTGCACCGTGAAGTGATCGCCGAACTCGTCAAGAACGGCGGCAAGGTGCCGGCCGATCTGCAGCACTAAGACATTGGCCGTCATTGCGAACGAACGCGAAGCAATCCGGTCGCCCTCTGTGGATTGCTTCGTCACATTTGCGATATCGCTGTTGCGAAACATCGCCAGCGATGGCTCCTCGCAATGACGCTGCTACCTCGCGCCAAAAATTGCGCTGCCGACACGGACATGCGTCGCGCCAAGCTCGATGCCGATCTCGAAATCGGCACTCATGCCCATCGACAAAATGCCAATCCCGTTGCGCGCGGCGATCTTCTTCAAGAGCGCGAAGTGCGGTGACGCCTGCTCATTGACGGGCGGGACGCACATCAGGCCGGAAATTTCGAGCTTCAGGTCGTTGCGACAATAAGCGATGAACGCATCCGCCTGTTCCGGCACGATGCCGGCCTTCTGCGGCTCCGCGCCGGTATTCACCTGTACATAAAGTTTTGGCGCGCGCTGCGCGGGATGAGGAAAAGTGGAAGCCGGTTTTCCGCCCGCATCCCGCGCATTTAACGACTCGATTTCCTTCGCCAACGCCAATGCAATCTTTTCGCGATCGACGCTTTCAATCACATCGAAGAACGCGACCGCTTCGCGCGCCTTGTTCGACTGCAAGGGTCCGAGGAGATGCAGTTCGAGCCCCGGCGTCTCGTCCCGCAGTGCCGGCCATTTGCCCATGGCCTCCTGCACGCGGTTTTCGCCGAA
The DNA here is from genome assembly GCF_037200945.1 of Methylovirgula sp. Classification (NCBI taxonomy): domain Bacteria; kingdom Pseudomonadati; phylum Pseudomonadota; class Alphaproteobacteria; order Hyphomicrobiales; family Beijerinckiaceae; genus Methylovirgula; species Methylovirgula sp. The sequence goes on from NZ_JBBCGP010000001.1 coordinate 1,107,866, forward strand.
AACCCGCTGGCCAGCGGCGATCACCGGCCGGATCGCGTCGGCCTCAAAAGTCTTCGAGACGCAGACCAACGTCACCGACCCCGGCGCGCGGCCGGCGTCGGCTTCCGCCCGGGCGATGCGCTCGCGAATGGCCGCAAGCCGCGCGACGGCACCATCCCCCGGCCGGATTTCATCTCCCGTCACAAGCCATCTCCATCGCGCCGCGCCATCATTGACCAGCCCTGCCAATAATGCTGTGTATCCGCCGCCAATCTTAAGATTTTCAATCGCATCCGATGGCCCGAAAACCCGCTTCGCACTTTCCGGCCCGATGCCCTAGACCCTGATAGCATGGACATTGCGCGCTACAACGCTCGCGAAGCCGAGCAAAAATGGCAACAGACCTGGGACGCGGCGGAGACCTTCCGCACGCCGAACGACGATCCGCGGCCAAAATACTACGTCCTCGAAATGTTCCCGTACCCGTCAGGGCGGATTCATATGGGGCATGTCCGCAATTACACGATGGGCGATGTCATCGCGCGGTTCATGCGGGCGCGCGGCTATAGCGTGCTGCATCCGATGGGCTGGGACGCCTTTGGCCTGCCGGCGGAAAACGCCGCCGCACAGAACAAGACCGACCCCGCCGCCTGGACCTACGCCAATATCGCCTCCATGCGGGCGCAACTCAAATCCATGGGGCTGTCGCTCGACTGGTCGCGCGAGATCGCGACCTGCGACCCGGCCTATTACAAGCATCAGCAGAAGCTGTTCCTCGATTTTCTCGCCGCCGGCCTGGTCGATCGCAAGAAGTCGAAGGTCAATTGGGATCCGGTCGATCATACCGTGCTCGCCAACGAGCAGGTGATCGACGGCCGCGGCTGGCGTTCCGGCGCGCTGGTCGAGCAGCGCGAATTGACGCAATGGTTCCTGAAGATTTCCGCTGCGGCAGACGACCTTCTCGCCGCGCTCGACGATCTGCCGCGCTGGCCGGAGAAAGTCCGGCTGATGCAGAAGAACTGGATCGGCAAATCCGAGGGGCTGCATCTGCGTTTTGCGCTCGCACCGTCGGACAAGGTCGCGGCGCGCGAAGTTGATGTCTATACGACGCGGCCGGACACGCTCTTTGGCGCGAAATTCATTGCGCTGGCGCCGGACCACCCGTTGGCCGCAGCGGCCGCGGCGCACGATCCGGCCTTGCAGGATTTCATCGCTGAATGTCAGCGCAAAGGCACGTCGGAAGCTGCTATCGAAACGGCCGAAAAAAGGGGCTACGACACCGGCCTCAAGGTGCGCCACCCTTTTGATGCCGATTGGCTGCTGCCAGTCTATGTCGCCAATTTTGTGCTGATGGATTACGGCACCGGCGCGATCTTCGGCTGCCCGGCGCACGACCAGCGCGACCTCGATTTCGCCAATGCCTATGGGCTCGGCAATATTCCGGTGGTTTGTCCGCCCGACATCGATCCGGCGACGTTCACGATCACCGACAAGGCTTATGATGGCGACGGCACGTTGATCAATTCGCGCTTCCTCGGTGGGCTGAGCATCGACGCGGCAAAAGAAGACGTTTCAAAGCGCCTTGAAGCGGCGACGCTCGGCCATGCACCCGTCGGCAAGCGCCAGATCAATTATCGCCTGCGCGATTGGGGCATTTCGCGCCAGCGCTATTGGGGCTGCCCGATCCCCGTCATTCATTGCGAAAAATGCGGCGGCGTGCCCGTGCCGGCCGCCGATCTGCCGGTCGTATTGCCATCGGACGTCAGCTTCGACCAGCCGGGCAACCCGCTTGAACGCCACCCGACCTGGAAGCACGTCGCCTGCCCGCAATGCGGCGGCCCGGCGCGGCGTGAGACGGACACAATGGATACGTTCGTCGACTCGTCCTGGTATTTTCTACGCTTCACCGACCCCTGGGACAAGGCCGAGCCAACCGATGCTGTGGCGGTCAAGAAATGGCTACCGGTCGATCAATATATCGGCGGCATCGAACACGCGATTCTGCATCTGCTCTACGCGCGCTTCTTCACCCGCGCCATGCAGGAGACCGGCCACGCCGATGCGCTGAAAGAGCCCTTCGCCGGCCTCTTCACCCAGGGCATGGTGGTGCACGAGACCTATCGCGACGCGAACGGTGGTTGGGTTTCTCCATCCGAAATACGGATCGATCTGACGCCGGACGGGCGCCGCGCGGCGCGGCTCGACGATGGCGCGCCGGTCGAGATCGGCCCGATCGAAAAGATGTCAAAGTCGAAGCGCAACACGATCGACCCCGACGAGATCATCGAGACTTACGGGGCCGACACGGCCCGCTGGGTCGTCCTGTCCGATTCGCCGCCCGAGGGCGACGTGATCTGGACCGACGCCGGCGTACAAGGCGCGGCGAAATTCGTTCAGCGCGCCTGGCGGCTGGTCGACGAACTGGCCGGCCTCGCCGCCTCGCTCGGCACGCCGGCGCCGTCGGAATTTTCCCCGGCTGCCGCGGAAGTGCGCAAAATGGCGCACGCGGCACTGGTCAAGGTTGAGGAAGATATCCAGCGGCTGCGCTTCAATCGCGCCGTCGCCCAGCTCTATGACCTCGCCAATAAACTCTCCGCCGCAATCGGCGTGATTGAAAGCCCGGAGATCGGCGACGATCTGCGCTTCGCCTTCCGCGAGGCGGCGGACATTTTTGTGCAACTATTTGCGCCGATGATGCCGCATCTGGCGGAGGAAAGCTGGGTCCGGCTCGGTCACGCGACTTTGGTTGCCGAGGCGCCATGGCCCATTGCGGACCGCAGCCTGATCGTCGAAAATATGATGAGTTTGCCGGTGCAGGTGAATGGCAAGAAGCGCGCGGATCTCGTCATTACCCGCGACGCCGATGCCGCAACGATCGAAAAGGCGGCCGTGGCGCTCGAAGGTGTGCAAAAGGCGCTGGAAGGCAAGGCGGTGAAGAAGGTCATCATCGTCCCGCAAAGGATTGTCAATGTCGTCGCTTAACCGGCCCGTCCTGCGGCGCATCGGCGTGCTTCTGCCCCTGCTCGGCCTCGGCGGCTGTATCGAAGAGGTGCGCCCGCTCTACGGCTCAGGAAGCTTTCTCGCGAACGGCGCGCAGGCCGAGAAAATGCAATCGGTCGCGGTCGACGAAATTGGCGGCCGTCTTGGTCATTATCTCGGCGACGATCTGCAGCTCGATCTCAACGGCACCGGCGCACCGACCGATCCACAGTACCATCTCGTCGTGACGCTCACGGAAGGGACAGAAACGCCGCTGATCGACACGGTGGAAGGCCTGGCGACGTCAGCGACAATTGTGACGACGGCAAATTTCCGCCTCATCCCGACCGCCAATAAAAAGGTCTATGTCGGCAAGGCCTATGTCGCGGCGAGCTACGATCGCAACATCAACCGCTTTGCGAATGTGCGCGCCGCGCGTGACGCGGAAATCCGTGATGCGCGGCGCCTGGCGGACGAAATCACGACGCAGGTCGCTGCCGAACTCGCCACGCATCCCTGATGGTCGCGGTCAAGAACGCTGACGCCGACCGTTTCATCGTCAAGCCCGCGCCGAATATCTTCCTGTATCTCGTCTTCGGCACCGACGCCGGCCTGATTGCCGAGCGCGCGCAAAAGATCATCGCCGCCGGTGTCGACGATTTGAAAGACCCATTCGAATTTCTGCGGATTTCCGGCGATGAATTGGCCGCCGACCCGCTGCGCCTTGCGGATGAAGCCAACACGATCCCGATGTTCGGCGGCCGCCGCGCCATCGCGATCGACGCGCAGGGCAAAAGTTTCGTCGCGGCTCTCGAACCAATTCTCGCCAAACCGCCGCTCGATTGCACAATCGTTATCGAAGCGGGCGCGCTGAAGCGCGATGCGCCTCTGCGCAAACTTTGCGAGTCGAATCCGCGCGCCGCGGCACTCGAATGCTATCCGGATTCTGCAAAGGATGTCGCGCAGCTCATCGACAGTGAATTGCGCGCCGATAATCTCAGTATCGATTCTGATGCGCGGACACTGCTCATCTCGCTGCTCGGCGAAGATCGGCTGACGACGCGCGCCGAGATCGCCAAGCTCGCGCTCTACGCGCGGGGCGCGGGAACAATTACAATCGGCCATATCGCGGCGATCGTTGCCGAGGCCTCAAGTCTCGCGCTCGACACCGCCATCGACGGCGCTTTTGAAGGTGATCTTCGCGCGGTGGAAAAAACCGCAGAACGCGTCTTTTCCGAAGGTGGCGATTACAATGCTTTGCTCGGCGCCGCGCTTCGCCACGCGACGGCGCTGCATCGCGCACGGCTGGATGCCGAATCCGGGCGCGGACCGGGCGGTGGTGGCGGGTTTGGATTTCGCCGCAGTCCCGCGTTCGAGCGGCATGTTCGCGCCTGGCCGTCGGAGCGATTGTCGCGCACGATCATCGCGCTCAACCAAGCGATCGGCAAAGCCCGACGCGATCCGCGTCTCGCCGATCAGATTGCGTTGCGTACGCTATGGTCGATCGCGCTCAGTGCGAGGAAGAAGGCAGGCTAATTTCTTCAGCCGGCCTCACTCATGCAATTCTATTTTCACAAGCAACGTCGCGAAATGTCGGAAAGTCCCGAATGCCAAGTTCCACATACGCCGGCTATGACAACGTCAAGCCTTACTTCGATCTGGTCCGGACGGCACTCGGCGACTTGGTCGATGGAGAGCACTTTTTCGATACCACGTCGGATGATGTCATCTTCGAGGTTCTCTACAACTTTCCCGGCTGGCCTCGCATTATCCGGGGGCGTGCCGATCTGATGGCTGCGTTCACTGGCTATGGCCAAAACATTAAGCTCCAGGCCGCGGACAAATTGATCGTCCACAAGGCGGGCGAGGGGCATGTCGTCGTCATCGAGTATGAAGTCCATGGGACCATTCTCGCGACAGGCGTGAAGTACAACAACCGGTTCTGCTCAATCATCAAGATTGAACACCGGAAGATCGCGTACTGGAGAGACTATATGGACTCTCTTGCGGCATGGAATGCGCTGACAGCAGCCGCCACCTAAAACATCTATCGCTTCAATTTCCGAATGAGATCGTCGAGCTGTTCGAGGCTCTTGTAGCGAATACGTACTTCGCCCGCTTCGCCGTGATGATTGATGGCGACGAGCAAACCAAGCGCACTGCTCAACTCTTTTTCTAAAGCGCGTGTGTCAGCGTCCTTCTCGATAGAATCGCTTTTCGTTTTGGCGCGCGGCGAAGATTCCTGCGTAAGCTTTTCCACATCACGTACTGAAAGTCCTTGCGCCACAATGCGCGACGCGATCTCGTCTGCATCGGCACGCGTCAACAAGGCACGCGCATGTCCTGCCGAAAGCTGGCCTTCAGCGAGCAAGCGTTTTGTCTTTTCCGGTAGTTTCAACAGTCGCAATGTATTAGCGACATGGCTGCGGCTCTTCCCGATGACTTTCGCAAGATCGTTCTGCGTATAATTATATTCGGCCTCGAGCTGCTGATAGCCGAGCGCTTCTTCCAGCGCGTTGAGATCGGCGCGCTGAACGTTTTCGATGATCGCAAGTTCGAGCGCCTGTTTGTCGTCGGCCTCGACGAGTATGACCGGCACATCATGCAGCCCGACGCGTTGCGCCGCGCGCCAGCGCCGCTCGCCGGCGATGATTTCATACGCATCGGCATGGCCTGTAACAGTACGGGCGAGGATCGGCTGAATGATTCCCTTTTCGCGAATCGACGCGACAAGATCATCAAGATCCTGATCGTTGAAATCCTTGCGCGGATTGCGCGGATTGGGCCGCAGAAACGCGAGCGGAATTTTCTTTTGGCCACGCGAGCGAGCGATCGCCGCATTTTCTTCACCGGCATCGCCGATCAATGCCGCCAGCCCGCGTCCCAGTCGCGGCCGGTGTTCGTCTGCCATAGTCGCCGCCTTCATATGAGCCTTCTTGATTCGTACTTTGCGCATCGTCTTCATCCGAAAAGTCTGCAACTTTTCGGGACGATGCGATTACGCCGCGCGCAATTGCCGTTCGCGCTGGATCACCTCGGAGGCCAGTCGCAGATAGGCCTGGCTGCCGGCGCATTTCAGATCGTAGAGAAGCACCGGCTTGCCATAGGACGGCGCCTCGGAAATCCGGACGTTGCGCGGGATGATCGTCTCGTAAACCTTGCTGCCCATAAAGCCGCGCACGTCGGCGGCAACCTGGGTCGCGAGATTGTTGCGTGGGTCGTACATCGTCAGCACGATCCCATGGATCGTAAGATCGGCGTTCAGCGTCTGCTTGACGCTCTCGACCGTTGAGAGCAATTGCGAAAGTCCCTCGAGAGCGAAGAATTCGCATTGCAGGGGCACCACGACGCTATCGCTCGCCGCCAAGGCGTTGATGGTCAGCAGATTGAGCGACGGCGGACAGTCGATGAGAACATATGAGAAACGACTCTCATCCGGCTGACCCAATTGCCCGTCGGCAAAGACTTTCAGGGCATTTTTCAGCCGGTAGGCGCGATCTTTGTCCGAGGCAATTTCGAGCTCGACGCCGAGAAGATCGAGCGTAGACGGCGCAATGCAGAGCCGCGGCACGGCCGTGGGTTGGATAGCCGCCTTCAACGGCTCTTCGCCGAGCATAACATCGAAGGTCGAGACGCCGCGGCTCTTACGGTCAATACCAAGTCCCGTCGAGGCATTGCCCTGCGGATCGAGGTCGATGATCAGCACCCGCTCGCCGATAGCGGCGAGCGCCGTACCAAGATTGATCGCCGTCGTCGTCTTGCCGACGCCGCCCTTTTGATTGGCGAGCACCAGAACGCGAAGATCGGGAGAATAAGCCACACGCCGTCTCCGTAATCCAACTACCTGCGCACCCATGCGATATCTCTAAATGATTGTTTTTGGAGACTTTTCGCGCGTGACGCCGCAAACTCATCCGCTCCGCGCCTGTGTTTCGGCCTCTTTGTCGAACACGAGGAGCAACCGACTCACCGGCGCTGTTACGCTTGATGCCGACATGATGCGGTATTGCCCCGCCGCGGACAAGGCTTTGACCTCAGCTTCGTAGTCTTGTCCCTTGAGAAAAACGCCGACAGCGCCCTCAGCGAGCAGATTTTTCGCGTAATCGACCAGGACCGGCAGTGGCGCCAAAGCGCGGGCGCTGACCGCGTCGATCGGGTCGCCCAGATTGTCGATGATTGTTTCGATACGCGCGTTATGAATGATCGAGGGCGCCGATGTTTCACGTGAAACATCGCGCAGAAAAGCGCATTTACGCTGATCCGATTCGATCAGATGAACCCGCGCGCCGGGCGTCTCGGCCAATCGGATGGCGGTCACAAGCCCCGGGAAGCCCCCGCCCGAACCGAGATCAGCCCAGATACGTGCCTCGGGCACGGCGGCAGAGACTTGCAAGGAATCTGCGATGTGCCGGGTCCAGAGCTGCGGCAAAGTCGAATTGGCGACGAGATTGATCGTCTTCTGCCATTTGCGCAGCAGATCGGCGTAGATGTCGAGGCGGCGGACGATCTCTGGCGGCAATGGAAAAAGCGCCAGCGCCGCGTGGCGGTCACTTTCGAAATCACTTGCCAATCGCGCGGCTCTCGCTAAGACGGCGCTTGGAATGGGCCGCGAGCAGCGTCAGTGCCGCCGGGGTGATGCCTTCAATTCGGCCGGCCTGGCCCACAGTCTGGGGTCGGATGGCAATGAGCTTGTCGCGAAGCTCGGCCGACAGACCAGCGATCGCCCGATAATCGAGCGCGTCGGGGATGCGCAATGCCTCGTCACGACGGAAGCTCGCAATATCGGCGGCTTGGCGTTCCAGATAGACTGCATATTTAGCGTCGATCTCGATCTGCGCTGCGATTTTCGGCGGGATCGCCGCAAGTTTCGGCCAGATGCGCCCGAGAACCGCCATTTCGACATCGGGAAAGCCTAGCAGGTCGAACGCGGTTCGGCGGATGCCGTCCTGATTGATCTTGAGTCCGTGCCGTGCGGCTTCGTTCGGCGTAAGGCTTAGCGCCATAAGCTGTGTCCGCGCCGCGTCGAGTTGCGCCTGCTTGGCCTCGAAGACCTGTGCCCGCTCTGCCCTAACCGCGCCGAGAGCGATGCCCTTGCCGGTCAGCCGCTGGTCGGCATTGTCTGCCCGCAGGCTGAGCCGATATTCGGCGCGTGACGTAAACATGCGATAGGGTTCCGTGACGCCACGCGTCACGAGGTCGTCGATCATCACGCCAAGATAGGCTTCTGACCGGTCGAAAGTGATCGGGGCATTCCCGCCCGCCAGCGCGGCCGCGTTCAAGCCGGCGAAGAGGCCTTGCGCGCCCGCCTCCTCATAGCCCGTCGTGCCGTTGATCTGGCCGGCGAGGAACAGCCCTGCGACCCGCTTTGTCTCCAGATTTGGCGTCAGCTCGCGCGGGTCGATGAAATCATATTCGATCGCGTAGCCGGGCTGCAGCATCCGCACATTAGCGAGGCCAGGGATCGTGCGCAGAAACGCGTCCTGCAACGTCGCGGGCAGGGCTGTCGAAATGCCATTCGGATAAATCGTCGGATCGTCGCGCCCCTCCGGCTCCAGGAAGATCTGGTGCGCCTCGCGATTGCCGAAACGCATCACCTTGTCTTCGATCGAGGGGCAATAGCGCGGGCCGCGTCCGGCGATGGCACCGGAATAGATCGGCGAATGGCCGATATTGGCGCGGATCAGGTCATGTCCTGCCTCGGTCGTGCGGGTGATGAAGCAATCGACCTGCTCGGTCGTGATGGCGGGCGTAAGGAAAGAAAACGGCTCCGGCTCCTTATCGCCAGGCTGGCGTTCGAGCATCGCCCAATCGATGGTCGTGCCGTCGAGACGCGGTGGCGTCCCGGTCTTCAGGCGTCCGAGCGCAAACCCATGCGCCAAAAGGCTCGCGGAAAGCTGCTGAGCCGGCGGTTCGCCAACGCGTCCCGCAGGAATTCGCTCTGCGCCCAGATGGATCATGCCGCGCAGAAATGTGCCCGTCGTCAGCACGAGGGCGCCGGTCTTAAGTACACGCCCATCCGAGAGCGCCAGGCTTGTCACGCGTCCCGCTTCGGTGCGGATTTCCGCCGCCTCGCCTTCGACCACGCTTAGACCGGGAATGTCGTTTAAGGCGGCCTGCATGGCCTCGCGGTAAAGCTTGCGATCCATTTGAGCGCGCGGGCCGCGCACCGCCGGCCCTTTGGCCCGATTCAAGACGCGGAATTGAATGCCGGCTTCGTCGGCGACGCGGCCCATCAGCCCGTCGAGCGCATCGATCTCGCGGACGAGATGCCCCTTGCCGAGGCCCCCAATCGCCGGATTGCAGGACATGGTGCCGATCGCGGCAAAGCTATGCGTCACCAGCGCCGTGTGGGCGCCCAAACGCGCCGCGGCGGCCGCAGCTTCGCAGCCGGCATGGCCGCCGCCCACCACGATCACGTCGAAATGCATGCCGCTCACGAATCCGTCCAATGTTTCACGTGAAACATATCATTTACCGATACAGAAGCGGGCGAAAATTTCGCCGAGCACATCTTCGACATCAACCTTACCAATTAAGCTTTCGAGGGCGTGAATCGCCAGCCGCAGGTCCTCGCCCAGCAGCTCGACTGGCCCGTCGATGGCGTCGGACGCCCGATCCAGCGCCGCCTCTGCTATCAGGAAGGCGCGGCGGTGACGTTCGCGCGTGATCAGGCCCAATTCCGCCTGCCCAGCAACGCCGCGGGCGAAATCTGCCAGCCTTTCACTCAAAACGTCGAGGTTCGCGCCCCTGGCGGCACTGATTGCCAAAGGACCGGCCCTCACGCCATCCGAGAGGTCGCTCTTGCTCCGAATTGGCCAGATCGGGACGCCCGGCGGCAAATCGGCTGGCGTCATTCCCGTTTCGTCAAGCCAAAGCACCAGATCTGCAATTTCGGCGCGTTTTCGGGCCCGTTCGATGCCAATGCTCTCCAGCGGATCGGAGGTTTCCCGCAAACCCGCTGTGTCGATCAGGACGAAGGCATAGCCGGCGATGTCGAGACGGACTTCGATCGCATCGCGTGTCGTGCCGGGGATAGGCGAAACGATCGCCGCCTCGCGTCGCACGAGTGCATTGAGCAGCGTGGATTTACCGGCATTGGGCGGTCCGGCGATCACAACGGTCACGCCGTCACGGACGATTTCGCCAGCCCGCCCCTTTGCCAAAGCCGCGGCCAGATCGGCGCGCACTGCTGCCAGCAACGCGGCAAGCCGCTCCTGAGCCAAGGGCGAGACGTCGCCCTCATCGGCGAAGTCGATTGTGGCTTCCAATAACGCCGAGGCCTCGAGAAGCGCGGCGCGCCAGCCCTCAGCCTTATGCCGCAGATCACCGCGCGTTTGTCGTAGCGCCTGGCGCCGCTGCTGCTCGGTCTCGGCGTCGATGAGATCGGCGATGCCCTCGATCTCGGTCAGGTCGAGTTTGCCGTTCTCGAAGGCGCGCCGCGAAAATTCGCCAGCCAGCGCGGGCCGCGTTGCGGGGAAATGCGCCAGGGCGGCGAACATCGCAGCGATAACGGCAGGTCCGCCGTGAAGGTGGAATTCGGCGCAATCCTCGCCGGTGAAACTCGCCGGCGCGGGAAAAAAGAGACAGAGCCCCCGGTCGATGGCTTCGCCCGACGCGGGATCACGAAATGTCGCGAGGGCAGCCTGCCGGGGTGGCGTCGCCTTTTCGACAAGTGCCCCTAATATGCTGGCAACGCCCGCCCCGGAAAGGCGTAGAACGGCAATCGCTGCCCGCCCCTGGCCGGAGGCGAGCGCAAAGATCGTGTCGGCCCCGCTTTCGCTGCTCATCTCAAGGCTCGTTATGTCGTTCAATGAACTCGCCAACGCCGCCAGCCCCTATCTGCTCCAACATAAGGACAATCCTGTCCATTGGCGGCTCTGGGGGCCGGATGCCCTCGCGGATGCGCAAAGTGCCAATAGACCGATCCTGCTCTCGGTCGGCTATGCCGCCTGCCATTGGTGCCATGTGATGGCCCACGAAAGTTTCGAGGACGCCGAAACCGCCGCGGTCATGAACGAGCTTTTCGTGAACATCAAGGTCGATCGCGAGGAACGACCGGACATCGACCACATCTACATGCAGGCGCTCCATGCCTTTGGCGAACAAGGCGGCTGGCCGATGACCATGTTTCTGACGCCAAAAGGCGAGCCGTTTTGGGGCGGCACCTATTTTCCGAAAGACTCGCGCTATGGCCGACCCGCCTTCGTCACGGTCCTGCGCAGTGTCGCCAGAGCTTTCCGCGACGAGCAAGGTAAAATTACCTCGAATGCGGAGGCCGTCCGCAAAGCTCTTGGCGCCGCAGAGCCATCGGGGCAGGTCGTCCCGCTCAGCCTCGCCACTGCCGATGCACTGGCGCCGCAGCTCGCGCAATATGTCGATCCAATTGATGGCGGCCTACGCGGTGCGCCGAAATTTCCCAATCCGTCAATCTTCGAATTTTTGTGGCGTGCGGGCGGTCGGCTTGGCGAGAAGAATTACCGCGATCTCGTCCACCTGACGCTGACAAAAATGTCGGCGGGCGGCATCTACGATCACTTAGGCGGCGGCTATGCGCGCTATTCGACTGATGACCGCTGGCTCGTGCCGCATTTCGAGAAGATGCTCTACGACAATGCGCAGATTGTCGAACTGCTCGCGCTCGCCTGGCGCGCCTTCGGCGATGACCTTTTCAGGCAGCGCATTGATGAAACCATTGGCTGGCTAGAACGCGAAATGACGCGGGGCGGCTTCTGCGCCTCGCTCGATGCCGACAGCGAAGGCGAGGAAGGCAAATTCTACGTCTGGACGTGGGACGAACTCGTCGAAATTCTTGGCGGCGCGGATGCCGAATTCTTCGGCTCCTTTTACGAAGCAACGCGCGCCGGCAATTGGTCCGAAGGCGGCCATCGCGTCATCATTCTCAATCAATTGCAGTTGAAAGAATCGCCAAGCGCCGACGAGGATTCACGCCTCGCGCCGCTGCGACAAAAACTTTTTGCCGCCCGCGAGACGCGCGTGCATCCCGGACTCGACGACAAGATCATGGCCGATTGGAATGGGCTGATGATCGCGGTGCTCGTCAATTGCGCGACGATCTTCGGCGAACCGCGCTGGATCAGCCTTGCTGCCAGCGCCTACCATTATGCCGTCGATCATCTGCAATTCAGCGATAATGATGGCGCGCGGCGGCTCGCGCACAGCACACGTGGCGGTGTTGTGGTGAAGCCCGGCCTGGCACTAGACCATGCGGCCATGGCACGCGCCGCGCTCGCCCTGCACGAGGCGCGGCACATGTCGGGCGCGAATCTCGCGGCTTACGATTATCTTGCCGACGCCATCGCCTGGGCGGAGGCGATCGCGCGTCACCACGTCGTCGTTGAGAGCGGCCTCGTCGCGATGTCGGCCGACGACGCAACCGATATCATTCTACGGCTTACGCCCACGGCGGATGACGCAATTCCAAATGCGCATTCGGTTTATCTTGGTGCTTTGGTGCGCCTTGGCGCGGCAACCGGCGACGAGAAATGGCGTACGCGGGCAGACGCGCTCTTTGCCGCCGTCGCGGGCGCCGTGACCGCCAATCCGATCGGCCATACTGGTATTTTGAACGCGCTCGATCTTTATCTGCACGGCCGCGAAATCGTCACCGCCGGACTTGAGCGCGCGCCGCTTTATCATGCAGCGCTGGCGGCGCCGTTCGATACGCGCATGATATTCGATCTCGAAACAGTGGACGGCCTGCCACCGGATCATCCGGCGCAGGCGCAGATCGCCGCGTCCGGCACGGCGGCTGCATTCGTTTGCACCGGCGGCGTGTGCTCGTTGCCGGTTCATGATATTGCCGGGCTTGATGCCTTGCTCGCGCGTTGACATGAGCATCGGCCCGAAAAGTGCCCTGCGGTTTTCGGGCAAGCCGATGCGAAAATCATGAGGAATGCCCATGACCCACAGCGAAATGGCTTTGACGCAGAGTGAAACGCCGCCGGCGGAAGCGCCGGTCATCCGCACGATCGCCATGCCGGCGGATGCCAATCCTTACGGCGATATTTTCGGCGGCTGGCTGATGTCGCAGATGGATCTCGCGGCGAGCAATGTCGCTTCCCGCGTTGCGCGCGGACGCGCTTCGACAGTGCGCGTCGAGGCGATGAATTTTCTGCGGCCCGTCCGCGTCGGCGATGTCGTTAGCCTTTATGGCCGTCTCATCGCGCGCGGGCGCAGCTCGATGAAGATCGAGGTTGAGGCCTGGCGCCGTGCGCGTGACGGCGAGGACGAAGAGAAGGTCACCGAGGCGGTCTTCACCTTCGTCGCAATCGATCCGGTGACGCGCAAATCGCGTCCATTGCCGGAAGAGTAGCCCCCAGCTTATAGAAAATAAGGCACCGAGATGCCGGTCCTTAGCGGATACGATGTCAACTACAGCCACCGTGGAAGCAGGAAGGCAACGCGATATTATCGCGGGAAGCAGATAGATGAGGTGCCTGTAACCTGGTCCAACGGCTGGACAAAGACCCCTAGCGAGGAACCCACTCTCATAGTTTGGTTCCAAAACGAACAGGAACTCAAAGAGAGGTTAGAGGCTAATGCATCTTTTATAGTAGCTGTGGCTAAATGGGTTGAAGGAAGCGCGAGTAGTCAAAACCTCAATGGTCTTTTTGAGGTCGCCCCAATTGGATTGACCGACAATCCTAAACAGCTTCTTTGCCGTGTCCTCCGGCGGTGTCCGCCCGCCGGAGAAACCAGTTCAAATTAGCAAAAAACGCAGAAAAATAGTCGTCCTACGTATTCATCGACTCGAAGAAGCTCGCATTGCCCTTCGGCGTCTCACGCAATTTGCCGAGCAGGAACTCGATCGCATCGACCGTCCCCATCGGATTGAGGATGCGGCGAAGCACATACATCTTCTTGAGAATGTCCGCCGGAACGAGCAGCTCTTCCTTGCGGGTGCCGGAGCGGGCGATGTCGATCGCCGGATAGGAGCGCTTGTCGGCAACCTTGCGGTCGAGGATGATTTCCGAATTGCCGGTGCCTTTGAATTCTTCAAAGATCACTTCGTCCATGCGCGAGCCGGTATCGATGAGCGCCGTCGCGATGATGGTCAGCGAGCCGCCTTCTTCGATATTACGCGCGGCGCCGAAGAAGCGCTTCGGCCTCTGCAAGGCGTTGGCGTCGACACCGCCGGTCAGCACTTTACCGGAGGACGGCACAACGGTGTTGTAGGCGCGGCCAAGACGCGTGATCGAATCGAGAAGAATCACGACGTCGCGGCCATGCTCGACCAGGCGCTTCGCCTTTTCGATCACCATTTCCGCGACCTGAACGTGACGCACCGCCGGTTCGTCGAAAGTCGAGGAGACGACTTCGCCTTTCACCGAGCGCTGCATATCGGTCACTTCTTCGGGCCGCTCATCGATGAGCAGAACGATCAGATAGCATTCCGGATGATTGGTGGTGATCGACTGGGCGATGTTCTGCAACAGCACCGTCTTGCCAGTGCGCGGCGGGGCGACGATCAAAGCACGCTGGCCCTTGCCGATCGGCGAGACGATATCGATGACGCGGGCGGAGAAGTCCTTCTTGGTCGGGTCTTCGATCTCAAGCTTCAGCCGTTCGTCGGGATAGAGCGGCGTCAGATTGTCGAAATGAACCTTATGACGAATCTTCTCCGGGTCTTCGAAATTGATCGTGTTGACCTTGAGCAGCGCGAAATAGCGCTCGCCCTCTTTCGGGCTGCGGATCAGGCCCTCAACCGTGTCGCCGGTTCGTAGCCCGAAACGGCGGATCTGCGACGGCGACACGTAGATGTCGTCGGGACCCGCAAGATAATTCGCGTCCGGCGAGCGCAGGAAGCCGAAGCCGTCCTGCAGCACTTCGATGACGCCTTCGCCGACGATTTCGATATCGCGGCTGGCGAGTTGTTTGAGGATGGCGAACATCAATTCCTGCTTGCGCAGGATCGAGGCGTTTTCGACTTCATGTTCCTCGGCAAAAGCGAGGAGTTCAGTCGGCGATTTGGATTTTAAATCTTGAAGTTTGATATCCCGCATCGGGATTTTCGTCCTTGGAAGGGCGCTGGGCGCGCAGCTTGGGGAGCCCGGATGGGCGTCAATGATCCCTGGGAAGGCAGGCCAATGTCGTATCGAGGGGCGCTTAAACGGTGCGCGCCGACAAATCGCCTGCGAGGAGAGAAAACAAAAATAAGACGTTTCGGCCTCTTTGACAACTAGACATCGGCACGCTGTCAAACATCATATGGGATTGGGGAGCGAATTAGGTGCCAGTTCGGCGGTTTGCGCCCAGCAGATCAATATTTGGGCGTAACCAGCTCCGGCGCGCCGCTCCAATCGAACTTCCAGTTCAAACCAGCCCGCACGGCATGGAAGTCTGCCCGCGTTCGCGCCGTCCCGCCGCCGCCAAGCGGGGTCGAAACCGACCCGAGGTCGGTGTAGAGATATTCCGCCTTCGCCGTCAGATTGCGGGTGATCGCATATTCGACGCCGGCGCCCGCCGTCCATCCGGTGCGCACGCCACCACTGGAAAAGCTGGCGCCGCCAAGCCCGATCTGGTCATGCACATCGCCATAGGCGAAACCGCCGGTGACGAACGGCAGGATATTGCCGAACGAAAGACCAAGCCGCGCCCGCGCTGATCCCCACCAGTCGAGGCGGCTCGAACCGTTCAGGCCGATTCCGGGGACGCCGTAATCCGCGTGCAGGGTCGAACCCTGAAAATCGGTCTCGCCGCCGAGGACGAAATTCGAGGTCGGGAACTGGTAGTTGAACCCCGCCTCGCCACCGCCGACGAAACCGGCGGGATTGGCGCCCAGGCTGCCGAACGGCCCGACGTTCAGCGTCTGGTGATTGAAGGCACCACCCGCCGTCGCGCCGAGGTAGAACCCGGTCCAGGAAAAAACCGGCGGCGCAGGTGCGTAAAGTGCCGGTCCCTTGTCGCTCGGCAGATCAGCCGCCCGCACGCCAACAAATGGCGTCAAAATCGCGAGAAGTGCCAGAAAGCTTGACCGAACCATGACTTGACTGCCGTTTCGCGGAACCTAACCGAAACCTGTCCGCTCCGCACATTAAATGGCGTTCACACGGTTAAAGGCCAAGGCTCATAGCGCGAATGTGCGAAAACGCACCTCGTTCCGGCAAAAATGTCCTGTTCGGCGAATGCCCGCAGCACTGTGATATCGGCGCAACAAAAAACCGGCGGTTATCGGCCGCCGGCTTGTATGCGCCTCAGAATTTCGGGCTCAGTATTTCGGCACGACCGGCGTCGGCGGGGTCAGCCATTCGAACTTCCAGTTCACGCCAGCACGCACGACGTTCAGGGTCGGATGCGCCGAATGGTCGTTCATCGGCGCGAAGGCCAGTTCGGCTGGCGTCTGGTAATATTGCCGGCCGAGATCGACGTGCAGATATTCCGCCTTCACCGACAGATTGTGCGTGACCTGATATTCGATTCCCGCGCCCGCGGTCCAACCCGTCCGCGTCGAACCGACGGAGAAATTGCCGAAGGGATTAGCGCCGGGATCGACGCGTAATTGATCGACATGCCCGAAGGCGCCACCGCCCGTCACATAGGGCAGGATGTTGCCGAAAGCATAGCCGAACCGCGCCCGCGCCGTCGCGAACCAGTCCAGCTTGGTATCATTCGGGATCGAGCCGCCGCCGACACCAAACGGGCTGTCGTCGTTCGCACGGACGGTCGAGCCGTCGAAATCACCTTCGACGCCCAGAACATAATTCGTCGATGGGAACTGGTAATTGAAGCCAACCGTCCCGCCGCCCAGAAAGCCACTGGAAGACAGGCTTCCCGTATTGTCGAGAACACCGGCGCTGTAATGGTTGTAACGGACCTGGTCGCCGCCATAGCCGGCGTTGACGCCAACATAGAGCCCCGTCCAGGACGGCGGTGGAGGCGGGGGCGGCGCATAAGCCGGCGGCCCCTTATCGCTGGGGAGGTCGGCCGCCAAGGCGCTGCCCGCGCAGAGGACTGCGCAGACGCTCGACATCAGCAGGGCGCGAATCATCTGTCCCAAGGGCCTCAAAATTCTAAGATTTCAAAGGCGATCATTAGAGCAAATCCCTGACCACACAACGCTCGTAGCGCCACCGGACACGGTTTCTATGACGCTGTGGCCAGCGGGTGACAATCCTGGCCCAGCCTATCCGGCGACCCTCAGGGAATAAAAAAACCGGCGGGAAACCCGCCGGTTGATCAAGACGAAATTGCGATATCTCAGTATTTTGCCACGACGGGCGGAGCCGGCGGCGGCGCTTCGTCGAATTTATAGCTGAAGCCGGCCTGCACACGATTGTCCGTATCGTGATAACGCAGCGAGAACGGCCCGACCACCGGGAAGGACGTATAGGTCGTGTCGTAGTGCCCATAATCCGTGTAGCGGTATTCAGCGCGTATCGACCAATTGTTGTCGATCGCATATTCGATGCCGCCACCAGCGGTCCAGCCGACACGGCCGGTCTCGTGCGCTTCGCCAATCAATCCGGGAGCATCGAGGCTATTACGGATCGAGCCGAAGGCCGCGCCGCCAGTGCCATAGATGAGCACGCGATCGAAGGCGACGCCCACCCGGCCGCGGATCGACGCATCGACTTCCGTGCGATCCCGCAAAAGGATAGTCCCAGCTAAAGCGGGGTCACTGCCCGTGTAGCTCGCGCCGTTCACGTCGCCTTCGATACCGACGACGATTCCGCCACCAGTACCGCCAAGACCAGGAAGGAAGCCGCCAAGGCTCCCAATTTCATAATTATAGCCGACATGGCCGCCACCGACGACACCTTGGTCGTGGAACCCAGTGGCAGGACCACCCGGCACGTCAAGCGCTACCGACGTATGGCCCCACTCATAGCCAACTTGGCCACCGATATAGACGCCCGTCCAAGAGAAAACCGGCGGCGGGGGCGCATAGACAGGTGGCCCCTTTTCACTGGGAAGATCAGCCGCCATAGCGACAGACCCAAGAATTGCGGACGAGATAGCCGCCAATGCAAACGAACGAATCATTTCAGCCCCCTGAAACATTCAAAAAGAACGTCTTCAGACGATAACGTTAGGCCGGAGCTTCATGAAAGCGCGGTTTGACTAAGCCGGCGCTTTTTCTTACACGCGTGACATGCCGGCTACACAAATCCGGACAGGTCAAAGAGCCATCGTTTCTAGTTTGGCTTCACGACGACCAGAATGACAATTCCGATAAGCAGCAACGTCGGAAGCTCATTTAAAACCCGATAGAATTTTGGCGAATGAACATTGCGATCCGCGGCGAAATGAAACCGAAGCGAGATGAGGTAAAAATAAATTCCCGTCATGAGAAATACGAGAAAGAATTTCCAATTCATCCATGCCGCACGAAAAAAATCCCCTTTTACCGCCAGCGTGAGGCCTGTCGCATAAACAAGAACAATCGCCGGACGCATGATCGCGACTTCGAGCCGCCGCTCCATCACCTTGAAGGTTTCCGACTGCTGCGAACCCTTCTCAGTCCCCGCGTGATAGACGAAGAGCCGCGGCAGATAGAGCATGCCCGCCATGAAGGCGATAATCGCGATGATGTGCAGGGCTTTGATCCAAAGATAGATTTGATCCACTCACGCCTCCGGCCGCAACAGCGCCAATAGAGCCTCAACGTTGTCCAGCGGCGTTTCCGGTAGGATGCCGTGACCCAGATTGAAAATATGCGGCCGGCCACGAAAACCCGCTTGGATTTTAGCCACAGCCTCACCGAGCGGCTCGCCACCGGCGATCAACGCAAGCGGATCGAGATTGCCTTGCAGCACGACGTTTGACGGAATGACCGCTGCTGCCGAAGCTGGATCGACCGACGTATCGAGACCCAAAGCGTCTGTCCCGGTCTGCGCCGCGTAGCCCGCCAGTGCGAGACCCGCGCCGCGCGGAAAAGCGATGATCTTCGTCCGCGGATGACGGATGCGCAGCGCCGCGATGATCCGTCTGACGGGGTCCAACGCCCAACGCTCGAATTCCGCCGGGGCAAGAGCCCCCGCCCAACTATCAAAAATCTGGATGCAATCGGCGCCCGCCTCGATCTGGCGCGACAAATAGACAACCGAGCCCTCGATAAGCCGCTCGATCAACGCCGCGAAAATGTCCGGGTTGCGATAGGCGAAGAGCCGCGCCGGGGCTTGGTCGGGCGTCCCACGCCCGGCAATCATATAGCTCGCGACCGTCCACGGCGCGCCGCAAAAGCCGATGAGCGCCGTCTTTGCCGGCAAAGCCTGCTTGACCAACTGAATGGCCTCGAAAACCGGCGACAAATGATCGAGATCGATCGTCTCCCGTAGAGCCTTCAGATCGTCGGCACCTATGATCGGCTGAAGCCGCGGTCCTTCGCCGGATTCGAAATCGACCTTCTGACCGAAGGCGTCAGGAACGACGAGGATGTCACTGAAGATAATCGCGGCATCGAAGTGAAATCGACGGATCGGCTGCAGAGTCACTTCGGCCGCCAATTTTGGATTGTAGCAGAGATCGAGAAACGATCGCGCCTTGAGCCGCGTCTGTTTGTACTCCGTCAAATAGCGGCCTGCCTGCCGCATCAGCCAGACGGGAGTCGTCGACAAAGCCTCGCCGTTGAGCACGCGCAGCAAGGGCTTGTTAGCCGCCAGGGTTGAAGCCGCCAATATAAAAATCCTTATCTAAAGACTCTTCTATTCTCTCTCTTATTAGGGGGTCGGATTAGGCTCGTTTCGGGTTTTTCACAATCGAACCGGAGCAATTTGTTTTATGCTCGATTCCCACAGGCGGCGGCCGCCAATGAAAGGTTAACGATTTATTAATCCCCCCAATGGCTTCGCTGTCTCTATTCGGTAATCTTTCAAGTCTTATTAAATTATCGACAGAACCAGCGGGAGCCCGACGATTCTCTGCGCAGTGCCAGCGCTGTTGACAAAGAAGCCGGTGCTGCGGGACATGTCCCCAAGAGGGCGGCGGCGGCGGTGACTTATCCCCATCGGTCCACAGGGCCTCGCGACGGATGCGGCTTGTGGCGCGTAACTATTTCCATTTGCATCTGATTTCCGACGCGACCGGCGAAACCTTGATCGCCGTGAGCCGGGCGGTGATCGCGCAATACGATGCCGTGGAATCGATAGAACACCTCTATCCGTTCGTGCGATCACCGATGCAGCTTGAAAAGGCAATCGACGAGATCGACGAGGCGCCGGGCGTCGTTCTTTTCACACTGATCGACAAGGATCTGACCCGGCGGCTCGTCGCGGCCTGCCATGAGCTGAATGTGCCCTGCCATTCCGTGTTGCAGCCGATCGCCGATCTTTTTCGGGCCTATCTCGGCTCGCCGGGTGCCGCACGGCCGGGCGCCCAACACACGCTCAATGCCTATTATTTCAACCGCGTCGAAGCGTTGAATTATACGATGCTGCACGACGACGGCCAGATGACTGACGATTATGACGCTGCCGACGTCCTGTTGCTCGGCGTCAGCCGAACATCGAAGACGCCGACGAGCATCTATCTCGCCAATCGCGGCATCAAGACCGCTAATATCCCGATCGTACCCAACGTCCCATTGCCGAAAACGATCTTTAGCCTGCAAAAGCCGTTGATCGTCGGCCTGATCACTTCGGCCGACCGGCTTGTGGCCGTTCGTCAGCAGCGTCTCGATGCGTCACAGACGCGGTTTGATTCCACTTATGTGGACCCTGTTGCGGTGAGCGAGGAAGTTGTCCAGTCGCGGCGTCTGTTTTCTCATTATGGCTGGCCGGTCATCGACGTGACGCGCCGCTCGATCGAGGAGACGGCCGCGGCCATCATCTCGCTTTATAAGACGCACCGCGCCAAACTCGGGCTTGCGGAGCAGCCGCGATGAGCGGGCTTTGGCTGGCAAAAGCGCCCTTGGTGCTCGCCTCGAAGAGCACGGCCCGGCAGGGGTTATTAAAGGCCGCGGGGATTCCTTTCGACATCATCGCTGCCGAGATCGACGAACGCAGCGTCGAGGCGCCGTTGCGCGCCGAAGGTGCGCCTGCGACGGCAATCGCGGCACATCTGGCCCGTGCCAAGGCGCTCGCCATCTCCACTTATGCGCCCTCGCGGCTTGTCATCGGCGCCGATCAGGTGCTCGCCTTAGGCAGCGAGATTTTCACCAAGCCAGAATCCAGGGCAGCGGCCAGAGAGCAACTCGCAAGGCTCTCTGGCCAGACGCACGCGCTGCAATCGGCGGTCTGCGTGGCGCGCGATGGAACCGTGCTTTTCGAGGCAATCTCGACCGCGAACATGACCTGCCGCGTGCTCAGCCCGGACTTCATCGACCGTTACATTGCCGTAGCCGGGGATGCGGTGCTGACGAGCGTCGGCGCCTATCAGGTCGAAGGACTTGGTGTGCATCTCTTCGACAAGATCGATGGCGATCAGGCGACGATCCTCGGCCTGCCGCTGCTGCCGCTGCTTGCATTTTTACGCGAAGAGGGCAGTCTCGCGGCATGACTTTGCAGGCTTTCGTCATCGGCTGGCCGATCTCGCATTCGCGTTCGCCGCTGATCCACAATTACTGGCTGGAAAAACTGCAAGTGCCGGGTCGCTATGAGCGGTTTGCTGTGGCCCCGCCCGATCTTTTGACCTTTCTGGCAAATCTTGCGGATCTCGGATTCGTCGGCGGCAATGTCACGCTGCCGCATAAAGAAAAAGCCTTCGCAGCCTGCGCCGTGACGACGCCGGTCGCGCGCCAGCTCCAGGCTGTGAATACCCTGTGGATCGAGGATGAAAAACTTTTCGGCGACAACACCGATGTCGCGGGCTTTCTTGCCTCGCTCGACGCTGATGTTCCGGATTGGGATAAGAGCGTGGATAAAGCCGTTGTCCTGGGCGCCGGCGGCGCGGCGCGCGGGATCGTCTTTGCGCTGAACGCGCGCGGCATCCGTAACATCGTTATCGTTAACCGCACGCGCAGCCGGGGCGAACAATTGCAAAGGCAATTTCCTGATGCGCGGATCGACCTTGCTGATTTCGCCGTGCTGCCTGGCCTTCTGCGCGACGCCGATTTGCTGGTGAATACGACATCGCTCGGCATGATCGGCCAGCCGCCGCTCGAGATCGATCTTGCACCGCTGCCGGCACGCGCCGTCGTCGCCGATATCGTTTATGCGCCGCTTGAAACCGCACTTCTGCGCCAGGCGTCAGCGCGCGGGCTGCGCACGTCGGGCGGCCTCGGCATGTTGCTGCATCAGGCGGTGCCGGGGTTTGCGCGCTGGTTCGGGCAGACTCCGCAAGTGACGCCGGATTTGCGCGCGCGCGTTGCCGCCGACATCGCAGATAAAAGCTGATGTTCGTTCTCGGCCTCACCGGCTCGATCGGCATGGGCAAATCGGTGACCGCCGCGATTTTTCGCGAAGCTGGAATCCCCGTGCACGATTCGGATGCCGCCGTACATGCGCTCTATCGCGCCGCCGCCGTACCGCTCGTCGTGGCCGCTTTTCCGGGCACGCTGCGCGACGGCGAGATCGACCGGACGCGCCTCTCGGCCTATGTGGTCAATGACCCGGCGGCGCTGGCGCGGCTTGAAGCGATCGTCCACCCGCTCGTGCGCGCCGAGCGCGCTGAATTCGCCGCCGAGGCGCGCGCCTCGGGCGCCGATCTCATCGTCCTCGACATTCCGCTTCTGTTTGAAACTGGCTGCGAGGGTGAAGTCGATGCGGTGCTGCTCGTCACCGCGCCGGAAGACGTGCAAAAGGCGCGCGTTGCCGGAAGACCGGGCATGACAGAAGCGAAACTCGCCGCCATAATCGCCAAACAAATGCCCGACATCGACAAACGCCGCCGCGCTGACATGATCCTCGACACGAGTCTTGGTCACGAGGAGGCTGCGCGGCAGGTGCGCAAGCTCATCGACGATATTCGTGCGGGGCGCGTGGCAAGACATCATGCGTGAGATCGTCTTCGATACGGAAACGACCGGCCTCGATCCGGCCTCAGGGCATCGCATCGTCGAGATCGGCTGTATCGAAATTCTGAATTCGATTCCGACGGGGCAGACCTTTCACTTCTATCTCGATCCCGAGCGCGACATGCCGGAGGAGGCGTTCCGCGTACATGGAATTTCGGCGGAGTCGCTGATCGGAAAGCCGAAGTTCGCCGAGATCGCCGAGAAATTTCTCGTATTCGTCGGCGACGCCATGCTCGTCGCGCATAATGCCGAGTTCGATCTGCGCTTCGTCAACGCTGAGCTCGCCATGCTTGGCCGTCCGCCGCTCGGGCTGGAACGGATCGTCGATACTCTGGCGCTGGCGCGCCGCCGTCATCCCGGTTCGCCGGCGAGCCTGGACGCGCTCTGCCAGCGCTACGGCATCGATGCAAGCCGGCGGACCAAGCACGGCGCTCTGCTTGATGCGGAACTTCTCGCCGAGATCTATGCAGAATTGACGGGTGGCCGTCAGACGAGCCTGCTGCTCCAGACCGCCGCCGTCAGTGCGCAACGTGCGGCGGCAGTGCGACCGGTTCGCCCGTCGCCGCTTGCGCCGCTCATCGCTGCGACGGAATGGGCCGCGCACGCCACCTTTGTCGCGACGCTCGGCGACAAGGCGATCTGGCGGCGTTATTTACCAAAATCAGGAGAAGCCTAGAGCGCGATCCGAGAAGATCGCGCTAAATTTCTTGTTGCCCTATTGGGCCTGCGCAGTCGGGGCTTGCGCGGTCTGTGCCATCCGTTGGCGGTAGAGGCCGGCGAAATCGATCGGGTCGATGTAAAGCGGCGGGAAGCCGCCGTTGCGCACCGCATCCGCAACGATTTGCCGGGCGAAGGGGAACAGCAGCCGCGGGCATTCGATCATGACGACCGGCTGCATGTCGCTCTCGGGAATGTTGAGCACGCGGAAAATGCCGGCGTAATTCAGTTCAAACTTGAACAGCGTGTCGTTGCCCTCGCCGGCGGCGCCTTCGAGCAGGAGTTCGACTTCGTAATCGGCCTCGGCAATCTGGCGGGCGTTGACGTTCACCTGAATGGAAATATTCGGCGCCTGAGGCTGCGGTCCGAGCGAGCGCGGCGCATTCGGATTCTCGAACGAGAAATCCTTCGTATATTGCACCATGGCATTAAGAGTGGGCGCGTTTGCCGCCGCACTGCTGCCGTTGCCGTCCGCCATGTCGTTACTCTCCCCACCGAAACCGAAGCGGCTTGGCCGCCCTGAAAATCGCGCCAGCGCCTAACATGGATAGGGGCGCCGAACAAGCGAGCCTCAGCCGCGCTCCTTCTCGTCGATGCGGTGCCAATCCTGCGGAGTTAGATCGATGACATTCGGATCGCGCGGTTTGACCGCCAATTCCTGATGACGCCACGACGGCAGCAAAAGCGCCAGGCCGACGCAGTCCGACAGAAAGCCCGGGATCACGAGCAGGATGGCGCCAAGCGCGGCCAGCGCGCCGCTGCGCAGCGTCAGTGGCGAAAGCCGCAAGGCGTGGGCCGGATTTTCGGCGACGGTTTGAAAAAGCTGACGCGCCTGTCCGCCAAGCCGGCGCAGCAACGCGAGACCGAGCAGGCTGAAAACCAGGGTCAGCGCAATCGCGCCCGGCAGGCCGATCGCGCTGGCGATCATGCCGAACACCGACAGTTCGGCGAGGATCCAGAGGCAGGTGCCCAAAAAGAAAGCGGCGATATAAGGCATAGAACGTCCCAGAAAACACAAAGTCTGCCGGCAGACTATCAGCTTATGAACTTTCCCGGCTGGACGCTATATATGTCGTCCGAACGGTGAATCCGCTCCCAAGCCCCGAGCCTAAGTTAAATGCACGACCCCTTCGACGCCTCGACGATCATTTTCGCGCTTCTTGCCATCTTCGTATTGTGGAAGCTGCGCTCCGTCCTGGGCACGCGCGGCGGCGCGGAGAAGCCACCGGCGCAGAATACGAATTCGTTCTTCAAGACCAGCACTGCGGCCAATGAAAACAAGGTCGTGCCGCTACCCGGCAGCGGGCCGCGCCCAGCCCCGCCTCCGCCGCCTTTGGCAGATCCCGAGCGTTGGAAAGCCTACGCCGAGCCCGGCTCAAAAGTCGCCAACGGTCTCGACGCGATCGCCGCCGCCGATCCGAATTTCGGCCTCGATCAGTTCATCACCGGCGCGAAATCCGCCTACGAGATGATCGTGACGGCCTTCGCGACCGGCGACCGCGAGCTTTTGGCGCGCCTGCTCGATAAGGACGTTAACGACAGTTTCGTCGGCGCGATCGATGCCCGTGCGGCACGCGGCGAATCGCTCATGACCAAAGTCGTTTCGATCGATAAGACCGGCGTTTTCGATGCCGGCGTGCGCGACGGCATGTTGCAGATCACGCTGCGTTTCATGGCGAGCCTCATCAGCGCGACGCATGACAAGGACGGCAAGGTGATCGACGGCGATCCGGAAAAGACGGTGAATATGGTCGATCTGTGGACCTTCGCTCGCCCCGCCGCATCACGCGATCCCAATTGGAAGCTCGTCGCGACGCAGACGGGGCATTGAGGCTGCGTCGCGAAAAGCGGTAAGCTCCCCGGAACATCACGGATGACGTCCATAGATTCGGCGCTGACGACGCTTGCTATGACTCTTGCCAAGGGGGCGCATGAGCGAAGAGACACGCGAGACATTGCGCCCGCTGTCGGACGAGGAAGTCACCCTCTGGCTGACAGTCACGCGCCATGTCCTGCGCCGTCCCGGGATGAAAGCGCCCCTGGCGCCGCCGCCCAAGCCTGAAAAACCTGTCAAAAGCGCGCCCTCACCGAGGCCCGCGCAGGTCAAATCTGAACCCCCGCCGCGTCCCGCCATGCCCGGCCTCGCGCCGCTGGAGCGCCGCGCTCGTCAAAAGCTGTCACGCGGCCACATGCCGGTCGATGCTGCGCTCGACCTGCACGGCCTGCGTCAGCATGAGGCGCACCCTGCCTTGCACGGATTTCTGATCCGCGCCCAGCACCAGGGCGCCAAGATCGTGCTCGTCGTCACCGGCAAGGGCGAGGGGCGGACAGAGGGCCGCACCGGCGATATTTACGAGGAAGGCGGCGTCCTGCGCCGCAATGTGCCGATCTGGCTGCGGGCGCCGGAATGGCGCAATCTCGTCGTCGGCTTCGAGGAAGCGGCGCGCCATCACGGCGGCGCCGGCGCGCTCTACATTCGTATTCGCCGTGGGTCGCGGGGGGAGGATTGATGCCGATCAGTTGGCCAGATCTCGTGCCGCCTTCGCTTGCCGATTTCGAGACGCTTGCCGAAGCAGCTTACGCGAAACTGCCAGATGATTTTCGTGCGCTCTCTCAGGGGGCCGTCATCCGGATTGAGGATTTTCCGGATAACGAGGTGCTCGACCGGATGGGCTGCGAAACCGAATTCGACCTGCTGGGTCTTTTCTCCGGCCGCGGCCTCGCCCAGGGTGGTGCCCAGTCCTTTACCGGGCAAATGCCGAATATGGTCTGGCTTTACCGGCGGCCGATCCTCGATTATTGGGCCGAAAACGAGGACACTCTCGGCGAGATCGTCACCCATGTCCTCGTGCATGAGATCGGCCATCATTTCGGTCTCTCGGACGCCGATATGGAAGCGATCGAGGCGGCGGGGGATTAGCCGCTATCCTCTGGAGCAATGCCGATGTTCGCAACCATTGCCTCGGCCATCTCAGCCTGCATCGCCGCCTGCGGCCTGTTCTTCGCCTGGCGGCAGTCACGTGAAGCGACCCTGCGACGCGCCGACGTACTGCGATGGGCGGAGGACGCGATCGACCAGTTGCAGACCCTTTTGGTGATCTGCGTTCTGGATGAGGGCGAATTGGAGCCGACGTTTGAAAGGGAGAAGCTCGCCGCGATCATGTTGACGACGTCGACGCTCGCCGAGCGCGGGCGGCTCTTCTTCAAAAACGAAATTCGCGGCGACGGCCACGGCCAGGACAAGGAACTGGCTTACCAAGGCTATCGACCCAAAATTCTTGACCAACTCGTGGTCGCGCACCAAATCGCCAGACACTGGCCGCTGGCGAATGCCGACGATCGGAAGATCATGCTGATCCTGGCGCAGGACGCGGCACGAACCTTCGTCTCCTTGGCACAGCAGGAGGTCGGCCGCAGCAAGACGGCAAGCGCCGTCACCAAACGGGCGGGTGACGGCCGCGACCTTGACGAATTGGTCAAGGAGTTCAATAGAGCACGCCTAGAACAAGGTTCGAGCTTTGCGCGCGCCCGCGCCGAAGCCGACGTGGTGGTAGTGGCTACCCGATCTGGAGCATCCTGAGCGATGGATAAATTTACGTCCCTGACGGGCGTCGCGGCGCCGCTGGCGATCCGCAATGTCGACACCGACATGATCATTCCAAAGCAATATCTGAAGACGATCAAGCGCACCGGCCTCGGCACGGGCCTGTTCTCCGAAATGCGTTACAAGGATGACGGGTCGGAAAATCCCGATTTCGTCCTCAACAAGCCGGCCTATCGCCACGCGCAAATTCTTGTTGCCGAAGACAATTTCGGCTGCGGTTCGTCGCGCGAGCACGCCCCATGGGCGCTGCTCGATTTCGGTATCCGCTGCGTCATTTCGACGAGCTTCGCCGATATTTTCTATAACAATTGCTTCAAGAACGGCATTTTGCCGATCGTCGTGAAACCGGACGAACTCGCCAAGCTGATGGACGATGCCGAGCGGGGTGCCAATGCGACGCTCTCGGTCGATCTCGAAAGCCAGGAAATCCGCGGCCCGGACGGCGGCGTAATCCATTTCGACATCGATCCGTTTCGCAAGCATTGCCTCTTGAATGGTCTCGATGACATCGGCCTGAGCCTGCAGAAGGCGCACCACATCGACCGGTTCGAGGCGAAGGCAAAAGACGAGCGCCCCTGGCACTGATATGAATTCAGGCCCGAATATGTTGGACTCAGTGACTTCTATGTCATTGAAGTCTACTCATATTTCTGGTTGTAAAGAGGTTTCGGTCGAATGCCGGATGGTCTAGTGAGAGGCCGCCGGATTTGCTACTCTGCCGGTCGCTGCGTGAAGCCGTGATGCCGCCGGCGCTGGAGAATTTCCCCGGTGAATGATCTGACAATGCCACAGGAAGCCGGGTTCGATCGGTCCCCGCGTCCATTCGATCTCGCTGCATTGCTCAAAGATCGCGAGCCCGAGCGATACCAACTGCATACGCTGTATATGAACGAGATGATGGTGCGGGCTTTGCGCACCATCGGCTTCGATGTCGCCTTCCAGCGCGGCAGCGGCCAATATCTGTTCGATAAGGGCGGCACGCGTTATCTTGATCTCTTGAGCGGTTGGGGCGTGTTCGGCATCGGCCGCAATCATCCCGTCGTGCGGCAGGCGCTGGAGACGGTGCTCGCGGCCGATCTGCCGAATCTCGTGCAGATGGATGTCACGGCGCTGTCGGGCCTTCTCGCCGAGCGTCTGCTGCAATTCGTGCCGTTTCTCGACAAGGTATTTTTCGCCAATTCCGGTACCGAGGCGGTGGAAGCCGCGATCAAGTTTGCCCGCGGTGCGACCGGCCGCCCGAATATCGTTTATTGCAGCCACGCCTTTCACGGGCTGACCTATGGGGCGCTCTCGCTGAACGGCGATGCGACGTTTCGCGATGGGTTCGGCGGCTTTGTGCCGGGCTGCATCGAAGTCCCGTTCAATGACTTGGCCGCGCTGGAGCAAGCGTTATCGAGACGCGACGTTGCCGCGTTCATCGTCGAGCCGATCCAGGGCAAGGGCGTCAATATGCCCGACGATGGTTATCTGGCGGGGGTGCGGTCGCTCTGCACCAAATATGGTACCTTGCTCGTCGCCGACGAGATTCAGACCGGTGTCGGCCGCACCGGGCGTTTTCTCGCGATCGAACATTGGAATGTCGAGCCGGATATGGTGCTGCTCGCCAAGGCGCTGTCCGGCGGCCATGTGCCGATCGGCGCGGTGATCATGCGCCGCAAGATTTTCGAGAGCGTCTTCAACCGGATGGACCGCATGGTCGTGCACGGCTCGACGTTTGCCAAAAACGATCTGGCAATGGCCGCGGGCCTGGCCACGCTGGAAGTGATCGAATCCGAGCGCTTGATCCAGAATGCCGCCCGGCGCGGCGAGCAGCTTCTTGCCTTCTTCAAGCCTCTCGCCGAGCGTTACGAACTCGTCAAGAACGTCCGCGGCAAGGGGTTGATGATTGGCATCGAATTCGGCCAGCCGCGTTCCTTCAAGCTTAAGGCCGCCTGGACATTGCTGGAATCGGTGCGGGCGGGGCTGTTCTGCCAGCTCATCGTTATTCCGCTGTTCAAGGATCACAAGGTGTTGGTCCAGGTGGCCGCGAACGCCGGCCATACGATCAAGCTTCTGCCGACGCTCAACATCAATGACGCGGATTGCACCTGGATCGAGGGGGCCTTCGACAGCGTGGTGGCCGATGCGCATCGCGTCCCGGGGGCCGTCTGGTCGCTCGGCAAAACCCTCGCCGAAAACGTCCGCAAAGGCAGCCGCTGATCATCCGGACGATCGCTGAGCCGTAACGAAATCAACGAAAGCGCGCAGCGGAGCGGGCAGATAGCGGCGTCCGGGATAGTAAAGAAACGGGCCGGGAAAACGCTGCCACCATGGCTCCAGAACCGGTTCGAGGGTGCTGTTATCGAAATTGGGCCGCAGCCAGTCTTCGAATAATCCGATAATACCGCTACCCGCGATTGCGGCATCTATGGCCAGATCACTCGCGGTGCCGGCGCTGACAACGAGCGGGCCTGGCGGGTCAACCTTCACAACCTCCCCATCACGTTCGAATTCCCAGACCGGAATCACGCCGCTCGGAAACCGAACGCGCAGGCATGCGTGCGAAAGCAGATCACGGGGATGATCGGGCCGGCCGTGCTTTTCGAAATAGGACGGTGACCCGGCCACGGCGAAGCGTTGCTCGCGCGGCCCGATCGGAACGGCAATCATGTCCTGTTCCAGCCGCTCCTCGTAGCGAATCCCGGCATCGCAACCGGCAGCAAGGAGATCGACGAAACTCTCCTCGGCGATCACCTCAAGCCGGATATCTGGATAGGCGGCGAGGAACGGCGGCACGATGCGCGGCAGGACAAGGCGTGCAGCGCTCGCCGGCACGTTAAGCCGAAGTGTGCCTGCCGGCCGGTCGCGAAAGAAGTTGAGTACGTCCAACGCGGCCTCGACTTCGCCGAGCGCCGGGCCGAGCCGATCCAGAAGGCGCACGCCCGCCTCGGTCGCTGCGACGCTGCGTGTGGTGCGGTTGAGCAAACGGACACCGAGCCTGGCCTCCAGTCGGCTTACGGCCTCGCTGAGGCTGGAAGCGCCGGTGTTATTGGCTCGTCCGGCCTCGCGGAAACCACCACAGCGAGCGACCGCAACAAAAGCTCTGAGATCGCTGAGATCTATCAACATTGTTCGAAACTCCGAACAGCTTGTGCTGATTATCTAGTATTATCGCACAATCGGGGACCGTCTACATGCGCATCGATCCGAAGGAGAGATGCGATGACCGACGTAGACATCAGTAAAGCCGACGCCTTCACACTCGGCGATAATATCGTGAGGCGACTTGGCTATGGCGCCATGCAGCTTGCCGGACCTGGCGTATTCGGGCCGCCGAAAGACCGCGCCGCCGCGCTCACCGTCTTGCGTGAGGCTGTGGCGAACGGCGTCAATCATATCGACACCAGCGATTTCTATGGGCCGCATATCACCAATGAGCTTATCCGCGAGGCGCTGCATCCCTATCGCGACGATCTCACGATCGTGACCAAGGTCGGCGCAAAGCGTGGCGCTGACGGCTCATGGAACCCGGCGTTTTCGGCGGAGGAGCTGACCAGCGCCGTGCACGACAATCTGCGCAATCTCGATCTCGATGTGATCGATGTGGTGAACCTACGCTTCATGTTCGACGTCCACGGGCCCGCCGAGGGCCCGATCGAAGAAATGCTTAGCGTATTGGCGGAGCTTCAGCACAAGGGATTGGTGCGCCATATCGGGCTAAGCAACGCCACGCCGAGACAGATCGAGGAAGCACGAAAGATCGCGCCGATCGCTTGCGTGCAGAACCGATATAACCTTGCGCACCGCGACGACGACGCCCTCATCGAGGCGCTTGCGCGTGACGCAATCGCCTATGTGCCATTCTTTCCGCTCGGCGGCTTCACGCCGTTGCAGTCCACGACGCTCTCGAATGTCGCCGACCGGCTTGGTACCACACCGATGCAGGTGGCGCTCGCGTGGCTGCTCGATCGCGCCCCCAATATCCTACTTATTCCAGGCACTTCGTCGGTCGCGCATCTGCATGAGAACCTAGCGGCGGCCAATTTGGAGCTGCCGAGCGATGCGACGAACGCACTCGATCGAATTGCGACCGATGGCTGAGGCCGGCGAAGGGAGTTTGGTCCTCTTCTCTTGACGCGGGCGGCCTCTTCCCCTAGACAGCGCGCTTCGATTTCCGCCCGCGCCCGGAGCGTCTTCCGAAAAAGTTGACAGACTTTTTCGATCAGAAAACGCCCTAATATCGATATGGAGCGCGGGCCTGTATTTATGGCCCCTGAGGCCGGAAGGATCATCCCATGTCGCGCCGTTGCGAATTGACCGGCAAAGCCGTGCTCGTCGGCAATCTGGTCAGCCATTCGAACCGTAAGACCAAGACGCGGTTTTTGCCCAATCTCGTCCGGGTGACGCTCACCTCGGAATCGCTTGGCCGCAGCGTGCGTTTGCGCGTCGCCGTGGCGGCGCTGCGCTCAGTGGAGCATCGCGGCGGCCTCGATGCCTTCCTGATCAAGGCGTCCGAGACCGAGCTTTCGACCGGCGCCCGCGCGCTCAAGCGCGAAATCCATAAGAAGCAGGTCTCCGCGTAAATCGACCGTCGTGCGCGGGCCAGACCCGCGCATCCAGACTGGACTCGCCTGCGCCGGTTTGGCGTTCAGGCTTCAGTGCATGGTCACGACCGGCAGACGTTTTGTGCGCGCGCGATTTTGCGGCGGTGTCGGCTCGGCCTTTTCGTCAAACAGTTCGGCCAGTTTTTCGGTCATCGCCCCGCCAAGCTCTTCCGCATCGACGATCGTCACCGCGCGGCGGTAATAGCGGGTCACATCGTGGCCAATGCCGATGGCGATCAATTCGACCGGCGAGCGGGTCTCGATCTCCTCGATAATGTAACGCAGATGCCGTTCGAGGTAATTCCCGGGATTGACCGACAGCGTTGAATCGTCGACCGGTGCGCCGTCCGAGATCATCATCAGGATGCGCCGCTGTTCGGGCCGCGCGAGCAGGCGCTTATGCGCCCAATCGAGCGCCTCGCCGTCGATATTCTCCTTGAGCAGGCCCTCGCGCATCATCAGGCCCAGATTCTTGCGCGCCCGACGCCAGGGTGCGTCGGCGGCCTTGTAGATGATGTGGCGCAGGTCGTTGAGGCGGCCGGGCGACGGCGGTTTGCCGGCCTGCAGCCAGGCCTCGCGCGATTGACCGCCCTTCCAGGCGCGGGTGGTGAAACCCAGAATCTCGACCTTCACGCCGCACCGTTCCAGCGTGCGGGCGAGAATATCGGCGCAGGTCGCCGCAACGGTGATCGGACGGCCACGCATCGAACCCGAATTGTCGAGTAGCAGCGTCACGACCGTATCGCGGAAATCCATGTCTTTTTCGCGCTTGAAGGACAATGGCTGCTGCGGATCGATAACGATGCGCGAGAGTCGTGCCGAATCGAGCATGCCTTCTTCGAGGTCGAACTCCCATGAGCGGTTCTGCTGCGCGAGCAGGCGGCGCTGCAACCGATTGGCGAGGCGGCCGACGACGGAAGACAGATTCTGCAATTGCTTGTCGAGATAGGCGCGCAACCGCTCCAATTCTTCGGGTTCGCACAGAGCTTCGGCCGCAATGGTTTCGTCGAATTTGCGCGAAAAGGCCTGATAATCCGGCGCCCGCACTTCGGTCCGCGCCTTCGGCGGCGGACGGTGGGCATCGGCAGCCTGATCGCCTTCGCCGAGATCGCCTTCTTCTTCGGCCTCGAATTCGCCCGAGGCGGCATCGATGGAATCGGCCTCGGTTTCGCCATCGGCTTCGGCGGTTTCGGTCGTCTGCGATTGGGCGCTGTCGGCGCTCTCGTCCCGCTGGCCCTCGAAGGCCTCGTTATCGTCGCCACCGGCCTGCTGATCGTCGCTCTGCTCGGTTTCCTCATTGTTGGTGTCGGAGCCGAGATCCTCGCCCATGTCTAGCGCGGAGAGCACACGCCGGACCGAAAGCCCAAAGGAACGCTGGTCCTCGATCGAGGCGGCAAGCTGGTCGAGGTCGCGCCCGGCGCGCTGCTCGATGACGGGGCGCCACAGATCGACGAGATGCTGCGCGCTCTTTGGCGGCTTTTGGCTGGTGAGCCGTTCGCGCACCATCAGCGCGACTGCCTGTTCGAGCGGGGCCTCGGCGCGCTCGCGAATCTCGCCAAAGCGCGCGTGCTGGAAACGATCCTCAAGCATGGCGCCAAGATTTTGCGCCACGCCTTCCATACGCCGTGCCCCGATGGCCTCGACGCGCGCCTGTTCGACGGCCTCGAAGACAGCGCGCGCCTGCGGTGTCTGTGGCAGCAGGCGGCGGTGCACATTCGCGTCGTGGCAGGCAAGCCGTAGCGCCATCGCATCCGCATTGCCGCGCAGGATGGCCGCGTCCTGGCGCGTCAGTTTACGGGGCGGCTCCGGCAGGCGAACCCGTGTCCCGGCATTGGCACCAGCGAGATTTGGTTTTTCCGCGGCATAGGTCACATCAAGCTGCGGCAGGTTTGCCATTGCCTTCAGGCAATTGGCGACCGCACGCTTGAAAGGCTCCTGCGGCGCCTCGGCCTTGCCTGGCGGCTTATGGTTCGAACCCGCCATGTCAGCTCATCGCGACATTCGCCGCGCTTTCCGGCAAATCCTGCCCAAAGCAACGCTGATAGAATTCGGCGACCAGCGTGCGCTCGAGTTCGTCGCATTTGTTGAGGAACGTCAGCCGGAAGGCAAAGCCGATATCTTTAAAGATTTCGGCATTTTCAGCCCAGGTGATGACCGTGCGCGGGCTCATGACGGTCGAGAGATCGCCGGCCATGAACGCGTTGCGGGTCAAATCGGCGACGCGAACCATTTTGCCGACCTGATCGCGCGTCTCTTTCGTCTTCTGATAGGCTTTCACCTTCGAAAGGACGATGCCGACTTCTTTGTCATGCGGCAGATAATTCAGCGTCGCGACAATCGACCAGCGGTCCATCTGCCCTTGATTGATCTGCTGCGTGCCGTGATAGAGGCCCGATGTATCGCCAAGGCCGATCGTGTTCGTTGTCGAGAACAGCCGGAAAGCCGGGTGCGGCTTGAT
The DNA here is from genome assembly GCF_037200945.1 of Methylovirgula sp. Lineage (NCBI taxonomy): Bacteria > Pseudomonadati > Pseudomonadota > Alphaproteobacteria > Hyphomicrobiales > Beijerinckiaceae > Methylovirgula > Methylovirgula sp. Next base: position 1,142,098 of record NZ_JBBCGP010000001.1, read on the forward strand.
CACGCGGTTCTGGTCGAGCAGCGTCAGCCGGCCGGAGACTTCGAGCACGCGTTGGATGACGAACATCACATCCGGGCGGCCGGCGTCATATTCGTCGAAACAGAGCGCGATATTGTTCTGCAACGCCCAAGGCAAAATGCCGTCGCGGAACTCGGTGACCTGCTTGCCGTCCTTCAGCACGATTGCGTCCTTGCCGACGAGATCGATGCGCGAGACATGGCTGTCGAGGTTGATGCGCACGCAGGGCCAGTTAAGCCGCGCCGCCACCTGTTCGATATGCGTCGATTTGCCGGTGCCGTGATAGCCGCTGATCATAACGCGGCGGTTCTTCGCAAAGCCGGCGAGAATGGCGAGCGTGGTGTCGCGATCGAAAAGATAGTCGGGATCGACGTCGGGGACGTGCGTGTCCGTCTGCGAAAATGCCGGCGCTTCCATGTCGGAATCGATGCCGAACACCTGCCGCACCGAGATTTTCATGTCCGGCAGGGCTTTGAGGGCCTCTTCGCCGGCTAAAGAATTGGCTACCATTCTTCCTCCGTTCCGCCTTTCGCGGCCACGCTATAGCACGCTGGCCATGCGGCGGAGCGCGGAATTCGTGTCGCACCCGAAAGCCGCAGGCTCCCGAACGGCGGACGCTGAAACTAAGCGAGTTTAACCGATTTCAGATACGAATAAGCGCGAATGATTTCGCGCAATTTGTCTTCGAGCGAGCGGTCACCGCCGTTCGCATCAGGGTGCAGGCGCTTCACCATGTCTTTGTAACGGCTACGAATTGTCGTTGCATCCGCGGTTTCATCAAGGCCGAGCTGATCGAGCGCTTTACGCGCCGCTATGCCATGCTTGGGCTTCGGCGGTTCTGCCGGCTTATGCGGCGCGGCCCGCGCGCCAAAAATATTGAGCGGGTCCGTATATTGTGACGGGTCGCCGTGCGCTTGCGGGCCGCCGGCGCCATTGTTGCCCATGACCCAGGTCGGGCGGTGACCGGTGGAGGCGTCGCGCTGATAGAGCGCCACAGCCTCGGCACTCATGCCCTGAAAATAATTGTAAGTAGCATTATAGGCGCGCACATGCTCCAGGCAGAAGGTGAAATATTCATTTTCGCGCTGCCAGCCCATCGGCGCGCGAAACTCGCCCGGTTCGTTGCAGCCGGGATGGTCACAGCGCGCCTTGGGAGCGGCCTGTACGGGCTGCTTGGCCTTCGGCTTGGCCCTGACACGATCGAAGAGAGGCGAATTCAAATCCATGGCGCGATACTACGAATGTCTCTGCGGTGGCCGCAAGCCGCCGCGTCCGGTAAAAGACAAGAGCGGGTTTGCGATGAAGGAAAGTTTCGATGAGCAACGAGCCTAATATAGCCGAGCGCATCAAGCAAAAGTTACAGGCCGGTCTGGCGCCGGTTTCGCTCGCCGTGGTTGACGATTCGCACCGTCATGCCGGGCACGCACATGCCATGGAACACGCGGCCAAGACCGGCAAAGTGGGCGAGACCCATTTTAAAGTCAAAGTGGTGTCTGAAAGCTTTCGCGGCAAGAGCCTGGTGACGCGTCACCGTATGGTCAACGACCTGCTGCAAGACGAATTTGCCGATGGCGTGCATGCCCTGTCGATCGACGCCAAGACACCCGTCGATTAGGGCTCTCAAACCGAGGCCATCGTCATGAAATGGCCGCATCTTCCGCGAAGTAAGAACGGTACCGAAAGTCACCGGCAGCTTTGCAGATTGTCGCCAAAGCGTTAGGCTTGTGGGCGGGCGCCGAACAAACCGGCAAATCTTCAAGGCGAGTTTTTCAGGGCAAGTGCCGATGCGGTTGCGTTTTCATGGCTTGCGAACTCTTGGCTTAATTGCCGCTGCGGTCTTGATGATCGTGGCCGGGCGCGCCCTGGCAACGCCGTCGCTCGTCATGGATGTTGCGACCGGCAACGTGCTTTATGAAAATGAAGCGACGCACCCTTGGTATCCCGCGTCAGTCACCAAGCTCATGACAGTTTACGTCGCGCTCTCCGCCGTGCGCGATCATCAGATTTCGCTCGACACGCCGCTTGTCGTATCGCGCTACGCTGCGTCGATGCCGCCGTCGAAGATGGGCTTCCGGCCCGGCACCGAAGTGACGCTCGGCAATGCGCTCAAAATGCTGATGGTGAAATCGCCGAACGATGTCGCGATTACCATTGCCGAAGGCATTGCTGGCTCGGTGCCGGCCTTTGCCGAGGACATGAACGCCAGCGCCGCGCAGCTCGGCATGAGGCAGAGTCATTTCGTCAATCCGAACGGCTTGCATAATCCGGAGCATTATTCGTCGGCGCGCGACCTCGCGGTTCTGGCGCGGGCGATCTATCTCACGTTTCCGCAATATGCCGATCTCTTCGACATCGGCGCCATGCGCGTCGACGGCAAGATCATCCCGAATCACAACGATATGCTCGGCCGCTATCCCGGTGCCGACGGTATGAAGACCGGCTTCACCTGCGATTCCGGTTTCAACCTTGTCGCCAGTGCGACGCGCGGCAATCATCATTACCTTGCCGTCGTCCTCGGGGCGCCGACGCCGCGCGAACGCATGGTCCGCACCGCCGTCCTCCTCGACCGCGCCTTCGCGGGGATCGACCAACCGCAGCCGATGGACGCTGACGAGCCGATCGGCGGTGCACCGGAAGATATGCGCGATCTTGTCTGTCATCGCCGTGGCCGCGCCATGACGGCGTTCCAAGCGGAAACCGATCGCCTTGAGGCGCCACTGCTGACACTCGGGCAAAGATCGTCCGCGCTTGGTGTCTTCACGTCGGCGGCGCTGGCGCAGGAGACACCGGCCGCGCTGCGGATCGCGATGATGCCGGTGCCGGTCTTCGATCCCGTTACGCTCACGACCGGTCCGACCCCCGGATATAACGGCCCGATTGCAGGGCCGCGTCCGCCGCACACGCCTGTCGGCACGCCGATTCTCGCCGACAATGCGCCGGTCGCGGCGTCCGCCGCGAACGAGCCCGACGAGGATACGCCGCAAGCCGGTGCCGCCCATCATGCCGGGGCGAAAGTCGCTGCGAGTGACGAAGGCGATGCGGATCCGCCACCTCCGCCGAGCAAACATCAGAAAGTCGTCAAGAAAATCGCCACGGCCAAATCGCATAAGAAAGTCGTGGCGAAAGAGCATGGCAAGCACAAAGCAGCCAAAGGCAAGGCCGCGAAATCGAAGCACGCTTCGCATGCGGCAAAAGCCAAGCCCGGCAAGCCTGCGAAGGCAAAAGTAAAGAGCAAAACGGCGAAACCGGCGAGCAAAAAGGCCAAGGCGACGAAGGCCGCTGGCAAGAGCCACGGGAAACATTCGTCGCACGCAAGCCATTGAGGCTCGCGGCGCGGTCCGATTGAATCGGAGCGGCCCGCGGCTTATCTCTCTCCAGCACGATCTTTTGCCCGGACGCACGGTCCGCGCGATCGCGCTGGATTTTAAGAGATGTCTGACTCGCGCCGGCCGCCGATCTTTCCACTGACGATCCTCACCGGCTTTCTCGGCGCCGGCAAGACAACGCTACTCAATCAATTGCTGCGCGCGCCGGAGCTCTCGGATAGTCTGGTGCTCATCAATGAATTCGGCGAGGTCGGGCTCGATCATCTCTTTGTTGAGAAAGTCGATGGCAATGTCGTCGTCATGGCATCCGGGTGCCTTTGTTGCACGATCCGCGGCGACCTCGTCTCGACGCTCGAAGATTTGCTGCGCAAGCGCGATAACAATCGCATCGCGCCATTCAATCGTGTGATCATCGAGACGACCGGCCTCGCCGACCCGGCGCCGGTACTGCATACGATCATGTATCATCCCTATTTCATGCTGCGCTTTCGCCTTGACGGCGTCATCACGCTTGTCGATGCATTGAACGGCGCGGCGACGCTCGACCGGCATCCTGAAGCGGTCAAACAGGCGGCGGTGGCCGACCGGCTCGTCATCAGCAAGAGCGATCTTCTGCCAGCAGACGATGTTGGCCTTGCGGCATTGCATAGCCGCCTCAAGGCGCTCAATCCGACCGCGATTCAGCTTGATGCTGCGCGCGGTGAAGCGACGCCGGCCGCGCTGTTCAACATTGGTCTTTATGATCCGGACAAGAAAACACCCGATGTGCGCCGCTGGCTGAATGCCGAGGCGCTGGATGATCACGCGCATGCTCACCATCACCATCACGATCATTCCGGGCACGACCATGCGCACGCGCACGACGTCAACCGGCACGACGCGCGAATTCGCGCTTTTGCGTTACGTCACCCGACGCCCGTTCCGCCAGCCATGGTCGATATGTTTCTCGAATTGCTGCGAACGGCACATGGCGCGCATCTCCTGCGCGTGAAGGGCATCGTCGCGCTCGATGACGATCCGGCGCGCCCGCTCGTCATTCATGGCGTGCAGCATATTTTCCATCCGCCAGCGCGGCTCGATTCATGGCCCGACGACGACCATACAACGCGCATCGTCTTCATCCTGCACGATATGGAGCCGAGCTTCATTCAAGGCATGTGGAATGCCTTCGTTGGCGTCGCAGCCGATACGCCCGATGCCGCGGCGCTGACACAAAATCCGCTGAAAGTTTCGTCTGGCGGCGGCTTGCTGGCCTAGAACTTTTTGCTTCTGATGGGATCAGAAGCAGGGCTCTGGTTTTTTTGTTTTGATCCGTTTTCTTCACGCGGACCTTTATCCGCTTCGCCCGAAAACGCTTTGTCGTCGTCCGCTGGCGCTTCCTGGTCGTTGGCGGGATTGCGATCCACCTGTTCGCGCAGGACGAAGCCGCGCTTTTCGAGTTCCGGCAGATTGATGTTCATCACCGGCGGCGGCGCGTCGAACAAACTTGCATCCTTGAAGTGGCGATAGATTTCAAAGTTCAATTCGCTCGTGATCGATTTCATCGACGTGACATCGCTCACGTAGCAATAAAGCTCGAAGTTGAAGACACCGCCGGTGATCTCGGCGAAGACGACAAAGGGCGCCGGCTTCTTCAGAACGTTCTTGTTGCTCTTGGTCACGTCGAGAAGAACTTCGCGCGCTTTTTGCGGGTCCGCGGCGGCGTTCACCGGAATGTTGAGCTTGAGCCGGCCCGTCTTGTCAGTGCGGACAAAGTTTTTGACGACGCCGGCGACGAGATCCGAATTGGGAATGACGACCGCCGCGCGATCGAACGTCTCTATCTCGGTCGAACGCACATTGATGCGGCGCACGAAGCCTTCATTGGGGCCAACAGAAATCCAGTCGCCAACACGGATTGCCCGTTCCCAAAGCAGGATCAGGCCGGAGACGAAATTGTTGACGATCGATTGCAGGCCAAAGCCGATACCGACGGACAGCGCGCCGGCGACGATGGCAAGTTTGGCGAAATCGACGCCGAGATAGGCCAGGGCAAAGCCAAGCGCAAAAATGCGCCCAATATAGCCGATACTCGTCTTGATGGCGTTGCGCAGCCCGAGATCGAGCCGCGTATGCGGCAGAAAGCTCACTTCGAGCCAGCGCTCGACGGCGCTCGTCGCGGCATAACCGGCGGCGAAAATGACCAGCGTGAAGACGATGCGCGAAAGTGAAATCGTGACATCGCCGATCCGGAAACCGAAGAATGCGGCGTAGAGATAGCCCGTCACATCCGCCGATTGGACGCCCCACGGCACCAGCGCCGCGAGCACGGCGATGAGGAAAATCACCACACGGGCGACGCCGGAAGCAAGGATCGCGAATTGCGCGAACGCCTCGCGGCTCAATCCGGTCGAAAGCATCATCCGGCGGCCGAATGGCGTCGTGCCGGTGATGCCCTGGCCGACAAGTTGATCGATGAGCATGACGAGCATGACTGCGATTCCGCCGAGACCGCCGACCCAGATGATCTGGTCGATCGCGAAACGCCCGAGCGCCATATAGCCGGCGAGGACCGCGGCGAAGACGACGAGAATCGCCGCCCAGAGGATGGTGCGCAGAACGGAAAACCAGTTCGCCGTCTGGTCGACGCGCGGACCGAAAACCTGCTCGCTTTCTTCTTCGTCGCCGCTTTGGCCGATCCAGAGGCTTGCGGCAATCGCGATCGCGGCCAATAGGCTAAAGAACCCGCGAGCAAACATGTCGCTCGACCAGGACGCCTCGATGGTGCTGCCGATCGCATTGAAGATGCGGCCGCAGGAAACGAGCACCGTAACAATCAGAACGGTGCGCAGCACGTGTGCCGCGGCGTCGGAATCGACGGCGATAAGCCGCCATTGCTCGCGTTTGGGCGCGAGCAGCGCCTGTGCGAGCCCGGCGCCGATGGAAATGCGCACGACAGCGAAGAAGAACGGTCGCAGCAACGGATTCTGATCGTCGATCAGTCCGAAGTTGCGCGCAAGGAAGCCGATAAAAAGCGCAGTGGCGATCGGGATCGCTGCGATGACAAACAAAACGCGCCAGGCCGCCAGGATTTTCTGCAACGGCGTCGGATTGTCTGCCACGTGCTTACGAAAAAAAGTCCGCTGCGCAAATTGCGTCAGCGGCCAATACAAAACCGCAACGAGAATAAGCAATCCGCAAAATACCGGAGCGCGCCATCCGGTGAGTTTGGTGGCGCTGTCGCTGAGCCAGCCGCCGATCCGGTGACGCAGCGCATGCAGGTTTCTCGGAACTTCCCGGATCACGTCGGCCCACAGCGACGGGCTCGCGATGCTCGGCTCCTGTTGCAGCAGTGCTTCAGTCAGCCGGGCGCGCAGCCGGGACGCAATGGTCGTCTGCGCCTGATCGACCTGGACAATGAGCAGATTGGTGCGTTTGACCAGCGCATCGACGTCATCGAAGGCCTTTTGCCGTTTCACCCGCTCGGCCGCGACCTCCTTGCTTTCCGGAAGCGCCTTGGCAGCGGGCGCCGCGCCGAGTTGATCGAGCTGCGCTTTTTGTGCAGCGAGATGCGGGGTCAGGTGATCGAGCACGCCCTGCAATGTCGGGCCGAGCGGCCCGATCTGTTCCTGCAATTTCTGCAAAACGTCTTTTGAAAGTCCCGGCTGCTGCAAGGCCGTTTCGACTTGCTGCAGAGTCTTGTCCGTCGCATCGATATTCGCGGAATTGATCGCGATGAACGTCTGCGCCTGTGCCGACAGGCTGAGGCAGAGCAGAAGTGTCGCGACGGCAAAGGTCCGGACGATGGCGCGCAGCAAATTCAATGGCCCTGGCTCCCCTTCGATTGCCCGTGCCTTCCGTTCGCCGGGAAAGACGGCGGCTTCATGTCGCTGGCGGATAGAGATGCGTCCTGCCGCGAAAATCTCGCAGATGATAGCGCCCATCTTCATCTGGAGCGGTGCCGTCGAGCGCCACCTTTCCGAAGCCGCCGGGAATATCGAGCATGTAGCGCGGCTGACAAAGGCCCGAGAGTTTCCCGCGCAATTCTTCGACGAGTTTTTGGCCCTCAGCGATCGACAGGCGAAAATGCGAAGTGCCGCGCGCGAGATCCGGATGGTGCAGATAATAGGGTTTGATGCGCGTGGCCACAAACGCGCGCATCAGCGCCGCGAGCGTTGCGACATCGTCGTTCACGCCGCGCAGCAAAACACTCTGGCTCAGCATCGGAATCCCGGCATCGATCAATTTCGCGCAAGCTGCCTTGGCATCCTCGGTTAGCTCCCGCGCGTGATTGGCGTGAAGCGCGACGTAGATCGTCTTGCCGGAACTTCGCAGCAGATCGACAAGCGTGTTGCTGACAAGCTCTGGCGAAACGACCGGCACGCGCGTGTGAATGCGGACCACCTGCACATGCGCGATGGCGCGCAAGCGGGCGAAAATGTCTTCGAGCCGGCGTGGCGACAGAATCAGTGGGTCGCCGCCGGTGAGGATCACCTCAAAAATTTCGTCATGCGCGGCGATATAGGCGAAGGCCCTAACGAGCGCGTCGGACGATAGATGCGTCGCGCCGGCGGGGCCGACGCTCTCGCGGCGGAAGCAGAAACGGCAATAGACCGGGCAAACGTGCAGAAGTTTGAGCAGCACACGATCAGGATAGCGATGCACGATGCCCTCGACCGGGCTCATCGGCGTGTCGCCGATCGGATCGGCCAATTCCTCCGGCGTCGTGACGAGTTCGTCCGCGTCGGGAATGAATTGCCGCGCAATCGGATCGGCCGGATCATTGCGGTCGATCAGCGCCGCCATCATCTCGTTGATCGCGATCGCATAAAGATCGCCGACCGGCGTAAGACTTTCGCGCGCGGCAGGCGGGACAAGCCCCTCGGCGATCAAATCGCCAACGCTGGTCAGCGTCGTACTTTTCATCGCGCCGTTCCCGAATCGGCAATTGGCGTCCATAAAACATCTTCGATGCGCCTGGCACCCGTGGCGAGCATCACAAGCCGGTCAAAGCCCAGCGCGATGCCGCATGAGGGCGGCATTTGCGCAATCGCGGCGAGAAAATCCTCATCGATCGGATAGGCATCGCCATAGATGCGTTCGCGCGCGATCATGTCGCCGATGAAGCGTGCGCGTTGTTCGTTGGCGTCCGTCAATTCGCCAAAGCCGTTGGCGAGTTCGACCCCGCATGAATAAAGCTCAAACCGTTCGGCGAAACGCGTGTCGTCTTTGAGCCGCGCCAGCGCTGCTTCAGGCGCCGGATAATCGACAAGCAATGTCGCGCGGCCATGCCCAAGGTTCGGCTCGATCCTGGCCGAAAGAATTTTGCTGAAAAGATCAGACCATGTGTCGTCGTCCACGACACGCAGGCCGAGCGCGGCGGTTCGGTCCGCGAGCGCGTTGCGGTCGCAGCTTTGCGCATCATAGGTCTGGAGGAGATCAACGCCCGCATAGCGCCGGAAAGCGTCCGCGACCGTCAAAATCTCCGGCTCGGCGAAAGCATTCGCCGTCGCGTCGCGATAGCGGAACGTGTCGGTCTGCCCCGCCTCGGCCGCAATGGCGAGCAGCTCGCGGCAATCGGTAAAGAGCGCTGTATAGGGCGCATTCGTCCGATACCATTCCAGCATAGTGAACTCGGGATGATGCAGCGGTCCGCGCTCGCGGTTGCGGAAGACGTGGCCGAGGCTGAAAATCTTGTCTTCGCCCGCCGCCAGCAGCTTTTTCAGCGCGAATTCCGGCGACGAATGCAGATAAAGCCGCGATCTAGCTTCGTCTGGCGCGATCATTTCAGTCGCGAAGGCCGAAATATGCGTCTCGTTGCCGGGCGATATTTGGAGGACGGCGGTGTCGGCCTCGATGAAGCCGCGGGCGTCGAAAAACCCGCGCGCGGCCTTGGCCAGCGCCGCCCGTGCGGTCAAAAAGCGCCGCTTTTCGGCGTGCGCCGCAGGCTCCCACCAGAAAGAAGGCTTGCTCATTTCCTCATTTCGCTTGAAAAACCCTCACCATGCCGGGTAGCGAGGGCGCGGGCGCTTATAGCGCAGCCGTGCGCCGCGCGGCAGTCCGGCCGAAATTAGCCAGTTTCGGCCGATCCATATTGAATTTTAATGTGTTTTGCTCCAAGCGGCGGCTCGGATCAAAGCGCCATTCGAGCTAGACGAAGGAAACCTCGTGAAAGTCATCGCCAGTTCCATCCGCAAGGGCAATATTCTCGAGCGAGAGGACGGCCAGCTTTATGTTGTGCTGACCGCCGAAAGCTTCCATCCCGGCAAGGGCACGCCGACGACGCAGATCGACATGCGCCGGCTGTCCGACGGCGTGAAGACCACGGATCGCTACAAGACGACGGAACAGGTCGAGCGCGCCTTCGTCGAGGATCACGACTACAGCTACCTTTTTCAGGACGGCGAGCATTATACGTTCATGAATGGCGAGACCTATGATCAGGTCAACGTCTCGGCCGATGTGATCGGCGAGCAGGCGGTCTACCTGCAGGAAGGCATGGTCTGCATTCTTTCGCTCTTCAACGGCATCCCGGTCGCGATTCAGTTTCCGCCCCGCGTGACGCTTGAAATCGTCGAGACGGAACCGGCGATGAAGGGCCAGACGGCGTCGTCGTCCTATAAGCCAGCGAAATTGTCGAACGGCGCCCGCACCATGGTGCCACCGCATATTCAGCCGGGCACCCGCGTGGTGATCCAGACGGAAGACGGCTCCTACGTCGAACGCGCCAAGGACTAGGATCGAAGCCCAATCACTCACTGCTTAGTGTTGTCATCCGGCGGTGATTTGAAGCCCGATTCTGACATAGACCGCGGGTCACGATAATTTGCGCCCGACGCGTCTCGCGTCGGTCATGCGGCGTGCGTTATTTGGCTTCCATCCCGCCACTGGAAGACATTATGTCCCCGGCCGCTCCGAACGATCATCCGCATAAAATCCTTCTGATCGGCGCCTCGCGCGGTCTTGGCCTCGCCATGGCTGCTGAGTTCTTGAAGAAGGGATGGAATGTCGTTGGCACGGTTCGAGGAAAAACCCGAACATTGCTGCACGACCTCGCGGATGAATTCGAGGGCCGCGTCGAGATCGAAACACTCGACATCTGCGAGCCGGATCAGATCGCGGCATTGCACGAAAAGCTGTCGGGCAGAATATTCGATATTCTGTTTGTTAATGCCGGCGTCACAAGCAACAAACAGGAAACGATTGGAGAGGTGACGACCGACGACTTTGTCCGCGTCATGGTCACAAATGCGCTGAGTCCGATGCGTGTTCTCGAAAGCCTGGAAAAATACGTTCCGGCGACGGGTCTGATGGGCGTGATGTCGTCCGGGCTCGGAAGCCTTGCCAACAATTTGACCGGCACGCGGGAGCTCTATCGCGGCAGCAAGGCGGCGCTGAATATGTTCATGCGGAGCTTTGCAGCACGTTATTCCGCCTCATCGCGCGCCATGGTGGTGATGGCACCCGGCTGGGTCCGCACTGACCTCGGCGGCCCGGATGCACCCTTAACCAGCGAAGACAGTGTGCCGAACCTAGTCGACGTGCTTCTCTCGAAACAGGGCAAACCCGGGTTGGAATATCTCGATTACCTCGGCCGCACGGTTCCTTGGTAAGGGCTGTCATGACGGTTTTTGCGTCGAGCGCGCCGAGGACTGAGCTGCCGCAAGCTTAGCCGATATCGTCGTTCCACAGGTCGATCCGCGCAAAGAGATCGTCCGTGCCCGATAATTTGCTCATCGGGACAGGCGCGAACACCGCGCGCAGTTCGGCGCCGATCTGCGCCACCATGTCTTTTCCGCCGCGCGGCAGTTCCGAACGCTGGCGCTCAAGGCGCCGCGTCGGGATTGCATTCTGCGGGGGGATCGGTTCCCAGCCCTTGTCCCTGTTCATCATTGTCAGCCTCACCGCCCTGTTTCGCCTCACGCTCCTGCTCTAAGCATCGCGGACATCGTCACCGTTCGTTTGGCCAACGTGGCCTGGCGCAATCCGTTCCGGCGCATTTCACGCACTTGCGGCGCGGCGCATCCACGCCTATCCTGCCTGCAGCCTTGGGGTGCTGCCGGAAGTTCGGCGGCTGAGATCAGACCCTTCGAACCTGAAACTGGGTAATGCCAGCGCAGGGACAGGCGATACGCAAAGCTTGGGTGGAATCCATCTGCGCCTTCGTATCTGCTCCCGCGCCGCCATTCCGAACAAAGCGCGGAGCCGGCCGATGAACATTCGCCAAAAGCCCGAAAATCTCATTCCGCAAAGCGTGACGTGTGGCCCGCTGCCGGGCGCACGGAAGGTCTATGCGGAACCCCGCGCGGGCATCCGTGTGCCGTTCCGCGAAATCGCGCTTGAACCTTCGGCGAACGAGCCGCCGGTGCGCGTCTACGATGCGTCCGGCCCCTACACCGAGGAGGCGCCGCGCGTCGATCTCTCTGCCGGCCTGCCGCGCCTGCGCGCCGATTGGTACGCCAATCGCGGTTTCGAGACCTATCAGGGCCGCGCCATCAAGCCGGAAGACAATGGCAATGTCGGCAGCGACAAGCTCGTGCCGCCCTGCCCGGCCAATGTCGCGCCCTTGCGCGGCATCTCCGGCAAGCCGGTGACGCAATATGAATTCGCCCGCGCCGGCATCATTACCGAAGAGATGATCTATGTCGCGGCACGCGAAAATCTCGGTCGCGAGAAAATGCTCGCGAATGCCGAAGAGAAACTCGCCGACGGCGAAAGTTTCGGCGCCGCGATCCCGGCGTTTGTGACGCCCGAATTCGTCCGCAGCGAGATCGCGCGCGGCCGCGCCATCATCCCGGCGAACATCAATCACCCGGAACTGGAGCCGATGATCATCGGCCGCAACTTCCTGGTGAAGATCAACGCCAACATCGGCAATTCGGCCGTCACGTCGTCTGTCGCGGAAGAAGTCGACAAGATGGTCTGGTCGATACGCTGGGGCGCCGACACGGTCATGGACCTTTCGACTGGCCGCAACATCCACAACATCCGCGACTGGATCATCCGCAATGCGCCGGTGCCGATCGGCACGGTGCCGATCTATCAGGCGCTCGAAAAGGTCGATGGCGATCCGATCAAGCTGACGTGGGAAATCTTCCGCGACACGTTGATCGAACAGGCCGAGCAGGGCGTCGATTATTTCACCATCCACGCGGGCGTGCGCCTCGCCTATGTGCCGCTCACAGCGAAACGCACGACGGGCATCGTCTCCCGCGGCGGCTCGATCATGGCGCGCTGGTGCCTGTCGCATCACAAGGAAAGCTTCCTCTACACGCACTTCGACGAGATTTGCGACATCATGCGCGCGTACGATGTGTCGTTCTCGCTCGGCGACGGTCTGCGTCCCGGCTCGATTGCCGACGCCAACGACCGCGCGCAATTCGCCGAACTCGAAACGCTCGGCGAACTCACCAAGATCGCCTGGGACAAAGGCTGCCAGGTGATGATCGAAGGCCCCGGCCATGTGCCGATGCACAAGATCAAAGTGAATATGGAAAAGCAGCTCGAGGAATGCGGCGAGGCGCCGTTCTATACGCTCGGGCCGCTGACGACCGACATCGCGCCGGGCTACGATCACATCACGTCGGGCATCGGCGCGGCGATGATCGGCTGGTTCGGCTGCGCCATGCTTTGCTACGTCACGCCGAAGGAACATCTCGGCCTGCCCGACCGCGACGATGTGAAAACCGGCGTCATCACCTATCGCATCGCCGCCCATGCCGCCGATCTCGCCAAGGGCCATCCGGCGGCGCAGGTGCGCGACGATGCGCTGTCGCGCGCGCGGTTCGATTTCCGCTGGCAGGATCAGTTCAACCTGTCGCTCGATCCCGACACGGCGCGGCTCTTCCATGACGAGACGCTGCCGAAAGACGCGCACAAGGTCGCGCATTTCTGCTCGATGTGCGGGCCGCAATTCTGCTCGATGAAGATCACGCAGGATTTGCGCGACGAAGTGAACGCGATTGCCGAGCGCGAAAAGGGCATGGCGGACAAGAGCGCCGAGTTCTTGGAAAAGGGCGGAAAGCTTTACGTGTGAGGAGCAACTGAATTCTAGTGAGAAATTTTCTATAGGCCTCCTCAAACTACATGATCGAGGCTGAGAGCCTATAGACGTGAAGGCAACAAAGTAAAACAGGATGGTTACATATTCTAAAGTGAAAGCTGGTTTCCTTCCTCTTTGCCTATGCGCGGTCGCATGTGCTCCTTCATGGTTTTGATGAAGGCTTCGGGCGAGCTCAGTGCCTTTTCCAAAATATCGTCATGCAGCAGTGCAACGAACAACGCGCAAGACCGCGCTTGGCAATTTAGGGATTTATTTGGGTTGAATTCGATATCGGTAAATCCGGCATAACTGCTTTCTTCACTGATCAATCGTTGCTTAAGCCAATCTCGATGAGGATAGATTGCCCGTAAATAAAGCCAGTCATAAAACACTGTCGTTGGCTGAAGTGGGAACTTATGACCCTCGAATTCGAAGCGGATCAAATGACCTGAATGATGCAGACGCGGATCACGCTTCGCTGCGCGAGGCTCAGCTTCATAGAGATCGATAAAGGGGCCACCACGCTCAAAAACTTTGCTACCCTGATACGCGCATTCGAGTGGTATTTCACCCACTTCGCTTTGAACCCTTAAATGAAACGCGCTTAAGTGCTGCCCTGCTACTTCGTCCGACTTTGTTGAGATTTCCAGCAATGGCGAAAAGCCCTTAAGTGCCGCAGCCTCATGAAGTGCCTTTACATTTTTCTTTTTCTGCACAGGCGCGAAGCCCGGAGCCCAAGGGATGCTAAAGCTGATCTCCTTCACGAAACCGGGCGCGTTTCTCTCCGGAACGAATATCGGGCGTTCGGCCATATCAAAGGTTCCTTATTAAGGAGAGAGGGATTTTTTGCGGAATGAGCACCTCGTATTTTTCGGCTTGTTGCAGTCGCGCCTGAATGGCTGCATTGCTCCAATCTGTCCGAGTATAGAGCACCTCGTAATCAATCTCTGCTTCTGCAATCGGCACAGCCGTAACGCCCGCCTTATTAGAAACATCTGGCGTAAACATGGCTCCCGGAAATTTCAACACGTCAGCGTGGATCGCAAGGAAAACGGCGTTCGTTAATCGGCCATCAGCGCGGGCCGCGTATTCCATCGGATGTGAGTTGCGAAAGCATAAGTGGACATATCGGTCCATACCTTTGAGTTCGTCCGCGTCACGGCTCCATTGGTTCCCGCCCGGCGCCGGAATTTCGATGTCTTGCTTCATAAGGTCAGCGAGGGGCAGCAAGCCTCCGTGCTTCTTGATAAGGTCAAGATTGCGTCTGTCAGTAAAATGGTAAAGCAAAGGAACTTTGTCGAGAGAATCAATCATAACAATTGCCTCGAAATCTTGCTTTCGGAAACATTTGGCGTCGCCAGCAAACTGGAATCGAATGTTATCATTCGTGGGGGAGCCGGAGCCTTAGTCTGACGAGACCTGATTGCTATCGACGATAAACCGCGCGCGATGCAGCAGCTCGTCGAAGGTTATAATTTCAGGTTGCCTAACATTACGCCGAAACAGTTCGAACGACCTGAACTTATCTTCATGCGTGCCGCGGTCTCCCTGAAATTGTCCCAAGTTGCCGATAACCAGATAGGAGCGTGGCTCGAATCCCCACAGCTCCTCCCCCGTCGGATAACCAAACGCGTCTTTTGGTTGAAACGGCTCAGCTAACGTCTTGACAGCGCCGCGAACAGTTTCTTGAATTTGCGCAACGCCGCCGACAAGCTCCGAGGACGGCGACCACACACCGGCACGGTATTTTTCGTCCACTAGCTCCGTATCGTGGCGCTTGATCTCGATAAAACATAGTGAGCTGACGGCGGCGCGGGTTTTCATAAGACCATCAGCCCGCTTTCCGTTGTTAGCCACGCTAAATCCACGGACGGTTTGCTCGAGCTTGCGTTCATGGAGCGAGTCCATAAAGATGTAGGAAAGTCCGTGGCCGAATATCCACGGGTTAGCCTCAAAGAAGGCTTGCCATACGGCTTCGGGATTCCGGCCAGCCATATGCGCAGCGAAGTATTCGTCATCAGCAAGTAAACGCTCGAAATGACCGAGCTGTTTCTTCCGGTAGCCGAGCGCCACTATGTCCCGCCCCGTGACCTCGTTCTCGGCGAGCTTAATTACCAAATCCAAATTGCCAGAAAGTAAGGCGTGCGCGTGATCCTTTTTCATCACGACAGTACGCAGCTCTGAGTCCGGTATATTGATTTTCTCCTCGCTTTCGAAATGAAAGTGACGATGTTAGCGAGGAAGGTCAGCAGGTTTTCGACTTCATCGCGTCGGAACGTAAAGTAGGTTTCGCCGACAGGAACGCCCTTCTCTGTGTTCCATTTTGTAAACGTGACGAGATTTAATTTACGTTCTGCGTCGATTTCGTAAAACTTTGCGACGATCTCCTGCCGGCCGCCATGCGTGACGCGAAGAACGACTTCGTCCTTCTCAACAGCCACTCGTCCTGACCAGTCCGAGTCCATGACCTTGCTCGCAATTCTCAAGCCGGCGGCTCACGTAGGTTTTTCCCACCTTTTTATTTTTATGGAATTCGTATTCGCCCGTCATGGACCTGTCCGTCTGTAGCTTCCAGGCTCCGCCCCGCATACCAAGCCAGCAAAAGAGATTCAGTACAATAATGTTGTTGCCACAGACCGTTTTTGGCGGTGTCGGCACAGAACCGTCCGTCTCATTCCTCCAATAGACCCATTGAGGTCTGCCTGCCTTTAGGCCGCGCGAGGCATGTGTCAGTCGAAGTATATGACGTTTTCGACCGTTTCAATTAACGTGCTGATCTGTGGGTGGATGGCCGGGACAGCCCGGCCATGACGTTCGAGGATTTGCATGAAGCGCGTTCGTCTAACGATATCGGCTCTCTTTCTCGTCTTCTCCGCACCCTCTCCCGCCTTCGCGCAAAATTACATCATCGAAGACATCCGCGTTCCGGACTCTGCGGCCGCCCCTCAAGGCCTTGAGGGCGTTTTTCTGCGCCCCGCCGGACACGGGCGCTATCCGCTCGCGCTCATCAGCCACGGCTCGCCGCGCGATCCGGCGGAGCGTCCGCAACTCGCGCCGCAGGGGATGCTGCCGCAGATGATGGAATTCGCGCAGCGCGGCTGGGCGACGGCGGCGGTCCTGCGGCGCGGCTATGGCCAATCGGGCGGCGGCTGGGCGGAAAGTTTCGGCCCCTGCGACAACGCGAATTACATCCGTGCCGGACGCGCCGGGGCCGACGATCTGCGCGCCGCTTTCGCCTATCTTTCGCGCCGTGCCGATGTCGATCCGCATCGGATGATCGCGGTCGGCGTTTCGGCCGGTGGCTTCGCGACCGTCGCGCTGACGGAAAATCCACCGCGTGGCCTTCTCGCCGCGATCAGCTTTGCCGGCGGCCGCGGCTCGGAAAACGCCGACACGGTTTGCGATGCGCCAGCCTTGATCGAAGCATTCCACACGTTCGGCTCCCGTTCCCGCGTGCCGCTGCTCTGGGTTTATGCCGCCAACGATCATTTTTTCGGCCCGCTGCTGGCGGACCAGTTCCGCCAGGCATTTGCCGGGGCAGGCGGCAATGTGGCCTTCGTCCATGCCTCGGCTTTCGGCTCGGACGGGCACCAATTGTTCTCGTCGTCCGGGCGGCAGATCTGGGCGCCGATTGTCGATAGCTTTCTGGCACGCCAGCATCTGCCCCGTGCCGATCCGCTATTGCCGCCCTACGCGTCGCCGCCGCTCGCGCCGCCGCGCCAGCTTTCCGTCAGCGGGCGCAAGGATTTCGCCGCCTATCTCGCGGCCTTCCCGCATAAGGCTTTTGCCGTCAGTGCCAACGGCGCCTATGGCTGGCGCACGGCCCGGCGCCGCGATGCCGAGGCGGAAAGCGGCGCGCTCCGGCTTTGCGGCGCCCACGCCTCGACCTGTCATGTTTATGCCGTGGACGACCGCGCTTCATCGCAGTAAGCGTGCGGAAACTTGCGGCGCCCGAAGCGTTTTCAAGCGAAGTGGTGCCGGTTCGCGTGAAGAAAACGCGTCTGGTAAAGATTGTTAGCTGCACGACCACCGGATAGAGCCATGCCATCCAAACTCGACCAGTTGAAGCAATGGACTGTCGTCACCGCCGACACCGGCGATATCGGCGCCATCGCGCAATATAAGCCGCAGGATTGCACGACCAATCCGTCGCTCATCCTCAAGGCGGCCGGAATGCCGGCCCATCAGGAGCTTGTCGAGGAGGCGGTGCTCTGGGGCCGCAGCCATGGCGCCACGACGAGCCGGATCACGCAGCGGCTGGCCGTTAATTTCGGCGCGGCGCTGACGAAGCTTGTGCCTGGCCGTGTCTCGACGGAAGTGGATGCCGATCTCTCATTCGACACCGAAGGCACGATCAATCAGGCGCGCGAGATCATCAGCGATTATCATCAGCGCGGCGTCGGCCGCGAGCGGGTGCTGATCAAGATTGCCGCGACATGGGAGGGCATTCAGGCTGCGGCCTTACTTCAGAAAGAGGGCATCGCCTGCAATCTGACGCTGATCTTCTCGCTGGCGCAGGCGGCGGCCGCAGCGGAAGCGGGTGTCGCGCTCATCTCGCCCTTCGTCGGGCGCATTCTCGACTGGCATGTGAAGAACAGCGGCCAGACCTATATGGCCGAGACGGACCCCGGCGTCCTCTCGGTCAGGCAGATCTACGCCTATTGCAAAGCCTATGGCGAAAACACGATTGTGATGGGTGCGTCGTTCCGCAATCAGGGTGAGATCGAGGCGCTGGCCGGCTGCGACAGCCTGACGATCGCCCCGGCGCTGCTGGACCAATTGGCGGCAGACCAAGGCACGCTGACGCGGCAGCTCTCGCCGGAGGCCAAGCTGCTCGCCCCGGCGCAGATGTACCTGGACGAGAAGAGTTTTCGCTTCATGCTCAATGAGGATGCGATGGCGACGGAGAAGCTCGCCGAAGGCATCCGTATCTTCTCGCGCGATCTGCAGGGGCTGCGCGAACTCGTCTCGGCGCGGCTCGCGCAATCGGCCGCCAGCGATGCCTTAGAACCACTCTAAATCATTGCTGTTGCGGAACTTTTAGGCGGCGGCTAGGACAGCGGCGGCCATTGTGCGCCGCAACCTCCCTTGCCCATGTCCTTGTCTTCCCTTATTCGCCGGATCGTTTTTGCGCTGCTGGCCAGCCTGTTGGTGATCGGCGCCGCGCGCGCCCGCGAGGTCACCGATATCGCCGGCCGGCATGTCGATGTGCCGGACAAGGTCACGCGCGTCGTGCTTGGCGAAGGCCGGCTCGTTTATGCGCTGGCGCTGCTCGACCGTGCTGATCCGTTCCGGCGCGTCGTCGGCTGGCAGAACGATTTCCGGCTGATGGACCCGCATACGTTTGCCTCCTTCGCCGCGAAATATCCCGAGGTCGGCAAAATTCCGCTCATCGGGCAGGCGTCGGAACAGAGCGTCAGCGCCGAGCGCATTCTGTCGCTCAGGCCCGATCTTGTGATCCTCAGCCTCGCAGGGCATGGGCTGACTGAACATAGCGAGGTTCCGGCACTGCTGGCGCAGGCCGGCATTCCGGTGATCTTCGTCGATTTCCGTGTCGATCCGCTGGCCAATACGCCGAAAAGCATCGCGCTTCTCGGCAAGGCGCTGGGGCGCGAGAAAGAGGCGGCGGACTATGTCGCGTTTTACGAGTCGCATCTGAAACGCGTCACCGATGCCGTCGCCGCGCTGCCTGCGACGGCACGCCCAAAAGTCTTCCTCGAACTTCTGGCGGGCGTTTGGCAGGCGCCGGGGCACACAACCGGCAAGGGCGGCGTTGCCGACATGATCGCGGCCGCAGGTGGGTACAATATCGCGGCCGGCATTGTGCCCGGCGCGCTTGGCGACATCAGCGTCGAGGCGGTGCTGCACGCCGACCCGGACATTTACATCGCGAGCGGCAATCGCGCGCCCGGACTCTTGCTTGGCGCGAATGTGACGGAGGCTGACGCAAAAGCGAGTTTCGCAAAACTTCTCGCCGATTCGCCGTTCAAGGATTTGCGCGCCATTCGCGCGCAGCGCGTGCTCGGAATCTGGCACGATTTCTACAATTCGCCCTACAACATCCTGCTCGTCGAAGCGCTGGCGAAAGCGATTCATCCGGAGCTGTTCGGCGCGCTCGATCCGACAGCGACGCTGCACGATCTCGACACACATTATCTCGATGCGCCACAGGCCGGCACCTATTGGGTGAGCGCGCCTTGAACGCGCCTGCGACGCTCGCGCCATCGGCCTTCGAGTCCGTCGCGGCGGATTATCGCCGGCTGTTGCTGCGGCGGCTATCGATCATCGGCCTGCTCGTCATCGCGCTTATTGCCGCCTTCGCCGTCGATGTCGCGTCGGGGCCGTCGGGCCTCAGTATCGGCACGCTGGTCGCGGGCATTTTCCATCCGTCGCATCTCGATCGCGTCACGGCGGCGATCATCTGGAACGTGCGCCTGCCCTATGCATTGATGGCACTGCTTGTCGGGGCGTCGCTGTCGCTCTGCGGCGCGGAGATGCAGGCGATCCTCGACAATCCTCTGGCAAGCCCGTTCACGCTCGGCGTATCGTCAGCCGCCGCGCTCGGCGCGTCACTCGCCATCGTCTTCGGCTTCGCGCTGCCGTGGCTGCCAGCGAACGCCGCCGTCACCGTCTGCGCCTTCATCTGCGCCTTCGCATCTGTCCTGCTGCTGCAATTCATGTCGCGGCTGCGCGGTGCGGGTGTCGAAACGCTGGTCCTGTTCGGTATCGCGCTGGTCTTCTCGTGCAATGCAATCGTCGCGCTGCTGCAACTCATCGCGACCGAGGATGTGTTGCAGCAATTGATCTTCTGGACGCTCGGCAGCGTCGCCCGCGCCGACTGGCAGAAGGTCGGCATCTTGGCTTTGATCCTCGCGTTGCTTGCGCCGTTTTCGTTCATGGCTGCACCGGCGCTGACGGCGTTGCGGCTCGGCGAGGATCGCGCGCGCAGTTTCGGCGTCGATGTGCGGCGGCTGCGCTTCCTGTCACTATTCCGGATCAGCCTTCTGTCGGCAACGGCGGTCGCCTTCGTCGGTACGATCGGCTTCATCGGCCTCGTCGGGCCGCATATCGCGCGCCTGCTTGTCGGCGAAGACCAGCGCTATCTGCTGCCTGCCAGCGCTCTCACCGGGGCGCTGCTGCTGTCGCTGTCGTCGATCGCCAGCAAGTTCATCATGCCGGGTGTCATCGTGCCGGTCGGCATCGTTACGGCGCTCGTCGGCGTGCCGATCTTCGTGCTGCTGGTCTTCAAACGCGGGCGGCGGCTGTGAGCGGGCTCGAGGCGTCGCACATCGCGATCGGATATGGCCACAAGCCGGTCATCCACGATCTCACGCTGCCGCCACTGGCGCGCGGCTCGATCACCGCGTTGATCGGCCCGAATGCCGCCGGCAAATCGACGCTGCTGCGCGGCCTCGCCGGGCTTGAGCCGATGCAAGGCACGTTGCATCTCGACGACGCCGACCTCGCCGCCACCTCACGCCGCGAACGCGCCAAACGCATCGCCTATATGCCGCAGGCGCTGCCGGCGGCGATTGCGCTGACCGTGCTCGAAGCCGTTGTCGGCGCCTTACGCGCCGCTGTTGCGAATGGCGATGCAGCGCATACGCAGGATCATCTGCGCCGCGCTTACGATGTGCTCGACAGTATCGGCATTGCCGATCTGGCGATGCGTTCGCTGACCGAGCTTTCCGGCGGCCAGCGGCAATTGGCGAGCCTCGCGCAGGCAATCGTCCGCGCGCCGGAAGTCCTGCTGCTTGATGAGCCGACGAGCGCGCTCGACCTGCGCTATCAGATGCGCGTCATGGATTGCACCAAGGCGCTGGCACGCGAGCGCAATATGATTGTCGTCGCGGTGCTGCACGACATCAGCCTTGCGGCGCGTTATGCGGATCAGGTCGCGGTGTTGAGCGCCGGGCGCCTCGTCGGCTTCGGCGCGCCGTCAGAGGCGATCACGAGCGACATGCTCGCGGAGATTTATGGCGTGCGTGCTCGCGTCGGGACGTGCGAATTGGGAACGCTGCAGATCATCGTCGATGGCGCGGATTTTACGGCGCGCGTCTAATTCATCATCGTGACGAAAGCGTCGATCACCTTGCCGTCGCGCACAAGGGCGATGCCGGCGCGACCGGCGAGATGTTTCCAGCTATCGGCCGGGCTTGCAAAACGTACGAGCTGATCGCCCGGCTGCATTTCGGCTTTCAGACGTTCCCAATCCGCGTGAACGCCGGACTGTGGCGTGCCGTAATCCAGGTCGAGTTGCTCGACGCTCACCGGCGTATCGAGCCACTCGGCCGGAACGGCGTCACCCATGTCACGCCGCCTGCTTCTTCGGCGTGATCAGCTTGCGGTTGATGAGAAGCTCCGCGATTTGCACGGCGTTGAGCGCCGCGCCCTTGCGCAGATTGTCGGCGACGCACCAGAAGGACAGGCCGTTTTCGACGGTCGCGTCCTCACGGATGCGCGAGACAAAGGTCGCGTCCTCGCCCGCCGCTTCATGCGGAGTGATATAGCCGCCGGGTTCGTGCTTATCGATGACGAGCACGCCTGGCGCCTCGCGCAAGATGTTGCGCGCCTCGTCGGCACTGATTGGCCTTTCAAATTCGACATTCACCGCTTCGGCATGGCCGATGAAGACCGGCACGCGCACGCAGGTGGCGGTGAGCTTAATCTTGGGGTCCAGGATCTTCTTCGTTTCCGCCATCATCTTCCACTCTTCCTTGGTGTAGCCGTCCTCCATGAAGTCGTCGATCTGCGGAATGATGTTGAAGGCGATGCGCTTTGGGAAGTTGCCGGTCTCGACCGCCTCAGAGACGAAGATCGAGCGGGTCTGGGCGAAAAGCTCGTCCATCGCCGACTTGCCAGCGCCGGAGACGGATTGATAGGTCGCGACGACGACACGGGTGATCTTCGCTGCGTCGTGCAGCGGCTTCAGCGCGACGACGAGTTGCGCGGTCGAGCAATTCGGATTGGCGATGATGTTCTTCTTGGCAAAGCCCGCGACGGCGCTGGCATTCACTTCCGGCACGATCAACGGCACATCCGGGTCCATGCGCCAGGCGGAGGAATTGTCGATCACGACCGCGCCCTTGCGGGCGATCTTCGGCGACCATTCCTTGGAGACGGTGCCGCCGGCCGACATCAGGCAGATGTCGGTGCCGGTGAAATCGTAATTTTCGAGCGCTTTGCAGACGAGCGTCTTGTCGCCGAAGGACACATCCGTGCCGATCGAGCTCGACGAGGCGAGCGCGACCACTTCATCGGCGGGAAACCGCCGCTCGGCGAGGATATCGAGCATCTCGCGCCCGACATTGCCGGTGGCGCCGACGACGGCGACCTTGAAACCCATTTTATTCTCCTTCGCGGAGGCCCGAAAATTCCGCAGCGCCGCCCATACCAAAAATCGGACGGAAAATCACGCCCGCATGCATCGATGTTTGGAACATGTTCTCATCGGGAAAAGTCGCACAACTGTTCCGGCACATGCTCCGTAAAGCCTCTGTTGACCCTATCGACAAATGACCGCGCCGCAGTAACCGGCGGCAAGTGCCGTGATGCGAGAATCCTCCTGCCTCATCGAAGGCGGGGAATTCATGCGCGCCACATTCGACGATATAAGACCGACAAGGCTGATCGAACAGCCACGGCGGCGTCTGCGGCGCAAACGCGGCGTTTCGCCGGGGTCGGCGGCGGTCGTCGCGATCCTCTTCGCGGCCGGGCTGGTTCTACTCTCCGGCCGCGATCCGCAGCCGAGCGCTCCCGCCCCAATCGCCGCCGCGCCGCTGCCGGACTGGAACGAGATCGGCGATCCGCTGCAACTTTTCGATCTTTCGGCGCCGGAGCTTGCCCGCCTGCCGCACGTCTACGCTGCGCGGCGGCACCGTCTCGGTGGGCGGCAGGATGTTCTGACTTTCGGCCAGCTCGACGGTCGCAGCCAATTCTTCCGCCTCATGCTTTATCGTCTCGGCCAGGAAAAGCCGGAGGATGCGTCGCTTTTCGTCGATCTGGTCCGGCTCGCGGCAAATGGCGATGTGTCGATCGTCCGGAGCAGCAATCCGGCGATTTTACCGACTCGCTTCGGCCCGCTTGAAACGGCGGACGTCGATCTCGTCGCAAATGCGGACCCGGTGCCTTGCCTTGGCTTTCGCGGCGCCGGACTGGAGGGCAATTTCCGGCTCAGCGGCTTTGCCTGCGGGACTCGGACGCGGCCGATCTCGCGGCCGGCGCTTGGCTGTCTGATCGACAGGCTGGAGCTCGACGGCGGCGGGGATGATTCGGCCTTGGCCGATTATTTTGCCGAAACCGAATTGCGTCGCGACCCGAGTTGCACGGGAACGGCGCTCGGCCCCAACCGCATTTCGGCCGATTGGATCGATGAAAATGATGCACCGCCGCCACTCCGCCTCCGAAAAATGCGTTGAACGGCATTTTGAATGGGCGCCACGCGGTTTGGCATTCGCGCCGAACCAAAACAGGGCTAAGTAATTGTCGAGATAGCGTCGCAATGTGCGGCGGGCGGAAGGGAATGGGTATGCGTCCGAACCTGGTGTCTTTACTGGCTCTGACCGCCTCCGGCGCTGTTGCACTGGCCGGGATGTCGGAGGCGTTCGCGTCGCCGAAACACCACCATCACTACGCGCATTACGTGCATCATTATGCGCCGGCGTATGTCTATTCGAGCGCCGAGCCGCCGCTGACGGTCAACAAGCGCAGCTGGCTTGATCCGGGCAATGTCGTCTCGCAGGGGTCTGAGGAAAATTACGTTACGGCGGGCACGGGCTTCAACCAGACGCCGGACGAAGCCTATTTCCCCTCGCGCTTCGAGGAAGACAATCTCCCACAACCGCTCTACCCGACCGGCCGGCCGAAGCCATTGGTGGATTTCTGGACGCCGTCCTATCCGCCTAATCCATAAACGCTTTTCGGGATCAGGCGTCGAAATCGAAATGCGCCAGGACGGGGACATGGTCGGATGGCCGTTCCCAGGCGCGGCTTTCGCGCAAGACTTTCATGCCGCGTAGGTTCGGGGCCAAAGCCGCGCTTGTCCAGATGTGGTCGAGTCGGCGGCCTTTATTCGCCTTGGCCCAATCGGGCGAGCGATAGCTCCACCACGTATAAAGTTTTTCCTCGGCGGGGACGTAGCGGCGCAGCGCATCGACCCACGGCCCCGCGGCGAAAACAGCCCCCAGCTTTTCGACTTCGACCGGCGTATGGCTCACGACTTTGAGCAACGCCTTATGATTCCAGACATCGGTTTCGAGCGGTGCCACGTTGAGGTCGCCGACCATGATGGCATCACCGCCCGCAACGCGGTCCGCGCGGATCCAGCTAGCCATCTCGTCGAGGAAGGCGAGCTTGTGCGCGAATTTCGGATTGATGTCGGGGTCGGGCTCGTCGCCGCCGGCCGGCACGTAGAAATTATGCAGCGTAAAGGCCCGGAGGTTTGTCGGCGCAACGGTCACGCTGATATGGCGCGCATCGCCCTTATCGCAAAACGGCCGCCGATCGACGATGCCGAACGGTGTTTTCGAGACGATGGCGACGCCGTGGTAGCCCTTTTGGCCGTTTAGCGCGATGTGCTCGTAGCCAAACTTGCGGAACGCGGCGGCGGGAAATTCGGCATCCCGGCACTTCGTTTCCTGCAGGCAAAGAACGTCCGGCGCATGGTCCGACAGGAATTTGCCGACGAGATCGATACGCAAACGAACGGAATTGATATTCCAGGTGGCGACGGTAAACGGCAATTTTGATCCGGGAAATCTGAAGCTATCGTTGTTGAGCACGCGGTACGCTGGGCGGCAAGGAAAGCCTCGCCGCAATCACAGGATTTTGCCGCGGGTGCGTGCGGCGCATAAAAATAGGGCGCCCGATCGAGATCGGACGCCCCGTGGAGCGACACTACACCGGGAGGGGGTCCGGCGCAGCCGGCGAGACAGAACGGGGGGAATTCGTCAAGCCAACCGTATCACTCTCCGAAAAGTGAGATAGGTCTGCGCAAATCGGACTGCAAGTCCGGCCGCAAATTATTGCGAAACGTTAATTGCTCCGATTCAGGAGCCGACTGTTTGAACTGTCGAGGCGGCTGGACTTGATCTGGAAAACGGAAGGGTCGGGCGGCGTTGAACGATCCACGTTGAAGAGCGAAACCAGCGTTTCGTTACCTTGCGGATCGGTGACTTCCCATTGTTTGAGCTGGAAAGACGCTGGGTCGAACATCAGCTTGATGCGCGATGTGCCACCAAAGGTTTCCTGATCGACGACCGTGATCGTGACATTATCCGGATCACTGATGACATCGGTCACAGCGAGGTCGCGCAAAAGATCGATCCGATCCTTGAGCAGGAATTTCAACGGTGTCTGCCAGACGAAATAGAAATCCTGCGTGGCGAGCTTGCGATCGATCACCGCGACCGTCATGCCGTCGGCGACGATGTCGAGCGTTGCGGGCTCGGCATATTCAAAGCGCATTTTGCCGGGCTTCTGGATGTAGACTTTACCTTCCGAGCGCCGGTCTCCGCTGATCTGCACGAAATCGCCGATCATCGACCGCGTCGAATTGAAATAATCGTCGGCCTTCTGAATCGCGACATGCGGATCCATGGGCTTAAAGGGCGGGGTCGCGGCCGGCGGCGGCGCGCTGTTTTGCGAGACTGGTGGCGGCGTCGCCGCTGCCGTGGCGGCTTCGGCGAAGGTCATCGTGGCGAAGGTTGCAAAGGCCATTGCGCTGCCAAGAAAGAGACCTGAAACGCCCGCGCGAACGAAATTCAGTCGCATCGGGCCGATCCGAAAACTGCATCGCTGGCGATCTATCGCAACAGCGAGATCGCAAGGCACTTTTAGGCCCGATGCATTGGTCATCGACATCAATTTCGCCTTTCGCGCCGGCTGATTCGGTCCCGAGGGATTTATAACACGGACTCGTTGCCGTCTGCGCTCGCTCTCGGCGCCCAATCCGGTCATGCCGTGGTTCGGCGAGCGGTAATCTTGCGATGTGGCGGCAATAGGACAGCGCCGCGACATCATGAAAGCTGGGTATCTTCTGCTCGAAAAGTCAGAAACTTTTCTTGGGCATGCCCTAATAATCGCCAGCCGGTTCAAAGGCGCCGCGGTCGATGCCGCCGCCGACGAGGATGGTGCGTTTGCCCGAGTGGTTCGGGGCGCTGACGACGCCTTCCTTCTCCATCCGTTCGACCAGCGAGGCAGCTTTATTGTAGCCGACGGACAGGCGGCGCTGCACATAGCTCGTCGAGCATTTCTTGTCGCGCAGGACGATCGCGACGGCGCGGTCATAGAGATCGCCGCCCTCCTCGCCTTCTGCGCCGGTCGGGAAGCCATCGCCGCCATCGCCCTCCGGCTCGTCTTCGACGGTGATCGCCTCGAGATATTCCGGTGCGCCCTGGTTTTTCAAATGCGCCACGACTTTCTCCACTTCGCCGTCGGAGACGAACGGGCCGTGGACGCGATTGATACGGCCGCCGCCGGCCATATAGAGCATGTCGCCCTGGCCGAGGAGTTGCTCGGCGCCCTGCTCGCCCAGAATCGTGCGGCTGTCGATCTTCGACGTCACCTGGAAGGAGATGCGGGTTGGGAAATTGGCCTTGATCGTGCCGGTGATGACGTCAACCGACGGACGCTGCGTCGCCATGATGAGATGAATACCGGCGGCGCGCGCCATCTGGGCGAGACGCTGGATCGCGCCTTCGATATCCTTGCCGGCGACCATCATCAGGTCGGCCATCTCGTCGACGATGATGACGATATACGGCAACGGCGATAGGTCCATCTCTTCCTGTTCGTAGACGGCCTCGCCGGTCTCACGGTCGAAGCCGGTCTGCACCGTGCGCGTCACGATCTGGCCCTTGGCTGCCGCTTCGCTGACTTTGGTGTTGAAGCCGTCGATATTGCGGACGCCGAGCTTCGACATTTTCTTGTAGCGCTCTTCCATCTCGCGCACCGCCCATTTGAGCGCGACGACCGCCTTCTTCGGATCGGTGACGACCGGCGTCAGCAGATGCGGGATGCCGTCATAGACGGAGAGCTCCAGCATTTTCGGATCGACCATGATGAGCCGGCACTGATCCGGCCGCAGGCGATAAAGCAGCGACAGGATCATCGTATTGATCGCCACCGATTTGCCGGAACCCGTGGTGCCCGCGACGAGGAGATGCGGCATGCGGGCCAGATCGACGATGATCGGTTCGCCGCCGATCGTCTTGCCGAGCGCGATGGCGAGGCTCTGCTTGTTCTTTTCGAAATCCTGCGAGGCCAGCAATTCGCGCAGATAGACCGTCTCGCGGCGCTGGTTCGGCAATTCGATGCCGATCGCATTACGGCCGGAGACGACGGCGACGCGGGCGGAGACGGCCGACATGGAGCGGGCAATATCGTCGGCGAGACCAATGACGCGGGCGGATTTGATGCCAGGAGCAGGTTCGAGCTCGTAGAGCGTGACGACCGGCCCGGGGCGCACATTGATGATCTCGCCCTTGACGCCGAAATCGTCGAGCACGCCTTCAAGCAGGCGGGCATTTTGTTGCAAGGCGTCTTCCGAGACGCGATTGACCGCGGCCTTCTTCGGCTCGCTCAGCATGAGCAACGCCGGCAGCTGGTATTTGGCCCTGCTCAGCCGCTCGAGCATCGAGGGCTGGATTTCGCGCTGCAGACGTTGCCCGCTTTTGAGGTTTGCCGTGCCCGGCGTCACCCGGCTGCGGCCGGCGAGCGGCTGCGGCAGACCGTCCGCCTCGGCCTCGGCGGCCTGACGCGCGGCGCGTGCCGCCGGCGGTGCATAGGCCGACGGTTCAAAGCCGAGATCGAAGGCGGGGTCTTCACGCAGATGGCGTTGGTCAAGCGAGGGGCCGACACGCCGGGCCGCATCCTGCCAGGGCGCCAAACTCGTGCGTGGCTCACGCCGTCTGGCCAAGGCCCGGCCCAGGCTCGATTTCGCCGAGAGCAGCGCGTGAATCAGGCCGCCGACGACGACGAGCGCGATACCCGGCTCGCCCGCGCGGTCCTCTTCCTCCGCAACCCGACGCCTGACCGGTGCGGGTTCGTCATCTTCCTCGTCGTCGAAATATGTTTCGGGTTTCGGCTTTCCAACAGCGGCGGCGAGCGAGAGGATCGCAACAGCGGCGAAGACGATTGCCAGAATGAGCATCACGGCGCCGTGGCCGCCGAAAATATGCTTCGGAATGAACAGCAAGGCATCGCCAAGTACGCCGCCAAGGCCGGTTGGCAGCGGCCAGCGGCTGGTGACGGGCAGGACGGCGGCGAAGCCCGTGGCGGCGACGCTGCCGATGAACCAATAGAGCAGGCGCCAGGCGGGCCGGTCGAGCCGCCGTGTGCGCAGGAGCCGCCAGCCCCAGATGGCGAGCGGCGCCAGCAGCGCGAGGGCGGCGAGGCCGAGCATCTGCATGAACAGATCGGCGGTGATCGCGCCAGGTGCGCCGAGCACGTTGTGGATGGGCGCGTCGGTGGCGTGGTTCAGGCTCGGGTCGCGCACCGACCAGGTGAGGAGCGCGAGGGCCATGGCCGCTGTCCCGGCCATCAGCGTCGCGCCGATCATTTCGGCGGCACGGCGCGCAGCGAACAGGCGCAGCGGATCCGGAATGTGGTCCAAGGCCGAGAAACTGGTCGTCGTACGCATCGAATACACTGGCCCCGGTCGAACGCGGGGGCTCGTGCCAAGCCGCGCACGGCGCCCGCACGGAGAGCCTAAAGAGACGTGGTTAAGGCTGGTTTAAGCCGCGCGCCGCCGCGCAGAGGGAACAATAAAAAAGGGGCTCCCCAAAGGGAGCCCCAAGTTTTTTCCAGCGGGGAGGAGCCGGATGTTTACTGAACAACCTCGCCATGCAGAGCAAGATCGAGACCATCGCGTTCGACTTCGGGGCTGACCCGCAACCCGATCGTGATCTTGATCAGGAAGAGGATGATTGCCGTGACAATCACGTCGTATGCAATGACGACGCCAACACCGATCAACTGGTTCACCACCTGGCTGGCATTGCCTTCGATCAGGCCCGGCGTGCCGCCGTACTGATTGATGGCAAAGACGCCGGTCAGAATGGCGCCGAGCGCGCCGCCGCAGGCATGGACGCCGAAGCAGTCGAGCGCGTCGTCGTAGCCGATCCAGCCCTTCACGAAGGTCACCGTGAAGTAGCAGAAGAAGGCCACGGCGATGCCGATCCAGATCGAACCCGCCGGGCCGACGAAGCCCGAAGCCGGCGTGATCGCGACGAGACCGGCGACGGCACCCGAGCAGATGCCGACGATGGTCGGTTTGCCGCGATGCGCCCATTCGATCAACATCCAGGTCAGGCCCGCAACCGCGGTCGCGATCTGCGTCACCGTCATGGCCATACCGGCGACGACACCGGCAGAGACAGCCGAACCGGCGTTGAAGCCGAACCAGCCAACCCACAGCAACGAGGCGCCGATGAAGGTCAGGACGACATTGTGCGCCGGGCCGGTGTCATGCCGTTTGCCGAGGAACAGAGCCGTCACGAGACCGGCAACGCCGGAGTTGATGTGAACGACGGTGCCGCCGGCGTAGTCGAGCACGTGGACCCAGGCCTTCGGATTGCCGTTCGACAGCAAGCCATCCGGACCCCAGACCCAATGCGCGATCGGCGCGTAGACGAAGATCGCCCACAACGTCATGAAGATCAGCATAGCTGAGAACTTCATGCGCTCCGCGAACGCACCGGCGATCAGGGCCGGGGTGATGATCGCGAAGGTCATCTGGAACGCCATATAGACCGTTTCCGGAATCGTCGGCGCCAGCGGGTTCGGGTTGCCTGTGTTGTTCGAGACGTCGCTCAAAATTCCTTGCAGGAAAGCGCGACTCGTTCCGCCGATAAACGGCCCTCCGGGCGTAAACGCCAGACTGTAAGTGATGACCGCGAAGATGATCGTGATCAAGCACGTGATGGCAAAGCTGGTCATCACCGTGTCGACGACGTTCTTCTTGCGGACCATGCCGCCGTAGAAGAGGCCGAGGCCAGGCACGGTCATCATCAGCACGAGCGCCATGGAGGTGAGCATCCAGGCCGTGTCGCCATTGTTCGGCGTACAGACGGTCAGGTGATTGGCGTCGCAAGCAGGCGGCGGCGGCGGGGTCGCCGGCGCGGGAGCCGCAGGCTTCGGAGCCGCGGCGGCGGGGGCTGCGGCCGGCGCGGGTGTTTGCGCGCGGGCACTGTCAAAGGCAGCCAGATTTACGGAAAAGAGGATGCCTAGAACCAAACCTGCAAGCGCCAGCCGTGACGGCTTTCTGCACGCTTCCCAAGCCGAGGTAAGGCCCGCCCCCAGTGACGGAATCAACTTCATCTCGTTACTCCTGCTAATCTCGGTTGAGCATTAAATGGCATCGGCGCCCTTTTCGCCGGTCCGGATACGCACGACTTCGTCGAGCGGACTGACGAAGATCTTCCCGTCGCCAATTTCGCCGGTTCGTGCCGCTGACGTGATCGCCGCGATCGTCCGATCGACGAGCTCGGCGCTGATCGCGACTTCGACTTTCAGCTTGGGAAGAAAATTCACGGCGTATTCGGCGCCACGGTAAATTTCCGTGTGGCCCTTTTGGCGCCCATAGCCCTTGACCTCGCTCACGGTCATGCCGTGCACGCCGAGCGTTGTGAGCGCGTCTCTTACCTCGTCGAGCTTGAACGGTTTGATGATTGCCGTCACAATTTTCATTTTACCCTCCAGTGAGCGCAGCTCCGGTCCCTTACGTATCAGTCAGCAGGCTGATGCTGTTTATCTACCGCGCCACGACACGGGTGTGTCGCACCGGCGGCTGCGAAAGACTCGCTTTGTTCCTGCTGACCGATACGCGAGAATGACGCACCGGATCGCTGCCATCGCGACCATGCCCCCCTTACTCATCACGCGGAGTGGGCGTAGACGGCCATGGTCAAGACGGCGGAAAGCAAGGCATGGGCCAGCTCGGCGAAAATCGGACGGGACCAAGAAGATTCGTTGGCCGGCACGCGTTCTGGTCGGACTTTGCAAGGCCTGAAGGACCGAACGGCGGATGATTAAGGAATGTGGCCGGATCCGGCAGATTTTCCGGCGGCAAGACGTCGGACGTCGAGAAGACGCGGTTAAGCCCACGTTTCTTGACTTAAAAACAGGCAGACGGAGAAAAAATTGGGCGGGCCGACGGCTTGGCCGCGAAGCCGGCTATTCGGTCTCGATCGGCCGGGCTTCTTCCGGCAGCATGATCGGAATGCCGTCGCGGATCGGGTAGGCGAGCTTCGCCGCGCGGGAGATCAGTTCCTGCTTCTGCACATCGTATTCGAGCGTCGTCTTGGTCAGCGGGCAGACGAGAATTTCGAGCAGCCGCGGGTCGATCCGGGTTTTCTGCGTCGTCGTGTCGGGAGTCGGCTCGCTCATGGCTACGTCCTTCATTGCAACGGCGTGGCATCGCGGCGGCCGCGGGCGAGTTCGAACTCGGTGATCGCGACCAGAACCTCGGCGCGAATTTTGAGGCTCGGGGCTTCGAGCAGGGCCTGCTTTTCGCGCGGGCCATAAGGGCTCATCATCGAAAGCGCGTTGACGAGCGCTTCGTTCGGCGCCTCGCGGACGCTCTGCCAATCGACGGGTACGTCATTGGCTTCCGCGAATTCCCGCAAGGTCCGCAACACGCTTTCGCGATCGACTGCATCTTCGCCCTGGCGCGGGGTGAAATCGCTATCGAAAGGCGCGAAATCGACCCGGCATTGCCGATACGGTGTGACCGTCGCGATCTCTTCCAGGATGCGAAAGCGGGCGATGCCGGTGAGCGTGATGAGGTAGCGCCCGTCACCCGTTTCAGCAAATTGCGTGAGACGGCCGGCGCAACCGACGGCTTGCAGCGCGGGACTCTTTTCCGCGTCCTCCACTTCGCTCTCCGGCTGGATCAGGCCGATGACGCGATGGCCCTTGATCACATCCTCGATCATCGCGAGATAGCGCGGCTCGAAAATATTGAGTGGCAATTCCCCGCGCGGCAGCAGCAAGGCGCCCGACAGCGGGAAGATGGGGATGACCTTCGGCAGATCGTCAGATCCGTCATAAGATTTATTGATGTTCATGCCTCAAGCCTCGCTTCGACGGCTCAGGAAAATAAGAGCGTCGACAACTTCCGCCGCGCGGCGACGGTCGCCGCATCCATGTTGCCCCAAGCCTCGAAGAATTGCAGCAATTGCTTCCGCGCGGCCGCGTCATTCCAATCGCGGTCGCGTTTGATGATCGTGAGCAGAGCGTCCGCCGCCTCATCGCGCCGGCTTTGCGCATTGAGCGCAACCGCGAGGTCGAAACGCGCTTGCGGGTCGTTGGGTTCGGCCGCCACGCGACGCTCAAGTTCGCCGATTTCGCCAAGCCCAGCGGCTTGCGTGGCGTTCTCGACCGCAGCCCGCGCCGCCGCGACCGCGGGATCCTGCGCCGCTGTTTCTGGAACTTGCGCCAGGAGCTTTTTGGCGCCTTCGAGTTCGCCGATCGCGACATTGGTCTTGATCAGGCCAGCCAGCGCGGCGAGATCGCCAGAATCCTTCTCATAAAGCTCGCGGAAGATTTCCAGTGCAGCGAGCGATTCGCCGGCGGCGAGAGCCGCCTCCGCCATCGCATGAAGGTCTTCCTCCTCCGGCAGCGGTCCGGCGAGACGCTCGATGAAGCCGCGAACCTGGCTCTCCGGCAATGCGCCCATGAAACCGTCGACCGGCTGGCCGCGCTGGAACGCAATGACGGCCGGGATCGAGCGGATACCAAGCTGGCCGGCGATCTGCGGATGCTCGTCGATGTTCATCGTCACGAGCTTCACTTTGCCCTGCGCCGCCTGCACCGCCTTTTCGAGAATGGGGGTGAGCTGTTTGCAGGGTTCGCACCAGGGCGCCCAGAAATCGACGAGGACCGGGCGGTGGCCGGATTCGGTCAGAACGTCGGTCGCGAAGGTTGCCGTCGTGGTCGCGATGGCCGCGCCCGGCGATGGCTCCGTCTGTCCCAACAATTCCGCCATCTGCCGCTCTCCTGTATTCGCCGGTCCCGCTTCTCGCATAGATGAGCCGCGGTCAAGCCTTTCGCAACCGGGCGGTTAAGGCGGCACGCGTGGCGGCGAAAATTTTATGACGCGGGCTTGATTGCAATGGTCGAAGGTTTGCGGCATATAGCCGGGACGCTGGGCTTGCCCGGCATGGATGCGGGTGTAGCTCAGGGGTAGAGCACAACCTTGCCAAGGTTGGGGTCGAGGGTTCGAATCCCTTCGCCCGCTCCAAACATATTTCGTAAAATCAAAGCGATAAGGCGACCCTTCGGGGTCCGAACGCCGTCTCAAGGTAATGGGCGCCGACAAGGCTTTCCCGGGCGTCGCCACTGGCCGCCGAATCGACCTCTCCCCGTTCTCCCTTTTGCCAGCAGCAGGATCACGCCCTCCAGGTCCTGTCCGGGCGGCTCGCGCGATTGCGCCTCACCTTTTGCTAGGGCTTCACGGGAAGCAAACCCCGTTGCATAGTCAAACGGGAGGGCGCCAATGGATTACGATGTCATCATCGTGGGCTACGGCCCGACAGGCAAGATTCTCGCCCGGCGGCTCAGCGATGCGGGACACAGCGTCGCCATCGTAGAGCGTTGGCCCGAGGCTTATCCCCTGCCCCGGGCGGTCGCCTATCATCATGATATCAAGCGTGTGTTCCATGCGCTCGGATTGTCTCCGCAGATCGAGGCGATTTCCCGGCCGCTGAGCCATTACATCTGGTACAACGCCGATTGGAAAGTTCTGGCCGACATCGACGAAACCGGCGAAACCCTTTCCGGCGGACGCCAGTCACTCAGCTTCAATCAACCGGATCTCGAACGGCTGCTCGAGCGCGACCTCCGCGGCCGCCCCGGGATCGCGTTCTTCCTGCGCAACGAAGCGCAGCAGGTCGAGCAGACAATTGACGGCGCAAGCGTCGCGATCGCGCCGTTCGATGCCCGAACTGAGGAGGCCGATCTCTCGAAGACCGAGCGGATAACGGCGAAATATATCGTCGGCTGCGATGGCGCCAACAGCCTCGTGCGCGAGGCCCTCGGCTCGACGTCCCTCGACCATGGCTTCGATGCGCGATGGCTGGTGATCGACGTTCGTCCGCACGATCCCGACAAGCTGCAGTTCCCCGATGTCCTGCAATATTGCAACCCGGCGCGACCGATGACGATCGTTTGGGGCGGTGTCGTCAATCGCCGCTGGGAGTTCATGATCAAGCCGGACGAGGACACCGCTGAATTCGCCCAGCCTGAAAAGACCTGGGAGTTGCTCTCGCCTTGGCTAAAACCGAGCGATGGGGAACTCGTGCGGCACGCGGTTTATCGGTTTCGCTCGGTGCTCGCGCAAGGCTGGCGCAACGGGCGGCTTCTCATCGCCGGCGATGCGGCGCATCTGATGCCGCCCTTCATGGGGGAGGGTATGGGCTCGGGCATTCGCGTTCCTGGAACCTCGCCTGGAAGCTCGATCGCGTGTTGAAGGGGACTTCGAGCGATGCTCTGCTCGATGCCTACGAAGCCGAACGCGGCCCGAACGTCGACGCCTACATTCGCGTGTCGATGGAGGTGGGCAAGATCGTCTGCGAGATTGACGCCGAAGCGGCGAAGGCGCGTGACGCGGCTTTCCTGAGCGACGGCCCACCACCGCTCGACTTTCCAGGACTCTCTGGCGGCGTGGTCGCCAAGGGTGACGGCGCGGGCTTGCTCACCCCGCATGATGAACTGGAGACGCCGCAAGGATTCCGTCGCCTTGACGATATCGTCGGCCGAAATTTTGCGTTGGTCGGCGACCTGGCTACCCTTGAGGCGCTCGACGGCCACTTGCGCGCGACAGCGGATGATCTGGGCGTCGTTCTCGTCGCGATCGGCGTCGGCGCGCACCGCGAGCAAAGCGGGCGCATCAGCGCTTGGCTCGCGAAGCATAAAGCAAAAGCTGTCCTCGTGCGCCCCGACTTCTATGCGTTCGGATTGGCGCGGGACGCAGCGCAAGCCGGGCAGCTTTTGACGGAGCTTTCAGCGAAGCTCACGCGCTGAGTGTGACAGACTCGAATCGTGTCGGATGCGCCAGCTTTGTTCAAAGCTGATCGAGAAGATCGAAAGCGTCATCGATATAATGCGTCAACGGATGCGCAGCGTTTTCCTGCCGCCAGTTTTCTTTCGCAAACCGAAACGCACCCATGGCCATCATGGCGGCCAAGCGTAGTGCAGGCCGGCGCTCATTTGGCCACAAATCATACATCGCCTCGGCCAAGACCTCCTCCATCCTAACGAGAAGCGCCTCTTTGCGCAGTCGAAGCGTTTCCGTCGATCGCAGGATTTGGTCTGCGAGGAGAGATTCCTTGCTCTGGTATTTTGACGCGAGGGTGAGGAAAGTCTTCCGCGCGGCTTCGATCGGTCTTTGATCGGGCGATTGCTCCAGAAAAGTGGGCCGTAAGGCGCGTGGAGCGTCGCCGCTCTCATGCGCCAGCAACACGTCCTCTTTCGATTTTAGGTAATAGAAGAACGTGCGCCGGGATATGCCGGATGCCGCGGCGATCGCATCGAGCGTGGTCGCCTCATATCCATTTTCGATGAAGAGCTTCAGGCCGGTTTCGGCGATCCGTTCCAGCGTCAACTGGCGTTTGCGTTCGCGGAGTCCGATTGGGGGATTCTCAAGGTCGTTCATTTGCGGCCCAATGTGGCTGCCAAAGAGCCACTTGCCAAGATTACACTGAGTGCGATATATATAATTACACTGAGTGCAATTTTTTGGAGCTTAGAATGACATCCAAGGTTTGGTTCATCACCGGGGCATCACGTGGCTTTGGCCGTGTCTGGACGGAGGCGGCCCTGAAACGCGGCGACAGAGTCGCCGCCACCGCGCGAAATCCTGAAACGCTCGGCGAACTCGTCTCGGCTTATGGTGACGCCATCCTAGCCTTGCCGCTTGACGTGACGGATCGCGATGCCGTGTTCGTAGCCGTCGAACAAGCGCACCGGCATTTCGGACGCCTCGACGTCATTTTGAGTAATGCGGGCTACGGTTATATGGGTGCCATAGAGGAGCTGGAGCCAGCGCAAGGCAAAGCCAATTTCGACACGAATGTTTTCGGGACACTCTCGGTCGTTCAGGCGGCGTTACCGATCTTGCGGGCGCAGGGCAGCGGACACATTCTGACGGTCTCCAGCATAGGGGGCGTCATCGGTTTTCCGACCGGTGGGACCTACACCGCGACCAAATTTGCCGTCGAAGCCTTATCGGAAGCACTCGCGGCCGAAGTGGCTCCGTTCGGCATCAAAGTCACCATCATAGAGCCCGGCAGTTTCAGCACCGAGTTTCGCTCAGCAATGCAATCCGCGCCGGTCATCGACGCTTACAATCCCGTGCGTCAGGCCATTCGCGCTGCATTCAAACCCGAGGATTCCGGCGATCCGGCCGCGACGGCCGCGGCGATCTTCGAAGCGGTGGATGCAGATGAGGCGCCGCTTCGCTTGGTGTTGGGCTCGACGACGATCGCAAAGTTCAAGGCGGTCTACCAGGCGCGCCTGAGCAACTGGGAAAAATGGGAAGCCGTCTCGAACGCAGCTCAGGGCAGTCCTCGCGTTTAAAGCCCTCAGGCGTAAGGCGTGCCCGCCATCGCGGCTTTCACGCCGATGCTTCCCTTATCGACGATCGCGAGAAAAGCAGCTTTCGCCTTTTCTGAATCTCGCGTCTGTTGAAAGGTCCGGTGTGCCTGGAGGAAGGCCACGGTCCATGTCGCCAGGAGGAGGTTGGCCGCGAGACAGGCGTCGGGATCGGTGGGGTCTCGCCCGGTGCATTCGGCGAGCGCCACCGTCATGACTTGTGCGAGTTCGTCACGAATTGCCCTCGCTCGAGCCTTGAGGGTTTCGCTGTCCTCAACCGTCTCTATGAAGCTCTGGCTCCTCGCGGAAAACTCAACGGCAGGGTTTCGCTCCGCAACCAGCCGATGCGCAAGCAGGCGCAAGGCTTCGATCGGCGCGACCCCGGGATCGCGCTGCCGCAAAGCGTCGCGCAGGACCTCGCGACCCTCTTCGTCGCGATCGAAGAACATGTCCTCCTTGCGAGGAAAATGATTGAACACGGTCATCCGCCCGACGTCGGCGGCGGCGGCGATCTCGTCCACCGTCACCTGATCGAAGCCTCGCTTGATGAAGAGGAGTGTGGCGGCATCGGAGATGTTTTGTCGCGTGGCGAGGCGCTTACGCGTTCGGCGATCCGGCGTCGGCAAGCTTTTAAAACCTATTATATACTGAGTATATAAAATGATTCAGTATATCTTATTCTCAAGTACATGATGGGACCGGATAGATGGAAAAGCAAGCCGATAGTGCTGTGGCTATGCCAAACCAAAGTGTCCTCGTTTTGGGGGCAAGTTTCGCCGGACTGACGACCGCGTATTGGCTGAGCGGGCTCGGCTACCAGGTCACGGTGGTTGAGATTGCGAAAGATCTCAAAAAAGGCGGCACGCCCGTTAACATCGGCGAGAAAGCTAAGGACATCCTGAAGCGAATGGACCTGTTTAAGCAGGTTCAAGCAAACCGTCTGGAGTCGGAAGGGGTTGAATTCAAAAACTCCGATGATGTCACGGAGGGGGTGATGCGGCAGCAACCGGATGCCACACGCGCCGACGATGACTGGGAGATCGAACGCGACACACTTCTGGATATTATCTTCGGTTCCGTAAAGGACGATGTGGAGTTCGTTTTCGGCAACAGCATCGCAACTTTGGAAGAAACGGAAAACACTATCCATGTTTCTTTCAAAGACGGCTCGCAGCGCCAGTTTGCTTTGGTATTCGGCTGCGACGGCAACCATTCACTCGTCAGAAAATTGCAGTTCGGAGACGAAGCTGAATACACACATTTTCTTGGTCAGTATTTCTCCATAACGATCATTGACAAGCTGTTGATAAGAGAAAACACGACGCAGATGTATAATGTGCCGGGTAAAGCGGTGATGCTGAATGCCTACAATAACAAGACAGACATCGTACTTTGCTTCTCATCCGAGAAAGAGATTCCCTACGATTATCGCGACGAGGAGCAACAACGAAAGATCATTTCCGAGCAGTTCGCCGGACAGGGCTGGAGAACGCCGGAATTGTTGGAAGAAGTAAGCAAGTCGAAGACGTTCTATTTCGACAAAATAAATCAGATAAAAATGCCGTCATGGACAAAAGGCAGAGTGGCGCTCGTAGGCGATGCCGCTTACTGCGCCTCTCCTGCTGCGGGCATGGGTGGGTCGTTGGCAATCATTGGCGCTGGCGCGCTGGCCGACGCGTTTGAAAAGAACCAGGGCAACTTCGAACTGGCCTTCTGGGATTACAACGAAAGTTTCCGTCCATTTGTCGAAGCCGTGCAAG
The DNA here is from genome assembly GCF_037200945.1 of Methylovirgula sp. NCBI lineage: Bacteria > Pseudomonadati > Pseudomonadota > Alphaproteobacteria > Hyphomicrobiales > Beijerinckiaceae > Methylovirgula > Methylovirgula sp. The sequence continues at coordinate 1,180,815 of NZ_JBBCGP010000001.1, forward strand.
CGAAGGCCGTAAATACCCTGGACCTGCTGATTCCGAAAACGGACGAAGCTATCCGCAAGAGAAACACGCAGCCGAATCCTTGGTAAGCCCATGAAAGCCGCGCAATTCAGTCGGTTCGGCGGTCCCGAGGTCCTCGAGATTGTCGATCTTCCCGACCCGCATCCCGGTCCCGGACAGATTCGAGTTGTCGTGCACGCGGCGGGCATCAATGCGACCGATTGCAAGCTACGCAGCGGCCTTTTGAGCTTCGGCGCCGGACTGCCGCAAACGACGGGGCGCGACGTGGCGGGCATCGTCGATGAGCTCGGAGAAGGTGTTACAGATGTCGCTGTCGGCGACCGGGTCTTCGGCGTCTCCGACGATGGCGCCGGAGCCGCCGAATTGGCGCTGCTGACCTATCGGGCGCCGATTCCACCGCCGCTCGGATTCGTCGATGCGGCCGGCCTCCCCGTCGCGCTCGAAACGGCCACGCGCAGCCTGGACCAACTCGGCGTCGATCATGGAATCAGACTGCTCATCAATGGTGCCGCAGGTGGGATCGGCAGCACCGCCGTTCAACTCGCGATCGCCCGCGGCGCGCGCGTGATCGGCACCGCCAGCGCCGCCAACCACGGCTACCTCCGCCTCCTCGGTGCAGAGCCCGTGACTTATGGCGAAGGCATGGCCGATCGAGTCCGCGCCCTCGCGCCTGATGGCGTCGATGCCGCGCTCGATGTTGCCGGAAGCGGCGTGCTGCCGGAGTTGATCGATCTCGTCGGCGACCCGCAGAACGTCGTGACACTCGCCGACATCGACGGGGCGAAACAGTACGGCGTGCGCTTCAGCAGCGGCTTTCAAGGCCACGCCTTTCATGCGCTTGCGGAAATCGGAGCGCTCATCGAGGCCGGGCGCTTTTGGCTTCCCGTCGAGCGAACCTATCCGCTTGACGGGATCTCGGAAGCGCACCGCGTCAGTGAGTACGGGCACGTTCGAGGCAGGCTCGCGTTGGTGATCCGCTGAAGGCCATGAACAAACCCCTTGTCGTTATCTTCGCCACGATCTGCCTCGACGCCGTCGGTATAGGCCTCATCTTCCCCATTCTCCCGCGCCTGCTTGAGGAGGTGACGCACACCCAGGACATCGCGCCCATCATCGGGATTATGATCGCGCTCTATGCGGTCATGCAGTTCGTCTTCGCGCCCGTGCTCGGCGCTTTGAGCGACAATCTCGGCAGGCGTCCCGTGCTCCTCATTTCGCTGGCGGGTGCGGCGATCAATTATGTTATCATGGCGTTCGCGCCGCAGCTTTGGATGCTTCTGCTCGGCCGCGCTATTGCCGGCCTGACCAGCGCCAATGTCTCGGTGGCAACAGCCTACATCACCGACATTTCATCCGAGGACAAGCGAGCCCGGCGCTTCGGCCTGTTTAACGCCATGTTCGGCATCGGTTTCATCATCGGGCCGGTTCTCGGTGGACTGCTCGGCGACACCTGGGTGCGGCTGCCTTTCATCGCCGCCGCCGTACTGAATGCCGGCAATCTCCTGCTAGCTTTGTTCATCTTGCCCGAGTCTCACACACCGGGCCGCCAGAGGGTCGATCTGGCCGCGCTCAACCCGCTTTGGCCGCTGCGCTGGGTCTTCTCGATGAAAGGGCTTCTGCCAATCGTCCTCGTGTTTTTCATCTTGAGCGCCGGCGGAGAGGCCTACGGAACCTGCTGGGCACTCTGGGGCTTCGACATGTTCCACTGGAATGGCCTTTGGGTCGGCCTTTCGCTGGGCGCGTTCGGGGTCTGCCAAACGCTGGTGCAGGCGCTGTTGCCCGGCCTAGCGACCGAACGGCTCGGCGAACGCTGGGCGGTTGTCGCCGGGATTGCCTGCTCCTGCATCGCTCTTGTTGCCATGGCCTTCGCCAACCACGGCTGGATCGTATTCGCCATCATGCCGATCTTCACTCTCGGCAGCATCGGCACGCCAGCGTTTCAGGCCCTGGCCACCCGGCAGGTTGACTCAAACCTCCAAGGCCAGTTCCAGGGCGTGCTGGCATCTGCCGTAAGCTTGGCATCCATCGTCGCGCCGCTCGCTTTCTCCACATTCTACTTTGTCGTCCAGAAGCAGTGGCCTGGTGCCGTCTGGCTTTTGGTGGCCGTCATTAATGCAATCGCGGTCCCGCTGGTTTTTCTCGGCACCAGCACTTCACGCTCTAAGCAGCCTGCGAGCGTGTAACGGGGGGCATCGCGAAAGCGCTCTGTCGCCGGATCTCCCCGGCCGTGAGCCCAGCTAGATGATCACGCTCCGCGAACAATATCTTTGCGCAGTCCATATTCGACGCGCGGTGAATGACCGAACAGGGCCTTATAGGCGCGGCTGAACGAGGCCTCCGACTCATAACCGATACTAAATCCGATCTCGCCGATCCGCGCGCTGCCCTTCCCCAGCAGGCCCCGCGCCAGCGCCAGTCGCCACTCATTTTGGTAGCGCAGCGGCGGACGGCCCACCAAAGCGGTAAAGCGCTCGCAAAAGCTGGAACGCGACATTCCGGCAATGTCCGCCAAAGTCTCGATGCTCCACCGCTCGATGGGCCGCTCATGAATGGCCTTCAGGGCACTCGCGATACGCATATCGGAAAGTCCTCCCAGCCATCCCGGCGCGGCTCCCTGGTGAACCCAGCTTCGCAAGGTGCGGATGACCACCAGGTCGATCAGCCGCGAAACCATCAAGGCCGCGCCCGGCTGGATGTCGCCGGCCTCGGTCATCAGAAAATGCACCATCCCTTCGAGCCAATCCGCGCTGTCCGCGCGTTGAATATGGATGCAATCGGGCAGGGCGGAGACCATGCCTCGAAGGCTGTCGGGGTCGAACCGGAAGCGGCAGAGAACCAAGGTCGAGGGCGCGCTGGAGGCTGCTAATCGCTGGTCGAGCGCGCCGCGTGGCAGCATCACGAGCTCACCCTTATCGACGACCAAAGCCCCGCGTTCGTCGCTTTCGATGCGCAGGGCACCTTCCGTCACGACGCAAATATGCCCGGTATCGGCTTCCAGTTCCAGGTGGCCCTCCTGCGCCAGCGAGCAGGAATAGACCCGGTCTCCCGTGAGGCGGATTTGTGCCAGCACATGCGATAGCAGATCGGCCGACGTGGGGATGCCGACTTCCAGTCCCGGAAGAACGGTCAAGTTTTTCGGTAGTTCGATCATGGCTTCGACCGCTCAATTGAATGTATCAATCCGCCGCTCATAGTGCGTAACCACATGACAATACGTACTTTTCGAACGAATCCATAATCGTTTATCGCGGCAAGGCGCCCCGATCGGAAATATTCCGATCTTCGGCTTGCCCGCTAGGTTGAAAGGACAATCCGGTGAAAATGTTTGCTCTCAGCATCCTTGGGGCTCTCCAGGCCATAGGAGCTCCCATCGCCGCCTCCGCCGCGACCGCGCACAACGTGGTCCTCGTCCCCGGCGCCTTCACCGACAAGTCCAGCTGGGACAAGGTGGCCCATCTGCTGCGTGAGAAGGGCTTCAAGGTCACCGAGGTCGACATTCCAATGACTTCGCTCGAGGCCGACGTCGCGGCGACGCGCAAGGTCCTGGACGCCCAGCATGGGGCGACCGTCCTGGTCGGCCATTCCTGGGGCGGCGTTGTGATCGGCGAAGCCGGCGATAGCCCCAAGGTCAAAGCGCTCGTCTATGTCGCGGCTTTCGCCCCCGACAAAGGGGAGACCGTCCAGGCGCTCTCAGGCAAGGGACCGCCGACCGAAGGTCTGAAAGCGGTTCATCCGGACGCCAAAGGCTTCCTGTCGGTTGACCCCGCGGCGTTCCCGCATGTTTTCGTCGGCGATGTGCCGGCCGCGGAAGGCGCGAAGCTGGCCAAAAAGCAGAAGCCGATCAGCGGCGCCGCCTTCGGCACCCCCGCGACCGTTGCCGCCTGGCATTTGAAACCGACCTATTACGCGATCTCGGCCAACGATCTCATGATCCCGCCCCAGGCCGAGGCTTTCTTTGCTAAGCGCATGAAAGCCACGACCGTAACGATCCCGTCGAGCCATGCGTCGCCGGTGTCGCATCCCGCCGCGGTCGCTGCGCTCATCGAAGAGGCCGCCAAGGGGCGGTGATCTCAGCCGGACCGACGGGAAGCCCCCGTTGTCCGGCGCCGCCTCACTGGCTCCCTCATCCGGCAAAAACAGGATATTCGCAATGAACAGTCAAATCTTCTCGCGGCCTGATCGCGATGCCGCGTCACACTGGCTAAAATCCTATTATTTCGCCCGCGCTGCGGTCGCACTCGTCTGGTTCGCCGCCGCCTTCACCCTTGGAAAGACTTCGCCGTCGATCGCAGGCGCGCTCCTCGTTGCTTATCCGGCTTACGACGCACTCGCCAATTTCATCGATGCCCAGCGCAGCGGCGGCCTCAAGTTTAATCGCAGCCAGGCGATCAATGTCGCCATCAGCATCCTCGCCACGATTGCGGTTGCCGCCGCTCTCACGCGAGACCTGCATGCGGTGATGGCGGTGTTCGGCGCCTGGGCCATAATCGCGGGCCTGCTTCAGCTCATCACTGGCGTCGTCAGATGGAAGATCGGTGCACAATGGGCGATGATCCTCGCCGGGGCGCAATCGGCGCTTGTCGGCGTCTTCTTCATCAAACAGGCAACAGGACCCGCAACAATCGGCATCAAAGATATTGCGCCTTACGCGGCGTTCGGTGCCTTGTATTTCTTCGCTTCTGCTGTCTGGCTCACTGTCGCACAAGCGCGCCGTGATGCCAGGCGCACCGCGTGATTCTTGAGTTGGAAAGGCCGCCCGTTGGGCGGCCTTTTGTATGTGGCGTCTATCGCGTCTTCGTCGGCGTTTATTCCGCGGCTTGAACGGCTTCGAGGTCCACGGGCCCCCATCCCGGCGCTCCGGCGGGCGCGACATTGATGAGCTTGTGATTGATGAACTCCCCGAAGCCCAACTCCGATTGTTCGCGCCCGAAGCCGGAATTCTTGACGCCACCGAATGGTAGATCGGCCGCGACCCAGGCCGGCTGATTGATATAGACCATGCCGGTTTCGATGCGGTCAGCAACCCGGCGCGCGTGCTTCAGATCGGCGCCGAACACCGATCCGCCCAAACCATAGGGTGTATCATTGGCGATGCGGATCGCGTCTTCCTCGTTATCGACGACATAGATCGACGCGACGGGCCCAAAGAGCTCCTCGCGATAAGCGGGGTTCTTTTCGTCGATACCGGCAAGCACTGTCGGCTCGATAAAGAAACCCGGCCGGTTGACGCGTTTGCCACCCGTCAGAATTTTAGCGCCTGCGGCGCGCGCTTTTTCGACCTGTGAAAGAAGGCCGGTCAAGGCACGTTCCGATGAGAGCGGCGGCAATTCCGTCGATGCATCGGTCGGGTCGCCAACTTTCAGCGCTTTCGCCGCGGCGACGAATTTTTCGGTGAAGGCCGCGCCGCGTTCCTTGCCGACGACAATGATACGCTTGGAGGCGACGCAGCTTTGGCCGCAGTTGAACATTCGCCCCGACAAGGCGCTGCTGACGGCGTGGTCGAGCGGGGCGTCCGGCAACACGATCAGGGCGTCACTGCCGCCCAATTCCATCACGACTTTCTTGAGATGCCGGCCAGCCTGTTCGGCGACAGCGGCGCCAGCGCGTTCACTTCCCGTGAGCGTCACACCGGCAATTCTCGGATCCGCGATGAAGCGGCCGATCTGCTCATGATTGGCGAAGATGTTCGTATAGGCGCCATCTGGAGCGCCGGCTTCGCGCAGCGCCCGCTCAAAGGCCAGTGCGCATTGCGGGACGCTCTCGGCATGTTTCAACAGGAGGACATTGCCCGCCATAAGCTGCGGGCCGGCGACGCGCGCAACTTGGTAATATGGAAAGTTCCACGGCTCGATAGCGAGGATCGCGCCAGTCGGACGCGCGACAAGCGCGGCGCCCGGAAAGCCCGGAAACTGTTTCGGCTGAAGGAAGGTCTCGGCGTTCTTGGCGTAATAATCGAGGATCGAGGCTGCGAGATTGACCTCGACGAGCGCAACGCCGAGGAGCTTGCCCATATCCTCGACGATGTAGCGCGCGTATTCGTCTGCGTTGTCCCGCATGATGGCCGCTGCACGCGATACGATGCGCGCGCGATCCGCAACGGGGCGATGGCGCCAATCATTCCTGAAACAGTCGTCAGCCGTCGCAAGGGCCGTTTCGAGTTCGATGTCCGTAATCGTCGGGAAGGTCTGAACCACCTGTCCGGTCGCAGGGTTGATCGTCTCATAGAGCATAGGGGGTCCTCTGTGGTGTCGAGCTTCGGCTCGGGCCGTCTTCGCCGATCCACATTACGACGACCGGTCGTCTTAGACAAGTGACGCGAATATCAGCTCAGGCGTGACGGTGGGATTTTAGCGCGTCAGGTTTAGCGCGCTAAACCCGGAAGGAGTTGGTCGAAGATCACCGACACGAAAGCATCGAAGGCACGCCGGCGCCCCTCGACGCGGACGCGAAGGATCGCGCCCTCCCAGGCATCGAAAATCACTGTGGCCAGGTCACTAACGCTTTGATTCGCAGGTAGATCGCCTGTGCCTTTGGCTTCCCCAAGCACGGCGGCGATGCCGGTTGTCATGTCTGTGTAGGCGGCGCTCACGGCCTGCTGGACGAGCGGCTGTTCCGAATCGACGAAGGCGGCGAGGCCGCCCATGAGGCAGCCGTTGTGATATTCCTTGGCTTCAATCAGCTCGCTCATCCACTCGAAATGACGCCGCAGCCGCTGAAGGGGCGGTACGGAACTGTCAAGCAGACGCTCAGAACTGAGGCCGGCCTGATAGAGCCCGAGGGCCTCCACTGCCAGATGTTCCTTGCTTTTGAAGTGGTTATAGAAAGAGCCCTTGGGGGCGCCCGCCGCATCGGTAATGTCTTGGACACTGGTCGCGCCATAGCCCTTCGCGGTCAGGCGATCGACCGCAGCGTCGAGAATTTTATCCTTGAGATTTGGCCGTCCCATCTCCGCTCCGTTCGGCAAGACGAACGGTCATATATATGTGAGGGAACGGCCCAGGTCCAGTCCGGCGCCGCGCCGCCGGACTGCTCCACACTTCTCTAGACGACGATCTCGTGCCGTTGCGCGCCGAGATGGGAGATGCCGCATTCAAGCACGTCGCCGACCGCCATGAATCGGTTCTTGCCGAAGCCGACGCCCGGCGGCGTACCCGTCGCGATGAGATCGCCCGGTAGCAAAGCCATATGAGTTGAAAAGTAGGCGACCATTTCATTGATGCCGAACAGCATATCGCTGGTATTACCCTGCTGCTCGTAATGGCCGTTGAGCTTGGTCCAGACATCGACATTCATCCCGTCGATGCCGGTCGCCAGATAGGGACCGATGGGCGTGTAAGTCGGCCGCGATTTGGCGCGAACCAGATGCTGCCCCCCTTCCGCGTCGACCTGCGTCGCACGATCCGAAACATCGTTCAGGCAGACATACCCAAAGATGTAATCTGGCGCCTCGACCACACTGATGTCCTTGGCCTCACGCCCGATGACGATGGTGAGCTCCGTCTCCCAATCGAGTTTCACACCCTGATTGGGACCGCGCGAGACGGGATCGGATGGACCGGTTAACGAAGTAATCGCTTTGAGGAAGACTTCCGGCTCGGTCGGGGTCTTCATTTTGAATTCTTCGATATGCTTTTTGTAATTGAAGCCAGTTGCAGCGATCTGCCGGATACCAGAAATCGGCGCAAGGTACGTGAAGTCGCCATTGATGGGAGAAAGGCGGCTCGTGTCGACATTGCTCAAGGCTCCGCCGGCGATCGCGTCCGGCGTGATGTCGGAGACGAGCGGTCGCAAGTCCAGATGTGTATCGCCTTTCAGAATGATTGGGATGATGCCTTTGTCCGTCTGTACGCGTGCGAACTGCTGCATGATCTGCTCGCTCTTCAAATTTTGAGTTTCGTAAATCGGCCGACGAAGCAAATGCCTCCCGCCCATGGAAACGGAACGAACGACCTCGCGTGTGCTCCGGCGATGCCTTCCGTAGCCGCGTGCACTTCACAGGCATAAAGGGGCGGATTTCTCCACTAGCCAAAAACGCACACGAGGGGGTTTGTCCTGTTCTCTGAACAAACGCCGTAATTTCCGACGAAAGCTCCCAAAACGGATGTCAGGTAAGAACTTCATCCGATTTGAGATGTATGAGGAATTCACGACAGGGATTGTTGGTCGTCTCCGCATCGATCAATGCTTTGCCAAAGCACAGCAATGTGATTAGCGTGCACAAACATTGGTTTTGGAATAGGAACCGGCTGCGAAATTGGAAGGCCAGCGATGCCGAGCGACGGTAGTCCTTCAACCGATCCGCCTCAAACATTCACCCCTGTTCCGATGTTCAGCGCGCCGGGGCACCGCGATACAATTTGGTCTGACATGAAGGGGAGCGTCGCTCGCTCGACGCAAATAGTCTGGCCCGGCGGAACGGCCGCGACGCATAAAATTGATAAAGTATCCGGCGCGGCGGAAATTCGCACGCGATGCCTGGAACTTCAGTTTTCGTGGAATTCCGGTTACGTCGAAGCTGATGCAGATCGCGGAAAGCAGATCTATGCGTATAAGAATCGTCCGTGTTACGGACTTCTGCTTCCTCCAGAGACCGGCGTCGAGTTCAGAATCAAAGAGAAGTCGAACTATCGCTTCCTATCGATAGAACTAGAGCCTAGCTACGCTCTTCGCATTTCCGAGCTGCAGCATCTGTCTTCGGTCGAATTCATAGAGAGTTGGGATTACAATCATCCGCTGACTTGGCAATTGGCGCGCGTGATTTCCGAGGAGTGCGAAAGCGAAGCGCGGGCAGGACTGCTTTATTGCGAGACGGCCGTCGCGCTTCTGGCGTTGCATGTCACGCGACATCTTTCAAATTACTCGCGTGCACTTGTGGCTTCTCACCGCGGCGGCTTGGCACCCGGCGTTCTCCGCCGGGCGTCCGAATATATGAGAAGCCGTCTTGCCGATGACCTTTCGCTGTCGGAGATCGCGGACATCAGCGGCCTTTCGCCCGGGCATTTCTCTTTTGCTTTCAAAAGATCAGTTGGATTGTCGCCGCATGCCTGGCTGCGTCGTGAGCGGATTGACCGGGCAAAGGCGTTGCTTGGTGACCGCAGCCTCGGCTTGCCGTTCATAGCGTCGGCCGTCGGGTTCTCCACGCAAAGCGCGTTCGGCGTTGCCTTCAAAAGAGAGACCGGGTTGACACCGACAGCGTGGCGCCGAGCACATTGGCTCTGACAGAAACCAGGTGTTCGCGGTTTCGCGAGTCCTAATGCCAAACCAGCGGCACGAGCGGCAAGATCAGCGCTGTCATTAAACCATTCAGCGCGATACCGAGCGCGGCAAAAGCCGCGGCCAAACCGTCGAGGCTCGCGGCCTGCGCTGCCGCCACACCACTCCCCGCGACACCCGCCGCAAGCCCATGCGCGCGCCAATCTGCGACGCGCAGGCCTTTCAGCATTTTCTCACCAACAATGGCCGCAAGGATGCCGCCGACCATGGCAAGCGCAGCGGTCAGCGCTGGATCGCCGCCGATTTCCGTAGAGACCGCCATGGCGATCGGCGTCGTCACGGATTTGGGTGCCATGGACAGCGCAGTGGCGCGGCTGCCGCCGAGCATATGGACAATGAAAATGCCGCTGATGATCGCAGTCACCGATCCGGCGGCGAGGGCCACGCCGATGCTCGCGAGATTGCGGCGGATGTGATGAAAATTGCGCGCCAGCGGCACGGCGAGTGCGACCGTCGCCGGGCCAAGCAGGAAGTTGATGAATTGCGCGCCGCCAAAATAGGTTGAGTAAGACGTTCCCGTCGCTAGGACGACAAGGCCGACGACCACGACCGCAAACAGGACCGGATTGGCATAGGCCGCACCGCCGACGCGCCGCTGCAGCCAGCAACCCCCGAGATAGGCGCCGATTGTCAGCACGATCCAGACGAGGGGTGAGGGCGCGAGCGGCGTCCAGACGTCTAGGATTTCGCGATACATGCCTTGTCTCCTATCGCGAGAGCTGCCGCCCGTTTCGGCGCTGCCTTGCGGCGAAGCAGATGATGCAGGACGAGCCCTGTGACGGCGAGACTCAAGATTGTCGAGCCGACAACGCCGCCGAGGATCGGCAGCCATTCACGCCGGATGACAGCAAGTTCGCCGATGATGCCAACGCCTGCTGGAACGAAGAGAAGACCGAGATGGCCGAGAATGCCGTCTGCCGCGCGGTCGAGCGCGCTCGGTTCGGGCTGCGTGGTCCGCCCGCACCAAATGAGCCAGGCGGCGAGCGCGATCATGCCAATCACGGGGCCGGGCACCGGCAGGTGCAAAACGCTGCGGAACAATTCGCCCAGAAGCTCTGCGGCAAGAAAAATGAAGATGGCGGCCAACATGGCAAACCTCCCTGCTGGCGAAAACATGCGCTCTCGCATCGCGGCGTGAAACGGCTCAGCGCTCAAATCTCATTTGCAAAAAAGGGCATAATGTCGACGAAAAGCTTGATAGGATGCCAAACAACGCCGCCATTGTTGCGCAGACGGACAGAGACTGATGGACTATCTTGCTGCGGTGCGAGCTTTCGTGCGCGCCGTCGATCTTGGAAGTTTCTCCAAGGCGGCGGTCGAGCAGGAACTGAAAGTCTCGACGGTGTCTCGCTATGTGAGCGGGCTCGAGGCCGACCTTGGCGTCGCGCTCTTCAACCGCTCGACACGACGGCTGCATCTGACGGAAGGCGGGGCCGATTTCTATCGCCGTGCGGTCGCGATCCTCGCCGAGGTCGAGGAAGCGCGTCTGGCCATGCATACGCTCAACGCCAGCCCGCGCGGCGTGTTGCGCGTGAACATCCCAAGTGCTTTCGGCCGCCGGCACGTCGTTCCGCATCTCAAGGATTTTCATGATCTGCACCCGCAGGTGCGGCTCGACATCTCCCTGACTGACACAGTGGTGAATTTGATCGAGACCGGGACCGATGTCGCGATCCGCATCGGCGCGCTGGAAGATTCAACGCTGGTTGCCAAGAAGCTGGCGCCGCAGCGTCGCATTCCCGTAGCAAGTCCCGATTATCTGGGGCGCCAAGGCGCGCCGAGCCAGCCAAACGATTTGACGCGTCATGCTTGTCTCATCCTCGCGCCACAGCAGGGCGAGATCTGGTATTTCCGGCCGCCTGCCGGGACCGAGTTCGCCAATATCACCGTCAGCGGCGATGTTCGCGCCAATGAATCCGAGGCCTTGTTGCAACTGGCGCGCGACGGTTTGGGCATCGCCTTGCTGCCGACATGGATCATGGCGGACGAACTCGCGGCGGGGCAGCTTGTGCCAATTCTCGACGATTGGCATTGGGCGATCGCTTCGGGCCCGGAGCGCGCCATTTGGGGCGTCTATCCGCCGAAGCGCATCGTCGCGCCGAAAGTGCGCGCCTTTCTCGCTTTCTTTGCCGCGCGTTTCGGCCGCCCACCCTATTGGGAGCGCATGGACCGCGATGTGGTGCAAGAGATCACGCCGACAGAAACCGTCGAATAGGAGTTGAGTGATGTCTGCAATGTTTCAGCTTGACGGCAAAATCGCCGTCGTGACCGGCGCGGCGCGCGGTATCGGCCGTGCGGGGGCCGTCGCGCTCGCCCAAGCCGGCGCCGACGTCATCGGCATCGATATCGCAGCCTTTGTGAGCCCCATCCTCGATCTTGCGCCCGCAAGCCCCGAGGATCTCGCCGAAACCGGCCGGATCGTCAAAGACACGGGGCGGCGCTGGCATTCGATCATTCTCGATCAGCGGGATATCGGCGCCTTGCGTGCCGCGGCCGCGCAGATCGAGAAGGACTTCGGTGGCGTCGACATTATCTTCGCCAATGCCGGAATCCAGGGGTTCAAGCCGATCCTCGACATGCAGGATGCCGATTGGCACGACCAGATCGATGTCAATCTCTCCGGCACGGCGAATGTGCTGCGGAGCTTCGCGCCGCTGCTCGTTAAACGCGGCGGTGGCCGTATCGTCATTACGTCTTCGACGCAGGGCCAGCATGGCACCAAATTCGGCGCAGCCTATTCCGCGTCGAAGTGGGGCCTGATTGGATTGATGAAATCCGCGGCGCTGGAATTCGGCCCGCACAAGATTACCGTCAACGCGCTGATCCCAGGCTTGATCGATACAGCCCTGACGCGACACGAGGATCGCTACGCGCAAGCGATCGAAGAAGGCGGCAAGACGCCGTCGCACAATGTCGGGCAGGACGAGGCGACGGCCAAATCGATGCTAGAGACAAAGTCGCCGCTCGGTATCCCGTGGATCGAGCCGGAGGATGTCGCGCCGATGGTGGTTTTTCTCGCCTCGGACGCCGCACGAATGGTCAGCGGCGCCTCGTTCTCGGTGACGGGCGGCGACAGCGCCCATTTCGTCGCTTAATGCGCCTTAAAGCCCGAGGTCGCTGAGCCCCGGATGGTCGTCCGGCCGGCGGCCCAAGGGCCAGAAGAACTTGCGGTCTGCTTCCTTGATCGGCAGATCGTTGATGCATGCGTAACGGTGATGCATCAAGCCTTCCGCGTCGAATTCCCAGTTCTCGTTGCCGTAGGAGCGGAACCACTGGCCACTGTCGTCGTGCCATTCGTAGGCAAAACGCACGGCGATCCGATCGCCGGTGAAGGCCCAAAGCTCCTTGATCAGCCGGTAATCCAATTCACGCGTCCATTTGCGTGTCAAAAACGCGATGATTTCGGCGCGCCCGCGCGGGAACTCGGCGCGATTCCGCCAGACCGAATCCACCGTGTAGACTTTCGATACGCGTTCGGGGTCACGGCTGTTCCAGCCGTCCTCTGCGCCGCGGACCTTGGCAATTGCGGTTTCACGGGTAAACGGTGGAACGGGCGGCGCCATGGCGATCTCCTGTACTGATCGGTAATTTATAGACCAGTTGGTCTATATGATGTCAAGACGCAACCACATTTGTGCCGGCGTTGATGCAACGCGGGGATGACAGTTAAATCACGTTACAACTCGCACGCAATTTCGGCTCAAATTGCCGAGCTTCAGATTATCTTCCGGGCTGAACGAGATGTGAAGCGGGCGTGGATCTCCTCATCGAAAGCGTAGCTCGCTTTCATCAGGAAGTCGCATTAAACACCGCCAATCGGTGCACCGTTGCGGCGGCCTCGGGCCGGACCATAGCGCCGCAAAAGCTAGCAAGGGGGGGGCACGTGCCGCTTATCCGTATCGATGCCATCATCGGCCGCACAGACGACGAAGTTCAAACGCTGCTCGATGCGGCGCACCGCGCCATGCTCGCCGCGTTCAAAGTCCCCGAGCGCGACCGCTATCAGGTCTATACGGAACATCGGGCGTTGCATCTGATCGCGCAGGACACGGGCCTTAACATTCCGCGCACGCATAAATTCGTTCTGGTCACGGTGACGACGCGGCCGCGCTCGCGCGCCGAGAAAGAGACGTTCTACAAATTGCTCTGCCAGGAGCTCTGGGAACATTGCGCCATCGCGACTTCCGACGTGATGATCTCGCTTGTTCAGAACACCGACGAGGACTGGTCTTTCGGCAACGGCCGGGCGCAGTTTCTGACCGGCGAGCTTTAAGGCGTTCAAGCGAAGCGATTCGCGTCAAATCGATCAATCTTATTGATCGATACTACAATAATAATGAATTATATTTGTCGATCTGAATCCCGGACATTCGGCGCTAACACGGAGCCGAATGATGGAAATTGCAACAAATCCCATAAATCTGCCGGCGGCGCATGAGACCGCGCCGCCGCGCCGTCTCAATCTCTCGATCATCCCCGGACTGCTGCTCACCGCAACCATCGCAGCGACCGGCTTTGCCTTGCACAGCCTGCCCGGCGTCGGGACGTTCAGCCCGATGATTCTGGCGATCGTCATCGGCATCGCCTTTCACAATCTTGTCGGGACGCCGGCACGGGCGAAGGCAGGCGTCACGTTCTCGCTACGGCTGATTTTGCGCTTCGCCATCATTCTGCTCGGCCTGCAACTCACGGCACAGCAGGTGGCCGAAGTCGGGCCGAAAGGCCTGGGCGTGATTGTGCTGACGCTGGTTGCGACCTTCGTCTTCACCAAATGGCTCGGCAAAATGCTCGGTGTCGAGCGCAAGCTTGCCGAATTGATCGCGGCGGGAACGTCAATTTGCGGCGCCTCGGCGGTCATTGCCACCAATACCGTGACCAATGCGCATGACGAGGATGTGGCCTACGCGGTTGCGTGCGTGACCGTTTTCGGTTCGATCGCGATGTTCGGCTATCCCCTGCTGCCGGGCCTGCTGCATCTGTCGCCGCATGCCTATGGACTTTGGGCCGGCGCGTCGATCCACGAGATCGCGCAGGTCGTCGCCGCAACCTTTCAGGACGGCAAAGCGGCCGGCGATTTCGGCACAATCGCCAAGCTCTCGCGCGTTACGCTGCTGGCGCCGGTGGTCATTACGCTTGGTTTTCTGGCGCGCACCCACGCCACGAGCCACGGACATCATCAACAACGTACCGCCGCGCCGATCCCGTGGTTTGTGTTGGGTTTCATCGCGCTTGTGGGCGTCAACAGCGTGGTGACATTGCCCGGCGGGTTTAAGGAGGCGGTCGTGACGCTGACCACATTTCTTCTTTCGATGGCGTTGGCCGCGATGGGCCTCGAAACCGATATCCGTAAGCTGCGCGCCAAGGGTTTGCGTCCTTTGCTTCTCGGCCTCGCCTCGTTCCTCTTCATCGCCAGTTTCAGCCTGGCTCTGGTGAAAATGACGGCATGATGACGATCAAGATGAAACGAATGAAAGAAGGCAATAAGCCGCCGCGCGCTTGAAGCTTGGCCGCGGCGGTTCTATAGCTTCACTGGGCTTTAGGCCGTTATACTTTCTATCCGGCCCGGGCCTCAGCATTACGGGGAGATACGGATGCTCAAGAAAGCATTGGCACTTTCACTTGTTGTCGGGTTCGCGTTCGCTGCGTCTCAGGCTGAGGCGCTTCCATTGTCGTCGCTCAGCGGTGCATCATCGCCAGAACTGACGCTCGTTTACGGTGGCTGCGGAATACATGGCCATCGAGGTCCCTATGGCCATTGCCGCGCCGGCGGCCAGGCTGGCGGCTATGGGCGTGGTCGTCCGTGTCCCCCCGGCTGGCACATCGGCGGCGGCGGCAAGCATTGCTGGCGCAATTAGAACTTTTATTTTGACTTTCCTTTGCGCCCGCCCCACACGGCGGGCGCTTTGTTTTTGGATCGAGGTGATATGAAAAGCGCGATCGCCATCCGGCATGTTCAATTTGAAGATCTCGGCACGCTTGCGCCGGCGCTGGAACGCGCGGGCTATGATATCACCTATCTGGATGTCGATGATGATGCGCTGGCATCGCTCGATCCGCTGGCGCCCGATCTACTCGTCGTGCTCGGTGGCCCGGTCGGGGTCTATCAGACGGAGGCCTATCCGTTCCTCGCCGATGAACTTCGTCTGCTTGGGACGCGGCTAAAAGCGAGCCGACCGACACTTGGCCTCTGCCTCGGGTCACAATTGATCGCGGCGGCTTTGGGCGCGAAAGTCGCGCCATCCGGGCATAGCGAGGTCGGCTTTTCCAGACTCGCGCTGAATGACGCGGGGCAAGCAAGCCCGCTGCGTCATCTCGAAGGAATCGAGGTCCTGCATTGGCACGGCGACACGTTTGCATTGCCGGACGGCGCAACGCTGCTGGCTTCGACGGAGCTTTGCCGGCACCAGGCCTTTGCCCTTGGTCCCAATATTCTGGCCTTGCAATTTCACCCCGAGCCGGACGCGGCCGGGCTGGAGCGCTGGCTGATCGGCTACGCCGGCGATCTTGCGGCGTCCAAGCTCGATCCGCGGGCCATGCGGAAGGACGCAGTGCTTTATTGTCCGGCGCTGCAGCGCGCCGCGGCGAAGCTGATCGACGATTGGCTCGCCAATTTGACCTGAGTTTGCCGTGGATCATCTCGCGATTTTGTGCGTTATTTCTCATCTCAGCCAGTTGGGAGAACGATCATGGCGCAACATGAGACCAAGGCGCAGAAGGAAGTCGTCGGCCGTGTCATGCACGAATTCAAGCACGGCGAGTTGGAATCAAGCCGCGGTGGCAAGGTGAAGAACCGCAAGCAGGCCGTCGCGATTGCGCTGGAAGAAGCTGGCGCATCGAAATTCGAGAGCCCCGAAAAGAACCGCGAGCATCTCAAAAAGACGAAAGAGAAAGAGCGTCACGGCGAGACGGCTATGCAGCAGAAAGAGGGCCGCAAGAAGCATTAGAGCAAAAAGGGCCGCTATGACGCGGCCCCTTTTCGTTTTAAACGGCCGGTCGCGAGACGACGTTGGGTGCAACCATGCTCACGTCGAAGCGCTCCTCTGTGCAGCGCGGGGGCGCTGCGGGTCGACAGAGGTGGACAAAGACCCCACATTGGGGCCAATGATTCGTCTTTCGTTCCCAGCCGGAGGGATGCGGGCTTGAGCGCTCCCGACAGAATTCCAGACAATTTCGAGGAAGCCGCGGTCGGCTACGACGCCCCGGCCCTGCGGCCGGGCGGCATTGCCGCGCGTGCCAGCGCGGGCGCAGGCGTGCGTTATCTCGACGGCCTCAACCCCGAGCAGCGCGCGGCG
This sequence comes from Methylovirgula sp., assembly GCF_037200945.1. Classification (NCBI taxonomy): domain Bacteria; kingdom Pseudomonadati; phylum Pseudomonadota; class Alphaproteobacteria; order Hyphomicrobiales; family Beijerinckiaceae; genus Methylovirgula; species Methylovirgula sp. The sequence goes on from NZ_JBBCGP010000001.1 coordinate 1,197,398, forward strand.
GTCGAAACGCTCGACGGCCCGCTTCTTGTGCTCGCCGGTGCGGGCACCGGCAAGACGCGGGTGTTGACCGCCCGCATTGCGCATATTCTGGGCACCGGCCGCGCTTTCCCGAGCCAGATCCTCGCCGTCACCTTCACCAACAAGGCGGCGCGCGAGATGAAGGAGCGCATCGCGACGCTCGTCGGCCCGGCGGCGGAAGGCATGCCTTGGCTTGGCACGTTCCACGCCATTTCGACCAAAATCCTGCGCCGTCACGCCGAGCTTGTCGGGCTGAAGAATTCCTTCACCATCATCGATACCGACGACCAGATTCGCTTGCTGAAGCAGGTCCTGCAAGCCGAGAACATCGACGACAAGCGGTGGCCGGCGCGCACGCTCGCCTATCAGATCGACAATTGGAAAAATCGCGGCCTCGATCCCGCGCATGTGCCGGCAGGTGAAGCCGCGGCGTTTGCCGACGGCAAGGGCGCGACGTTGTACAAACACTATCAGGAGCGGCTGAAGATTTTGAACGCCGCCGATTTCGGCGATCTGCTGCTCGAAAGCCTGCGGTTGTTCCGCGAAAATCCCGACGTGCTGAAGCAATATCAGGATCGCTTCCGTTACATGCTCGTCGACGAGTACCAGGACACGAATACCGTCCAATATCTGTGGCTCAAACTGCTCGCGCAGGGCCGCAACAATATCTGCTGCGTCGGCGACGACGATCAATCGATCTATGGCTGGCGCGGCGCGGATGTCGATAACATCCTGCGCTTCGAGAAGGATTTCCCTGGCGCGAAAATCATCCGGCTTGAGCGCAATTACCGTTCGACCAGCCATATCCTCGATGTTGCCGCGGGTCTCATCGCGCGCAATCAGGGTCGGCTCGGCAAAACGCTTTTCACCGATGGCGACAAGGGCGAAAAACCGACGGTCTCCGGCGTGTGGGATTCCGAAGAGGAAGCTCGCGTCGTCGGCGAAGAGATCGAGCAATTGCAGCGCAAGGGCACGCATCTCGACGAGGTCGCAATTCTGGTGCGCGCGTCGTTCCAGATGCGCGAATTCGAAGAGCGCTTCGTCACGCTCGGCCTGCCCTATCGGGTCATCGGCGGCCCGCGCTTCTATGAGCGCGCCGAAATTCGCGATGCGCTCGCCTATCTGCGGATCACCGCGCAGAACGACGACGATCTTGCTTTTGAGCGCATCATCAATGTGCCGAAGCGCGGCTTCGGTGATGCGAGCCTGCAATTGTTGCACGATCATGCGCGGCGCGAACGCATCTCGCTGACGCAGGCTGCGCGCATGATGATCGAGACGGAGGAATTGAAGCCGAAGCAGCGCCAGGCGTTGCGCGATTTCCTCGCCGATCTCGACCGCTGGACGGGTCTCATCGACCAAAAGCAGCAAGGCGAATTGGCCGAGATGATTCTGGAAGAATCCGGCTACACCGACATGTGGCAGAAGGACCGCACGGCGGAGGCGGCCGGCCGCCTCGAGAACCTGAAAGAACTCGTGCGCGCGATGGACGAATTTCCGAGCCTCGCCGCGTTCCTCGAACATATTTCGTTGGTGATGGACACCGACAGCGCGGATTCCGCAGAGCGTGTTTCGATCATGACGTTGCACGCCGCGAAAGGTCTCGAATTCGAGACGGTGTTTCTGCCCGGCTGGGAGGAGGGCCTCTTCCCGCATCAGCGCTCGCTCGACGAGCAGGGCCGTGCCGGGCTCGAAGAAGAGCGCCGGCTTGCCTACGTGGGCCTCACGCGCGCCAAACGCCGCGCGAAAATCTATTTCGCCACCAATCGGCGTATTCGCGGTCTGTGGCAGACGACGATCCCTTCGCGCTTTGTCGATGAATTGCCGGAGGCGCATGTCGAAGTTGTCGATTCGGCGTCGGGGCGCAGCTATGGCAATTATGCGCAATCGCGCTTTGCCAATATGGATACCTATCGTTCGTCTTATTCGACACCCGGCTGGCAGCGCGCGCAGCGCCGTAATGCCGAAGAGACGCAACAGCCGGGCTTTTCGCGCGACAGCGCCGCACGTCGCGGGCCAATGACGATCGACGGCGAACTGGTCGCCAAATCGTCCGCGTCGTCATCCTTCAACAAGGGCGCGCGCGTGTTTCACATGAAGTTCGGGCCGGGCACTGTCGCCGCCGTCGATGGCAACAAGCTCACGGTCGATTTCGACAAGGCCGGCCGCAAGATGGTTCTGGAGAGTTTCGTTCAGGCGGCGTGACGCCTAGCCTCACTTGCTCTCTTTCTTGCACTCAATCTTTGTCGGCTGACACGCGATACCTGGCGTCGAGCAGCCGACGCGGCCGTCCGGCGTGCGTTGGCAGGTGCGGCAGCTATCCGTCCATTCGAGACATTCGGGATGCGCTGCGCCATAGGCAAGCACCGACACGTCGGATGGCACTTTCGTCGGCGCGCTCTTGTTTTGGAACGGCACCGGCGAAGCCTGTTCGGCCGCGAAGGCGGGCGCGGCAAAAATGATGCAAATGAAAAGAAGTCGGATAAAGGAAAGCATGCGGCCTTATACCGGCAAACGACGACGCGGCCAATTGGCGCCTCCGCGCCCGCACGTCTAAACTAATCTGATGATTCCGAAGCATATGAAGCGAAATTGGAAACATGGCGGCTTCGGGCCGGAGCGTCGCGGCTATCACCACGGCGGCCTGAAAGAAGCTTTGGTCGAGGCAGCGCGGGCGCTGATGGCCGAACATGGGCCGGGCGGCTTCACCCTGGCGGAAGCCGCCAAGCGCGTTGGCGTCACTGGCGCGGCGCCCTACCGGCATTTCGCCGACCGGCAGGATCTGATGGGCGAACTTGCCCGTCGCGGCTTCGACCTTTTCGGCGAGCGGCTTGCGGGCGCCTGGGACGACGGACGCCCGGAACCACGCGTGGCGCTGAAGCGCATGGGCCGCGCCTATCTCAATTTCGCGACCGCTGAGCCGGGCCTTTACACCGCGATGTTCGACAACGCCCATAGCCTGCAAGGCCGCGCGGTGCATTTCGTCGCCAATAAAGCGTTTGACGGACTGACGCGCGCGGCAGCAGGCGTGATCCTGACGGGCGGCGGCGATCCCGCCGACATCCGCCGCCTCGCGCTCGAAATCTGGGCTTTGGCACATGGCACTGCCATGCTGACCCTTGCCGGCCATTTCGATCCGGCGCGCGGCGACGACCCCGCGGCGATCCTCGACCGGGGCGCGGAAGCGTTGATTGCCACGGCTCTTCATCGGAAATAGCTTCGTAAGCAGCATGTTACGCGATTTGAACAGACGCCGTCTCGACAGCCTTCTAATGTTAATGTAACTTACTTTTACATTGCAGCACTGGTGCTGCATGGAGGAGCTTATGTGTGTGACACGCAGCTTTGACCGCGCGCCAAACGGCGCTTCGATGGGTCTTCCGACTCTGCATGATTGGCGGCCGATCGAAATCGTCGCGATGGTTCTCGGCTTCATTCTTTACTGGCCGATCGGGCTCGCCATCCTGATCGCCAAGATCTGGCAGAAGAAGAGCGCCTATGCCGGCGATCTACCGAGTTTCGTCAGCGCCAAAATGCAGCAGAAATTTCGCGAGAAATGGGAGCAGAAAATGGGTCGTCACGGCTTCGGAATGCGCCGGCAGGATTTTTACAACTGGTCTTTTGCAGGTGCTGGCGATCGGCGCGGCGCGGGCGGCCCACCGTGGCAGTGGAAGCCGTCATCGACCGGCAATCTTGCGTTCGATGAATGGCGCGAGGCGGAACTGACGCGCCTCGAAGCGGAGCGCGAAAAGCTGCGCGCGGCTGAGCAGGAATTCACGAACTTCGTCGAAAATCTGCGCCGCGCCAAGGATCGCGAGGAATTCGATCGCTTCATGTCTCAGCGCAACAACCAGCCGCCGCAAAACGGGGCGCCGAATTCACCCGCAAGCTGATTCATCCGCGCTTTATTGCGAGGCGTGCATACACGACGAAGCAATCCGGACATACGCACGGATTGCTTCGTTTGCTACGGATCGAGAAGGCCGCGATTTACTCGTCGCTGTGCCCCGGCAGCAGCGAACGCAGCCGTTCGATAGTCTTGATATTGATCTTGATTCCGTGGCCCATTTCGAAATCGCCGGGCTTCATGTCCGCGGGGCATTCGCTGACCCATTTGGCATCCTGGCTCATGGCCAAGTCGCTGTGACCGAGCTTCGGCGGATCGAAATGCGTCTTGATATCGACGTGATAGGCGGAATCGCCGGTGAAGGTGGCGACCGCAACCGAGTCAACTTTCGTGCCGCCGATCGTACAATCGCTTTCCGACGTCACGACATTGCCGACCGTCTTGGTGTCGTTCTTGCCGCAATGTTTGGAGCGGATATCGCCGCTGAATTTGTGGAAGAGCTGGTCGGTTTCGGCGTCGATGCACATTTTCATCGTGATGTTCGGCACCGACTGATTATGGACGGCGACTTCCCAGAGCCCCGCCTTGCGCGGCGGATAATCGTCGGCAGCCGCGGCCGTCGCAAAGATCGCAGCCAGCGCCGTGGCGGTCACAAAAGCTACACGCATCCAACCCTCCCTCTTACTCGCGCTGGCCATAGCACGCGCGGCGCCAGCAATCCACTTGCCGAAGCCGACCCTCAATCCGAGGGCGCGCCGCGCAGTTTTTTGATTTCGCCGCGTTTTTGCTTGGCGTCGCGACGGCGTTGTTGGGATGCGAACGTCGGCCGCGTCGCGATTCGCCGTTTCACCCGCTCCGAGGCCTTGGCGATCAGCGCGCCGAGGCGCTCAAGGGCATCTTCGCGGTTGCGCTCCTGCGAACGAAATCTCTGCGCGGAGATGATCAGCACGCCGTCCTGTGTGAGCCGACTGCCCGCGAGCTTTTCAAGCCTGCGCTTCACGTAATCGTCAAGCGACGGCGAATTGCGTACATCGAAGCGCAATTGCACCGCCGTCTCGACCTTGTTGACATTCTGTCCGCCCGGGCCGGACGCGCGCAGAAATGTGAACTCGAGTTCGTTTTCGTCGAGCGACAGGTTTTTGGCGATCGCAATTCTGGCCATGTCGCTTTGAGGCGGCTCCTTGTCGGCTCTAGCGCAAAAGAATGCGCATGCGCTGCATGAAGATGAGAATGGCGAGCGAGGCGCCGACCAAAATCACCATCGACCAGACGAAGCCGCTGGAAATGTCGGTGAAGGGCAGGTTCTTCACGTTCATGCCGAAAATACCGGCGACGAGACTCGCAGGCAGGAAGAACGTCGTGATGATCGTCAGCAGATAGAGACTGCGGTTGGTGTCCTCGGCGATCTTGAGCGCGACTTCCTCCTGCAGCATATGCGCGCGCTCGCGCATGGCGATGATATCGCGATCGAGATTTTCGAGCCGTTGCATCAGAATGCTTGTCTTCAGCCGCAGTTCGGGCGGCGGCGCAGTGTCGAGTCTATGGCCAACGCGTTCGAACAAGGCGAGCAGGCCTTGCATCTGCCGATGCAAATGCACTGCGCCTTTGCGCACTTTCGCGAGCTTGGCCCGCTGATCGGTGGCGGCACGCTGCCAAAGCTCGTCTTCGATGTCGTCCATGTCTTCATCGAGCTGATCGGAATATTTGTCGATCGAATCGGCGACGTGGTTAACGATCAGTTCGAACAGAGACGAGACGCGATGCAGCTTGTGACCTCTGTCAAGTGCCTGGCGCGCAGTTTCGGCCGCGTTCATCGCGCGCCGCCGCGCGCTCACCAGCAGCTTGTCCGTCATCGCGAAATGCAGATAACCGAAATGATTCGTGGCGCCGTCGAGATCGGCGATCAAATCGGCGAAAATTCCGTAGACGCAGGTGTCTTCGACATGCAGTTGCTGCGCGCCGTCGGGCGCGGTGAGCGCAACCGCGGCTTCCGGCGGCAAATCCTCGAACCGCGGCAGGAGTTCGCAGGCGCGCGCATCGGCGAGGTTGAAATGCAGCCAGAGCCAGCCATCGTCATTTATATCGATCGGCTTATCGACCGGCAGCGATTGCGGCGTCCCGTCGGCATGCATACGAAAAGCCCAGACGAGTCCGGGCATGGTCTGCGCGCCTAACGCGCGTGGAAACGAAGTGGCGGGCGTATCGTCCATCGGGAAGACCCAATCGTTGTTGCAAATTCCGGCCGCCAGCGACCGGAGCCGCACGTTAACCGCGTTATTTTAAGAGCACTTAACATATTTCGCACAATTTGAGGCAATGTGCCGTCGCCTCCTGCCTTTCGCCGCTGTGGCGGCGCTTTTCCTCGAACTCGCTGGCTGCTCGAATTATCAAGCACAGCGGCCGGCTTGGCGCGCCGAGGCGGAGAACGCCTGCCTCGCGGAAAACCTTGTTCAGCCATCGGCCTATGTCCGCCCGATTGAGGCGATCGACGGGCCAGGCATCTGTGGCCTGACGCATCCGTTCAAAGTGGCAGCCCTGCTTGACGGCAATGTGATGCTCGACGGCGATTATATTCTCGATTGCCCGATGATCGCGGCGCTGAACGCCTGGGTCAGGGATGTGGTCGAGCCCGCCGCCCAGACGCGTTACAACGAGCGCGTCGTCGAGATCGAGACTTTCGGCACCTATAGCTGTCGCGGCATCAACGGCGAATGGGGTGGGCGTCTATCCGAACATGCTTTCGGCAATGCGATCGACGTGCGCGGCTTCCGGCTGCAGGACGGTCGCAATATTTTGATCGTGCATGATTGGACGATGGGCGATCCACAAGCCCAAGCTTTCCTGCGCGATGTCGACAACGGCGCCTGCGGCGATTTCACCACCGTCCTTGGGCCGGGCTACAACTTCCTGCATTACAATCACTTCCATCTCGATCTCGCGATGCGCGGCAATATGTCGACCGGACCGCGCCGCGTTTGCAAACCGCATCCCGATGTCTGGCCGCAGACGCACGCACCGGACGGCCTGCCCGAGCCGCCCCCGGTTGACGAAGAGATGGACGTCTCGCAAGCAGGCAGTGGCGCCGACCAGCCGGTCGCATTGCATACGGGGCCGGGCTCGCTCGATGCCGCCTTGCCGCAGTCTGACTATACGCCTCCGCCGGCACCCTATTCGCCGCCGCATTCTTATTCCCGCTCCTATCAGGCGCTGTCGTCGGACAGCCTGCCGCCCGAACCGGTCGCGCCATCCCAGAATGCCGCGCCCCAGAGAGGCTCCATGCGGGCCGATGGCGCGTTTGTGCCGGAGGGCCGGCCCGCCGATTGGGACATGCAGCAATAATCCATCTTCCTGCATTCGCCTTGTCCGACTTGCATCCAGATATGTTATATTGTTACATATTTTCATCGCCCGAAAACGGAGCGGCAGGCCGCGCGCTCGCGCGGCGAACATGATCAATGGTGATGGATGACGACGGCGATCGACGACAGACTTCCCGTAACCGTGCTTTCCGGTTTCCTCGGTGCCGGCAAGACGACGCTTCTCAATCACGTACTCAACAATCGGACCGGCCGTCGCGTCGCGGTCATCGTCAATGATATGAGCGAAGTGAATATCGACGCCGATCTCGTGCGTGAGGGCGGCGCCAATCTCTCGCGCACCGACGAGAAGCTCGTGGAGATGACGAATGGCTGCATCTGCTGCACGCTGCGCGATGATCTTCTCGCCGAAGTGCGGCGTTTGGCCGAAGACAAGCAATTCGATTATTTGCTGATTGAATCGACCGGCATTTCCGAACCGTTGCCGGTCGCTGCAACCTTCGACTTCCGCGACGAAGACGGCCGAAGCCTCAGCGATCTCGCCCGCCTCGACACGATGGTCACGGTCGTCGATGCAGTGAACCTTCTCAAGGATTATGCGTCGGCCGATTTCCTCAAGGATCGTGGCGAGTCGCTTGGCGAGGAGGACGAGCGGGCTTTGGTCGATCTTCTGGTCGATCAGATCGAATTTGCCGATGTCGTTATCCTGAACAAGACCGATGTCGCGACGCCCGAAGACCTCGATGCGGCGCGCAAGATCGTGCGGGCGCTCAATCCCGACGCGGATTTGATCGAAGCGACGATGGCCAAAGTCGATCTTAGCCGCGTGCTCGATACGCGCCGTTTCAATTACGAGAAAGCGCAGCAGCATCCGCTTTGGTACAAAGAACTTTACGGCTTCGCCGATCACAAGCCGGAGACGTTGGAATATGGAATCGGCAGCTTCGTCTATCGTGCGCGGCGCCCGTTTCACCCGGCAAAATTCCACAAATTCATCAATTCAAGCTGGCCGGGCGTCATCCGCGCCAAAGGACATTTCTGGCTCGCGACACGGCCGGACTGGTGCGGCGAACTCAGCCAGGCGGGCGCTCTCGTGCGCAATGAGGCGATGGGCTTCTGGTGGGCGGCTGTGCCGAAGACCCGCTGGCCGGATCATCCCGAATGGCGCGAATCCGTCGCGAAGAATTGGGACAAGGTTTATGGCGACCGCCGGCAAGAGATCGTGTTCATCGGCGCGAGCATGAACGAGGCCGCGATCCGCAAGGCGCTTGATGCCTGCCTCGTTGGCGACGGCAACGCTAAAGAGATGCCGTTAGCAGCGTGGAAACGGCTCCCCGACCCATTTCCGGCGTGGAAGACGGCTGGGTGATAGGCCGTTCACATTCTACGGCGGTGCGACGTTGCGCTCTTCCCGTTATGCCGGCCGCCGCGTTAAAGGACGCCTCCATCGCAATTCCAGAAGGCGTCTTCCATGTTGCAAAAAATCGGGCGTGGCGTGACGGGTCGCTATAACGCATCCGCGCAGCTTCTCCATTGGCTGACGGCGCTTGTCATCTTCACGACGATTCCGCTTGGCTGGATCATCGCGCATATGGGTCGGGAGGCGCCGAACCATCATGTGTTTATTTTCTTCCACAAATCCTTCGGAATGCTGGCGCTTGCACTGATCATAGCGCGGCTCGTCTGGCGCGGCATGCGCAAGCCCCCGCCGCTACCGGATTGGACCGCCAAATGGGAGATCGGCCTCGCGCACGCGACGCACGTTTTTCTCTATCTGATTTTCATCGTCATGCCGGTGACCGGCTATATCGCCTCAAGTGCAAGCGGACACGCGGTCTCGTTCTTTGGGCTGCCGCTGCCGCTGTTGCCGGAAGACAAAAGCCTAGCGAAGACAGCGAACGACATTCATCTTGCCGGCCAATATCTCGTCTATTTCTTTTTGTTCGCGCATCTTGTCGGGATCGTCTGGCATGTCGCCTTCCGTAAGGATGGGTATCTCGCGCGGATGCTGCCCGATCAGATCAACGCTCAATAGAGCAGGAACTCGCGCCGCCGCACCAATCCTGCCGGCGGTAGGGATGCGGCGCGATTTGCTGATGCTGGCTGCCTGTAATTGGCCGTGGATCGTCGAGTGCGTCGGGTCCTTTGGCCTGCGGCGCGGGTTCGGGCACGAGTTCCTGATGCGTGCCGTCACCTGATCCAGACGGCTGCGATTCCTGCGCATTGCCGCCGAGCTGGCCGGGATAGGGCGCGGGCATCAATTGCTGCGCGGCGAAGGTCGGCCAAGCGAAGATTTGCGAGGCGAACAGGATCGCGGTCAGCGCGAATGTTCTGATCATGATCGCGCTCCTCATCGAGAGCGGTGAAGTGCATGCTTCAGTTTTTCTTGAGCCAGACCATCTGCCCATTGGGATCGAAGACAATGGACTGGAATAGGTTCATGAAAGAACTGCCAAGTTGCGCCGCCGGCGTCGCCCGGTTGGCGATGCCGCCGCACATGTTGACCGGCTTGACGATGAGATAATATTTGCGCGTCCCGGTAACAGGTATGCCGGCCTCATCGGTGATCACAAGCGATTGAGCGCTGGAATAGATCGGGCGGCTCTCGAACCCGGCGCAGGTCTTGACCGTCACAAAGCCTTCGGGCGTCAGCGCCACGCCGCTTGCCAGCAATTCGTTGTAAAACGGCTCGTTGATGTCGAGCGAAGTGGGATAGAGATCGTCGTCATAACCTGTGTCGATCTGCGCCCAGGTCTTCGTGTCGCCAAGCTGGATGAAGACGACCGGCACATTGGGTCGGTCCCTCGCAACGCGCGTGCGATCGGGTGCGAAGAAGCCGCGCTGATCGATCGGTGCGAAACCGGCGGCTTTCAAACCCGATGCGGCGCAGGGCTTGGTTGAAATCGCCGCTGTGTGTGCATCGAGCGCCAATGTGAAACGCCCGAGAAGATCGGTGCCGATGATCGCATCCGTATCCGGATCGGTATGGCGCGTCAGAAACTCGCCTTCGCCCTCAAGCGGCAGGGAGGTTTCCATTTTTACGATACGACCCACCTCCGCCGGCGCCCTGGCGCGCAGTGAGCTTTTCGTAGCGCCATAATCGAGCATGGCGCGGGCCGGGGTGCCGCCGATCTCGATGTCGATATGCGGCGTGCCGCCGCTATAGCTCAGCGTATAGAGGCTGCCGCCGCACAGCGCCGCCGCGGTTTGGGGTTTTGAGCGAAAGTGAAACATGGCCGCGACCAACGCGACCGCGAGCAAAATGGTTGCGGGAATTATTTTGCGGCGTACGCCCGCCGTCATTGCGAGGCGTGCGGGCGCCGAAGCAATCCAGAGGCAACACCAGAATTGAATTCTGGATTGCTTCGCTTTGCTCGCAATGACGTACCCAAAGCTATCCCTGCTTCTTGCCCTTCCACGCGCGCGTTCCGCCGCGTCCGGCAGAGCTGCGCGGCTTGGCTTCGCCGCCACCGAAATTATGCGGTCCCATTTCGGAATCGGTCGGCTTGTGCGGCCGGTTCGCCGGCATGTTCGCAGCGTCGCCAAACGGGCGTGGCCCGCGATAGCCGCCGGCCTCGCGCTCGACATCGGATTGCGTTGCCAGCGGATCGTCGGAAATCGCAAGTTCGACCGATTGCAGCCGCTTGATCTCGTCGCGTAGCCGCGCCGCTTTCTCGAAGTTCAAATCGGCGGCCGCATCGCGCATCTCGCGTTCGAGATCGGCCATCGTGGCCTTGAAATTATGGCCGATGAGATTGCCGGCCTGCGCCAGTCCTGCATCGACAGTCACATGATCGCGCTCGGCGACAGAGCCAAGAATGTCCTGAATGCCGCGTTTGATCGATTCAGGCGTGATGTTGTGCTCGACGTTGAACTGTTCCTGTTTCTCGCGACGGCGGCTCGTCTCGGCCATCGCCCGCTGCATCGAGCCGGTGATCTGATCGGCATAAAGGATCACGCGGCCATCGACATTGCGCGCGGCGCGGCCGATCGTTTGCACCAGCGAGGTTTCGCTGCGCAGAAAACCTTCCTTGTCGGCGTCGAGAATGGCGACGAGAGCACATTCGGGAATGTCGAGACCCTCGCGCAGAAGGTTGATGCCGACGAGCGCGTCAAAGGCGCCGATGCGAAGATCGCGGATGATCTCGATTCGCTCGAGCGTATCGATGTCGGAGTGCATATAGCGCACGCGCACGCCGTGCTCATGCAGATATTCGGTCAAATCTTCCGCCATGCGTTTGGTCAGCACGGTAATCAGCGAGCGATAGCCTTGCCGCGAAACCTCGCGGACTTCGCCAAGAAGATCGTCCACCTGCGCGCGCGCGGGGCGGATTTCGACCGGCGGATCGATGAGGCCGGTCGGACGGATCACCTGTTCGACGAACACGCCGCCGGCGCGTTCCATTTCCCATTTGCTTGGCGTCGCCGAGACGTGGATGGATTGCGGCCGCATCGCGTCCCATTCCTCGAAACGCAGGGGCCGGTTATCCATGCACGACGGCAAACGAAAGCCATATTCCGCCAGCGTCGCCTTGCGGCGGAAGTCGCCGCGATACATGCCGCCGATCTGCGGCACGGTGACGTGTGACTCATCGGTGAAGACGAGCGCATTGTCCGGCAGATATTCGAACAGCGTCGGCGGCGGCTCGCCGGGTTGGCGGCCAGTCAGATAGCGCGAATAATTCTCGATGCCGGCGCAGGAGCCGGTCGCCTCCATCATTTCCAGATCGAAGATCGTGCGCTGTTCGAGCCGTTGCGCCTCCAGCAAGCGGCCCGTGGCATAAAGCTCGGCGAGGCGCTGCTTCAATTCTTCCTTGATGCCCTTGATCGATTGAATCAGCGTTGGGCGCGGCGTGACGTAATGCGAATTCGCGTAGATCTTGATGAATTCGAGATCCTGCGTCTTGTGCCCGGTCAGAGGATCGAATTCGACGATCGATTCGATCTCGTCGCCAAAGAAACCGACGCGCCAAGCGCGGTCTTCATAATGCGCCGGAAACAATTCGATCGTATCGCCGCGCACGCGGAAGACGCCGCGGTAGAAATCGCCGCCCGAGCGCTTGTATTGGAGCGCGACGAGATCGGCGATCAATTGCCGCTGGTCGATGCGTTCGCCGACCTTCACCGTGAAGGTCATCGCCGTATAGGTTTCGACCGAACCGATGCCGTAAATGCAGGAGACGGAGGCGACGATGATCACGTCGTCGCGTTCGAGCAGCGCGCGCGTCGCCGCGTGACGCATCCGATCGATCTGCTCGTTGATCGAGGATTCTTTCTCGATATATGTGTCCGAACGCGGCACATAGGCTTCCGGCTGGTAATAGTCGTAATAGGAGACGAAATATTCGACCGCATTCTCGGGGAAGAAGCTCTTGAACTCGCCGTAAAGCTGCGCCGCCAGCGTCTTGTTCGGCGCCAGGATCAATGCCGGGCGCTGCGTGCGGGCGATCACCTGCGCCATCGTAAAGGTCTTGCCGGAGCCGGTGACGCCGAGCAGCACCTGATCGCGCTCGGCACTGTTGACGCCGGCGACAAGCTCCTCGATCGCGACGGGTTGGTCGCCCTTCGGCTCATATTCCGAGACGAGCTTGAACTCGACGCCGCCTTCCGACTTCTCCGGCCGCTGCGGCCGGTGCGGCATCCACGGCGCCTTGTCGCGCAGATTGGGATCGCCGCGTTCGAGCAGATCTTTCAGTGACGCCGCTGTAGCCTCGACCCCGCTTGTTCCGAGCGCAGCGAGGTAAGTCGCCGGCGCCTCGGCAAAGCCGGTCGGCGGCGTGCTGGTCAGCGCCGGGTTCAGCAGCGATGCCAGATGGTCGCCGAGCGGCTTCAATTCGGGCTTTCCGGCCTTGCTGCGGCTGGCTTTGCGGGGTGGTTTGGGCATAGGCCCAATATGGGTGCGCACCGCCCGAGTGTGAAGCGGAATCAGCCGCGCTCGGTCGGTGCAAAAAGCCGATAGAAAAAGCCGGCGCCGAGGCCCGAGAGTGTTTCGATGAGGATCGAGAGGGGCGTCGTTTCGGCCCAGAAGAGCGCAGCGATGAGCGCATAGGCCAGAGACGCCGCCGCGCCGCCGAGACTATAGGCGACAAGGCTGGTCTGGCCGAGGCGCGTGAGGATTTTATGCGCAAACAAAAGCGCGAAGGCGCTGGCGCGGGCGCCGCCCCAGAGGCCGGCCAGGGCGACGAGTACGGCGATCGGCACCGTGCCCTGCCCAAGCGTCGCGTGGCCTAGTGCTTCAGGCGCGAATTGATTGAGGAGTGTATTTTCCAGCGGCAGCTTATCGGCGCCGGCAAGGCCGCCAAAGCTCAAAAAGGTCGTGGCACGGGCCGCGGCATTGATAAGGCCGACGATCAACCCGCCGAGAACGGCGGCTCGGACCGACCAGGCCACACTGGTAACGGCTGCCTGGCTTGCGGAGATGGCGGGATGAGGCCCGGAGCCGCGAACGAGAGCTGCGACGAGATCTGGCGGCAGGTTCGATGGCAAGTTCGCAGCAGAAGCGCGCGGCGACTCTGAAACAGTACGCGCGGGGCGCGTCGGGCTTTCCGTCCAGGTGCGGCGGCCGAAGGATTTTGCGGGCGGCATTGACATGGCCGCAGACTACCAACCGCCTCCTACGAAACGATTGATGCCATCGCGGAAACTCGACCCTTTCTGCTTCCAGGTGTGACTGGAGGCAAAAAGAAAGGGCCGCGTCCTTTTAGGGAGCGCGGCCCTCAGACACGACCTCCTACGGGGGGCATCGGGGGTCGTGGTAACTTTGCACCGCCTAAGAGCGCGGCGCGAAACCCAAAAGGCTCGGCATCACGCCGGCGAAATGAACGTCATGGGCCGCGATCGGTGCCTGCGAAACGCCGGCCGGCGGATCGAAGCGGACCAGAAGACCCAGCGCGAAGGCGGAGATGCCGAGAACGACAGCCAGCGCCAACGAAACCTGAAACTGTCGACGCGCGGAGCGCGTATCGTAGCTGCGGACGAAACCTGCGTCCGGCGTATGATCAAAGTGATCCGCAATCGACATTCCCAACTCCTCTCAGCACGCGGCCTCGAAGACCGCCTATAGTTATTGGGTTCCCCCTCCTTTGCCTGTGCGCAAAAGCACATTGGAGAGCCCGGCGGCGGTCTTGACGCGACTATCTTTGCTGGCTTGGCAGTAAACATCTCGTACGTCTCCCGAACGCCACATCGAGGAAAAAGGTTTCAAAACGTGCATCAAAATTCTTGACAGTGATCTGAATGGCGCAGTCAGAGGCCGTTTTTGCCTCTTTCGACTCAACCTTTGGATGTCTTTTACGTTCCATCGCCCGCCATTGCCCGAGGCCTGCGGCGCTCAACGGCACGCTAAATATCATATAAAACAATGATTTAAGATTTTCTGTCGGTAGCGGCGTACGCCGCCTGCGCGCCGCATTACGAGACGGGCAATAAAATTGATGAAAATTTTTCCGACTGGATCGCGGTATAGTTACGGTAACGTCAAAGAAGAATTTTTGGCGAACAGGACTGAAATTTATTGAACACGTCGGCTTAAACCCGAGCCTTCAGCTTTACGTATTCGTGACAAATATTACCTGCCCGGTTTGTCCGTCCGATTTTACAGTTTCTTGCCGATTCCCGCGGCATCTTCCGGCCGGCGGAGCCGCGAATGATCACGAAAATTCCAGCGCAAGACGGCGATATGCGAATGGCGATGAATTACGCCTGGGCGCTTGCGGCTGGGATCGTCCTCATCGATTGCCTCTGGCTGCCGTTGGCGGGTTTTCACGCCGCCCCCATGCCATTGCTCCGGGACGCCGCAATCTTCGCGGCCTTGTGCGGGCTCTGGGGGATCTATGCCCTTTTGCGTCCTGACGCGTCACTCGCGGCCCTGATAGAGACCGCGGCGTTTCTCGTCATCTTTACGCTGGGCCTTGAGCTTTTGAGTTATTTTTCGACGGCCTTGTCGCTGCCGCTGCGTGACAGCGATTTTGCGGCAGCAGATCACGCCCTCGGGTTCGATTTTCCCGCGCATCTCGCCTTCGTCGCCGAACGACCGCGTCTCGCTCATGTGCTGGAATTCGCCTACAATACGTCGATGGCGCAGATCGTGATTACGGTCATCGCCTTGTCAGCGACGCACCGGATCGCCCGTTTGCGTGCCTACGCGGTGCTCTTTGCCCTGACAGCGACGATCGTGATTGCGACGGCTGCAATTTTCCCGAGCCTTGGGCCCTACGCCTATTTCAACATACCCGACACCCTACTGCCGGCGTTCGGCAATCCGCGCACTGGCTGGCAATCCGTGCCTCATGTCCTGGCCTTGCGGGACGGCACCATGCGAACGCTGCCGCTGAACGACTTGCGCGGGCTTGTGTCGTTTCCGTCGTTTCACACCGCGTTGGCGCTGGTGACGGTCTGGGCCGTCCTGCCCATTCGGGCGCTGGCGGTGCCCTTCTTTGCCGTCAACGCCCTTCTGATTTTCGGCGCCCCGAGCAACGGGGATCATTATCTTTGCGATCTCATCGGCGGCGCGGTGGTCGCGTTCCTTGGGCTCGGAATCGTCACCGGCGGCCTCGCCCCCCGGTTCGCACTGGCTCCGGCGCCCGTGCCGGCGGAATAGCCCCCACGCTTTTTTATTGCCGTCTCGCAGGCGCGAACCTATGTTCCGCCCGCGCTCGCGGCCGCTTCGCCGCGCTAAAAGCTCACGCGACATCCACCGAGGAACTCATCGTCATGGCCTTCATTTCCGACGCCCTTCTGCGTGTTAAGCCGTCCGCGACCATCGCGGCGACGCAGAAAGCGCGCGAACTGAAAGCCGCCGGGCGCGACATCATCTCGCTGTCGGTCGGCGAGCCCGACTTCGACACGCCCGAGAACATCAAGCAAGCCGCCATCACCGCCATCCAGCGTGGCGAGACGAAATATACGCCGGTGCTCGGCATCCAGCCGTTGCGCGAGGCGATCGCCGCAAAGTTCAAGCGCGAAAACGGGCTCGACTATAAGGCCTCGCAAACGATCGTCGGGACCGGCGGTAAGCATATTCTCTTCAATGCGTTTCTCGCGACGCTCAATGTCGGCGATGAAGTGATCATTCCGGCGCCTTATTGGGTGAGCTATCCCGACATGGTGGCGATTGCCGGTGGCACACCTGTGCCTGTCGCGACGACGATGGAGCGTGGCTTCAAACTGCAGGCCGCCGACCTCGACCGCGCGATTACGCCGAAGACCAAATGGCTCATCCTCAATTCGCCGTCGAATCCCTCCGGCGCGGCCTACACGCACGACGAGCTGAAGGCGCTGACCGATGTTTTGCTGCGTCATCCGCATGTGTGGGTGTTGACCGACGACATCTACGAGCATCTGATCTACGGCGATTTCAAATTCGTCACCGTGGCGCAGGTCGAGCCGAATCTCATGGATCGCACGTTGACCATGAACGGCGTGTCGAAATCCTATGCTATGACCGGCTGGCGTATCGGTTATGCCGCCGGTCCGGACAAGCTCATCAAGGCGATGGACATGCTGCAAGGCCAGCAGACGTCCGGCGCCTGTTCGATCGCGCAATGGGCGTCGGTTGAAGCCCTCAACGGGCCGCAGGATTTCATCCCTGAACGGCGGAAGATTTTCGAGACGCGGCGCGATCTCGTGGTCTCGATGTTGAACCAGGCAAAATATCTGAAATGCCCGTCGCCAGAGGGCGCGTTCTACGTCTATCCGTCGATTGCCGAAGCGATTGGCCGCAAGACGCCGGACGGCAAGAAAATCTCCGATGACGAAGATTTCGTCGCGTCGCTTTTAGAGGCGGAGGGCGTCGCTGTGGTGCAGGGCTCGGCCTTTGGTCTCGGCCCGAACTTCCGCGTGTCTTATGCCGCCTCGACCGAGGCCCTCGAAGACGCCTGCACCAAGATTCAGCGGTTCTGCGCAAGTCTTGTCTGATTTTCGCGTCGTCTAAGGTTCAGTCGTCGCGACCCGATATGACGGAACGGCCCAGGTCAAACTGGGCCGTTTTGTTTTGCGCAATCCTTCTTGGGCTCCAGACGCGAAAAAGCCCGGTTCCCCCCTCGGAACCGGGCTTTTGCCCCCCGCGCCCTGTGTCTGTGCCGTCGCCCCCGACCGGCAGAACAGGCAGCCAGTGGATTCGATATAGCAAAGCGACCCACGGAAGTCTGTTGCAATTGGACAACAATGGGATTGCAAAGCCGCGGCAGCGGGGCCCTTCCGAAACGCTGTCACACCAGAGCAACACGTTTCGCTAACCCCTTTAAGCTTAGGGTGCACCGCGCATCCGATTCGCCATCCAGCAGATTCAAGTGCAAACATTCGTTCCAAAGTTGCGGCTCATCCACCGGTTTGCCGCGGTCATCATTACGTTCGCCGTCTTGACGGCGATCTGTGCTTCCATCTTCTGGCATGAATTCGGTGTCCTGCGGGATCTCCGCCTCGACATCATTCATCGCCAATATCCAGCCCGCGTCGCAATCGTCGAAGCCAAGGCCTCGGAAGCAAATTTCACCGCCTTCGCCTATGAACTTGCGCATGCTGATGCGGACACCGCGCAGCAGACGACATGGGCGTTCCGCGACGAAGCGAAGCGTTTCCGCAATTGGATTGCGATTGCCCATGCCTTCCTGCCGGAATCGCAGGATGACCTCGACGGCATATCCACGCGCTTCGACAAGATGCTTGCGTTCCTCGAAACGTTCGCGCACCGGCCCGCGGGCGGCGAAGCGCCGGAATTTCAGATTGATTATCGCTTCGGCCCATTGCGCGATGATCTCGAAGCGTCGCTCAATCACGTCTCAAATGAAATCGCCGGTAACATGAACGACCGCATTGTCCATGTCGACAATGTGACCAATCCGCATTTTCAGCGCCTCAGCGCGTTTTTCGCCGCCGGCTTCATCATCTGCTTTTTGGGCGCGCTGCTCTGGGCCTCGCTGGCTGTCGCAAGGCCAATTTTGCGGCTTGCCACCGCCATGCGGGCGATCGCGTCCGGGCAGCTCGATGCTGAGATCGGTTATACGCGCGGCTCGGACGAAGTGGGTGATATGGCGCGTGCCATCGAGGTTCTTCGCGATAAAGGCCGTGCGTTGAGGACGCTGGAGGCAGAGACCCGTTCAGCCGAAACCCGTGCCCACCAGGCGCTGCAAGCGGAGCGCGAACATTTCGTCGATGTCTTCCAGGACGACGTCTTGCAAGTTATCGACGCCTTGTCGACGGCGACGGCCGAACTCCAGCGCTACGCGGCGGCGATGCGCGATATCGCTCATTCAACCGACGATCGCACGAAGCATGTCGTTCGCTCGTCGCGCGTCAGCGTCGAAATGGTGGAAGCTCTCGGCTTCGCGTCGCAGGAATTCAGCACCCTCGTCGATGCTGCCAATCAGGATTTTTTCAACGCCAATCAGATTGCCGCGAGGGCGGCCAACGATGGCCAGGTCACGTCCACCTCGGCGCGCGATCTCGCCCAGGCCGTCGAAACCATTGGCCAGATCGCCGATTTCATCGGCGGCGTCGCCTATCAAACCAATTTGCTCGCGCTCAACGCCACGATCGAGGCGGCGCGCTGCGGCGAGGCCGGGCGCGGTTTTGCCGTCGTCGCCGGCGAGGTCAAAGCCTTGGCGCAGGAGACGTCGCGCGCCGCGGCCGACATTGCAACCCGGCTTGGCGGCGTCCGCTTGGCGACGGAGCATGTCGTCAAAGCGGTCGGCGTAACAGTCGAGCGCATCGGCCGCATCGGCGCGATCACCGAGACGATCCGCGAAGGTATGGCGCTGCGTGAAGAGGCTGCCGGAAAGATCGGTGAATTTGTTTCGGCCACGGCCGGCGAGGCGCATCAACTCTCCAGCACGCTCGAGGCGGTGGCCCAATCGACCGGCGAAAGCGAACGGATCGCCGCCGAAATGCTGCAGGCGACCAATTCTTTGTCGGAACAGACGGAGCGGCTGCTCATCCGGTCGCGTGACTTCTGCCATCAGATCCGCGGGCGTCGGGTGGCCTAGGCTTTGTTGCGTTTGCGCAACAAATCTGCCTTTCTGCTCTACGAATTCGGGGCACGGAATTCATGCTCAGAGATACCTCAGACGGCGGCCGCCGACCGGCCCGCAATGTCCTTGGCGAGCCGCTCGAAAGCTGCTCGTTCAATCCGTTGACGGGGTTCTTCCGCAATGGCTGCTGCGACACGTCGCGGGAAGATGCCGGCAGCCACACAATCTGCATCGTGGCAACGGCGGATTTTCTCGCCTTCTCAAAGGCGAACGGCAATGACCTTTCGACGCCCGCGCCGGATTATGACTTTGCCGGCGTTCAGCCGGGGGACCGCTGGTGCCTCTGCGCGCCGCGCTGGCAGGAGGCGTTCGAGGCCGGTCAGGCGCCGCGTGTCGCGCTGAAAGCGACGCATGAAGGTGCTCTCGCTTATTGCGATCTGGCGGACTTGAAGGCCCACGCGGTCGATTTGTCCTAGAGCATGTCCCGAAAAAGCTGTGCGACTTTTTCGATCGGAACTTGCGCCAACATTATGAATTGCCGCGATTTCTTATCGGCCGGATGTACTCATCCGGTCGGAAAGCGCGCTGAAAGCCGGGGGTTCACAGGGCGGCTTTTCTTCTTTAGAGCAATCGCTCTAGCCGATAACTCGCAAATTTAGCCGCGCCGCCTCTGCGGAGCGGCCTTCCGGCGCGCCCGGATGAGGAGACGAACCCGACCTATGCCCCGCCGGACGGATATTTCGACAATTATGATCATTGGTGCCGGCCCGATCGTCATCGGCCAGGCTTGCGAATTCGATTATTCCGGGACCCAGGCCTGCAAGGCTCTGCGCGACGAGGGCTATCGGATCGTCCTCGTCAATTCCAATCCCGCGACGATCATGACCGACCCCGATCTTGCCGACCGTACCTATGTCGAGCCGATCACGCCTGAGGTCGTCGCCAAGATCATCGCCAAGGAACGCGATGCGGTGCCGGGCGGCTTCGCGCTTCTCCCGACGATGGGCGGGCAGACGGCGCTCAATTGCGCGCTCTCGCTGCAGAAAATGGGTGTCCTCGAAAAATATAATGTCGAAATGATCGGGGCGACGGCGGAAGCGATCGACAAGGCGGAGGACCGCGAGCGGTTCCGCGAGGCGATGACCCGCATCGGCCTTGCGACGCCGCGCTCGCATCAGATCAAGACGCTGATCCAGGCGCTGGAAGCGCTGGAGGATATCGGCCTGCCGGCGATCATCCGTCCTTCCTTTACAATGGGGGGCACCGGCGGCGGCATTGCCTATAACAAGCAGGAATTCATCGAGATCATCGAGCGCGGCATCGACGCCTCGCCCACCAGCGAAGTGCTGGTGGAGGAAAGCGTGCTCGGCTGGAAGGAATTCGAGATGGAAGTGGTCCGCGACAAGGCGGATAATTGCATCATCATCTGCTCGATCGAGAACATCGATCCGATGGGCATTCACACCGGCGATTCGATGACCGTTGCGCCGGCGCTGACGCTGACCGACAAAGAATATCAGATCATGCGCGACGCCTCGATCGCGGTTTTGCGCGAGATCGGCGTCGAGACCGGCGGCTCGAACGTTCAATTCGCCGTCAATCCCGAAAACGGCCGCCTCATCGTGATCGAGATGAACCCGCGCGTCTCGCGCTCGTCGGCGCTGGCCTCCAAAGCGACGGGCTTCCCGATCGCCAAGGTCGCGGCGAAACTCGCCGTCGGCTACACGCTCGACGAGATCGCCAACGACATCACCGGCGGCGCAACGCCCGCTTCGTTCGAGCCGACGATTGATTACGTCGTCACCAAAATTCCGCGTTTCGCCTTCGAGAAATTTCCCGGCGCCGAGCCGCTCCTGACGACGGCGATGAAATCGGTCGGCGAGGCGATGGCGATCGGCCGCACGTTCGCGGAGAGCTTGCAGAAAGCGCTGCGCTCGCTCGAAACCGGCCTCACCGGTCTCGATGAAGTCGAGATCGAAGGCATCGAGCTTGACGATAGGCATAAGGTTCTGCGCGCGGCACTCGGACGACCGACGCCGGATCGCCTGCTCGTCGTGGCGCAGGCGTTGCGCTACGGCATGTCGCTCGACGAAATCCACGACGCCTGCAAGATCGACCGGTGGTTCATCGCCCGCGTCAAGGAGATCGTCGATCTCGAGGACAAGGTAAAGAGTCTCGGTCTGCCGCAGGATTCCGAGAATCTGCGGATGCTCAAGGCCGCGGGTTTTTCCGATACACGGCTTGCGACGCTTACTGGCACAGACGAAGCGAGCGTGCGGGCGTTGCGGCACAAGCTCGACGTGCGCCCTGCCTTCAAGCGCATCGATACGAGCGCGGCCGAATTCGCCTCGCCCACCGCCTATATGTACTCGACCTACGAGACGCCATTTGCCGGCGTCCTCGCCAACGAGGCGCGGCCGTCGGCGCGCGAAAAGATCGTGATCCTCGGCGGCGGCCCGAACCGTATCGGCCAGGGAATCGAGTTCGATTATTGCTGCTGCCACGCGAGCTTCGCGCTTCGCGCGGCCGGCTACGAAACGATCATGATCAATTGTAATCCCGAGACCGTCTCGACGGATTACGACACGTCCGACCGGCTTTATTTCGAGCCGCTGACCGCCGAAGATGTGCTGGAGATTCTAGACGTCGAGCGTTCGGCCGGGCGGCTACGCGGCGCCATCGTGCAGTTCGGCGGCCAGACGCCGCTGAAGCTCGCCGCGGCTTTGCAGCAGGCGGAAATTCCGATCCTCGGCACCAGCGTCGATTCGATCGATCTCGCCGAGGACCGCGACCGCTTCAAGCGCCTGCTCGACAAGCTCGGGCTGAAACAGCCAATGAATGGCATTGCCTATTCGGTCGAACAATCGCGTCTCGTCGCCGCCGACCTCGGCCTGCCGCTCGTCGTGCGGCCGTCCTATGTCCTAGGCGGTCGCGCCATGGCGATCATTCGCGACGCGACGACGTTCGACGATTATCTGCTCGAAACCCTGCCGGGCCTCGTGCCGTCGGACATCAAGGCGCGCTATCCCAACGACAAGACCGGGCAGATCAACACGGTGCTCGGCAAAAACCCGCTGCTCTTCGACCGTTATCTCTCAGATGCGGTCGAGATCGATGTCGATGCGCTCTGCGACGGCAAGGATGTCTTCGTCTGCGGCATCATGGAACACATCGAAGAGGCGGGCATCCATTCCGGCGATAGCGCCTGTTCGCTGCCGCCGCACTCGCTCGCGCCGGACATGATCGCGCGCCTCGAAGACGAGACGAGGAAGCTCGCACTGGCGCTCAACGTCGGCGGCCTGATGAACGTGCAATATGCGCTCAAGGACAACGAGATTTACGTCCTTGAGGTCAATCCTCGCGCCTCGCGCACCGTGCCGTTCGTTGCCAAGGTGGTTGGCATTCCAATCGCCAAGATCGCGTCGCGGGTGATGGCCGGCGAGAGCCTTGCGAGCTTCCATCTCGTCTCGAAGCCGCTCGGCCACGTCGGGGTGAAGGAGGCGGTATTTCCTTTTGCGCGGTTCCCGGGCGTCGATACTGTGCTCGGGCCGGAGATGCGCTCGACCGGCGAAGTCATCGGCCTCGATCGCTCGTTCGCTATCGCGTTCGCCAAAAGCCAGCTCGGTGGCGGCACCAAAGTGCCAGTGTCCGGCACCGTCTTCATCTCGCTGCGTGATAGTGACAAGCCGCGTATCGTGCCGGCGGCGAAGAAATTGCTCGGGATCGGCTTCAAGTTCTGCGCGACGGGCGGCACCGCCCGCTTCCTCGAAAGCCAGGGCATCCCGACGCAGAAGGTCAACAAGGTTTCCGAGGGCCGTCCGCACATCGTCGATGCGATCAAGAATGGCGGCGTCCAGCTCGTCTTCAACACGACGGAAGGGGCGCAGGCCTTGGCCGATTCCCGCTCGCTCCGTCGTGCGGCGCTGCTTCACAAAGTGCCTTATTACACGACGCTCGCGGGGGCCATGGCTGCCAGCGAGGCGATCGTCGGGTACAAAGCCGGCGATCTGGAGGTCAAGGCGTTGCAGGATTATTTCGCCTGATGCCGGCCGCGAGAGCCTAACTTACTGGAATATAACGGTCGTTGGCGGCGAGGCGCTCCATCCGTCGTCGCGCCACCGCGACGTTCGGTCACGGCCACCGGCGGCACGCGCTTGCCTTTGCATTTGCAATTGAAACCGTCGCGTTTCGCGGGAAGAATGCGTTAAACTGTCTGATCCGTTGCCGTGCCGGACAACCGAACGGCGAAAGATCCTGTTTTGAGAGCGTAGGGCAGCGGGCGCGCGAGGCTGCGTCCCGCCGGGCTCGCTATCGGTATGGGCAGGCGGAATATTTAGGTTCAACCAACGGCGATGACCGCCGGTCCAAGAAGAGATTGAAAGAATGGAAAAAGTTCCGATGACCGTACAAGGCTATTCCGATCTGTCGGAAGAGTTGAGGCGGCGCCAGCAGGAGGAACGGCCGCGTATCATCCAGGCGATCGCCGAGGCCCGCGCGCATGGCGACCTTTCGGAAAATGCCGAATATCATTCCGCCAAAGAAGCCCAATCGCTGAACGAGGGCCGCGTCGCCGAGCTTGAGGACAAGCTTTCGCGCGCCGAGGTGATCGACGTCTCGAAACTTTCCGGGGACACGGTCAAGTTCGGCGCCACGGTGACGCTCGTCGACGAGGATACGGAAGAAAAGAAAGTTTATAAGATCGTCGGCGAGAGCGAGGCGGACGTGAAGTCCGGCCGCGTGTCGATCACGTCACCGACCGCCCGCGCCCTGATCGGCAAGAAAGTCGGCGATACCGTTGAGGTCAATACGCCCGGCGGCGGCAAGAGCTACGAAGTGCTGAAAGTGGCCTTCAAGTAGGCGCTAAGCGCTCGCAATCATGTCGTCCTGCAGGGACTCGCCGCCGCGCAGACGCTGCGCGTCGCGGGCTGGCGGCGCGCCGAACATGCGCGCATATTCGCGGCTGAACTGGGAAGCGCTTTCGTAGCCGACGGTATATGCGGCACGGGTCGCATCGCCGCTGGCGATCAGCATTTGCCGGGCGTGCTGCAGCCGAAGCATCTTTTGATATTGGAGCGGACTCATCGCCGTCGCCGCCTTGAAATGGCGATGGAACGAGGCCGGACTCATGCCGGATAAAGCCGCAAGATTTTCGATCCGCAAAGTCTGATCATAATTCTCGCGGATCCACGCGGCGGCCCGCCTGATCTGCGAGAGACGGCTGTCGGCTTTGACGATCTGGCGCAACACGCCACCCTGCGGGCCTTGCAGCAGACGATAAAGAATTTCGCGCTCGCAAAGCGGCGCGAGCACGGGGATGTCATCGGGCGTCTCAAGAAGATGCATGAGACGCAGCCACGCGTCGAGAAGCTGCGGCGTCACCGGGCTGACGCAAAAGCCCATTCCTGGCGGTTCGCGACGCTCAGTCGTATCGGCAATCAGCGCCGCGAGATTTTGCCAATCGAGCGTCAGGGTCAGGCCGAGATAGGGGCGCTCGGGGCTGGCCTCGATAATCCGTCCTGTAGCCGGCAGTTCGACGGATGCGATGAAATAATTCGCGGAATCGTAACAGAGAAGCTGATCCCCGATCATGATCTGCTTCGCGCCCTGCAAAACGAGGCAGAGCTTCGGCTCGAAAAGCGCCGACGAATTTTGCGTCGGTCCACAGCCCTTGTGAATCGCGACGCGCGGAATTGCCGTCTCTTTGTTCCGGCCCTCGGCGTGGCGCGCGGTCAGGGCGCGCAGAAGCGTCAATTGTTCAAGCATGAGATGAACATTGGCGCGGGGCGCCTACAGGGCAAGGCGTATTCGGCCCCGTGTGCCCCTTTTTGAGAGGATCAGGCAAGAGATCGACGCGATCACGGGCGCGAAACGCGACCCGCGCCCTCAGATATCGGTCACACGAAGGGAAATCCTACATGACCGAACTAAAAACCGCGCTAGTCACCGGCGCCAATAAGGGCATTGGCTATGAGGTCGTCCGCCGCCTCGCTAAAGATGGTTTCACAGTCTGGCTGGGCGCTCGCGACAAGCCACGGGGCGAGGCTGCGGCTACGGCATTGACGCGCGAGGGGCTCGATGTCCGTCTCCTGCAGATCGATGTCGCGGATGAGGCAAGCGTCGTGAAGGCGGCGCGCGATCTCAGGGGCCAGACGGATCGGCTCGATGTCCTGATCAACAACGCGGGCATCGTCGCCGACCTTCACACGCCGCCAAGCGAGGAAACGGTCGCGTCAATCAAGGCGGTTTACGAGGTCAATGTTTTCGGACCGGTGCGGGTGACACAAGCGTTCCTGCCCCTGCTCAAAACATCGTCCGCACCGCGCATCGTGATGGTCAGCAGCGGTCTCGCGTCGCTCACGCGTCTGGCCGATCCCGCGAGCGAGTTCTATGGGATCAATCTGCTCAGCTACAATTCCTCGAAGACGGCGTTGAACGCGATCACATTGGCGTTCGCGAAGGAACTTGCCGCCACCGGATTCAAGGTCAATGCAGCGGACCCCGGCTACACCGCGACGGACCTCAACGGCAACACCGGCTACCGTACCGTTGAACAGGCCGCCGAAGTCATCATCAGACTCGCGACGCTGCCCGCCGATGGGCCAAATGCGGGATTTTTCGACGATCAGGGCCCTGAGGCCTGGTGAAACTGAACCTTCAATGGAGAATCATATGTCCAAAACATTCGGCGCAAAATCCACGACCGAGGAAGTGCTCGAGGGTGTCGATCTCAGTGGCAAGCGCGTTCTTGTCACCGGTGTTTCGGCCGGTCTCGGCATCGAGACGGCCCGCACGCTGGCCGCGCACGGAGCGCAGGTCGTGGGCGCGGCACGCGATCTTACCAAGGCGAAGACCGCAACAGAGGAAGTACGCGCTCAGGCCGCACATGGCGGCGGTCTTGAACTTGTCGAACTCGATCTCGCCTCGCTCGCCAGCGTCCGTGCTGCTGCGGATGCACTCGTGGCCGATGGCCGGCCGTTCGATCTCGTCATCGCCAATGCCGGTGTCATGGCCTGCCCGAAGAGCTTCACGAAAGACGGTTTCGAGATGCAGTTCGGCACCAATCATCTGGGCCATTTCGTCTTCGTCAACCGCATCGTTTCGCTGTTCAAACCGGGCTCGCGGCTCGTCAATCTGTCATCGGCGGGGCATCGCTATGCCGATGTCGATCTCGACGATCCGAATTTCGAACACACGCCCTATAGCGAGTTCATCGCCTATGGCCGGTCGAAGACGGCGAACATCCTTTTCTCGGTCGAGTTCGACCGGCGGCACAAGAATGCGGGCATTCGCGCCACGGCGGTGCATCCGGGCGGCATCCTGACGGAACTTTCTCGCCATCTTCCGCCGAATGGAATTCAGGAACGGCTCGACCAGATCAATGCGGAGCGTCCCGAAGGCTCGCCGCCGTTTGAACTGAAGACCATTCCGCAAGGCACCGCGACGACGGTTTGGGCCGGAGTCCTGGCAAAGGCGGAAGCTGTGGGCGGGCGTTATTGCGAAGATTGCCATGTGGCTGAGGTGGTTGAAGGCGACACCCTGATGCTCGGCGGCGTACGATCCTACGCGCTCGACCCCGAACATGCGAAAGCGCTTTGGGCCAAGAGTGAGGAGATGGTCGGCGAAACCTTCTGAGCCGAATCGGCGCTCAGGCTTAGTGCTCAGGCTTGCACCTGTGCCGTCGCGCCGATCGGCGTGATCCGCAGCGCAGCGAGGCGATTGCGGGTCTTGCGCAAAACTTCGAAGCGGAAATTGTGGAAGGTGAAAATCTGCCCCATTTCCGGAATCGCGCGGGCTTCGTGAATCACGAGGCCCGCGATCGTCGTCGCTTCCTCATCCGGCAATTGCCAGCCCATGACGCGGTTGAGATCGCGGATCGGCACTGAGCCATCGACAGTGATCGAGCCGTCGGCATTCTGCCGTATACCGAGCACAACGGGATCGTGCTCATCGGAAATGTCGCCGACAATCTCTTCGAGAATGTCTTCGAGCGTGACGAGTCCGAGCACCACGCCATATTCGTCAACGACGAGCGCGAAATGCGACTTGCGCTTGAGGAACGCCTGCAATTGATCCTGCAAGGTCGTGGTGTTGGGGACGTACCATGCGTCGAGCACGACATCGTCGATTTTGATGTCGCCGAGATCGCCGCTTGAATCTTCAATGGCGCGCAAAAGGTCCTTTGCATGCAACAGACCGATGATGTTATCGGGCTCGGTGCGCCACACAGGGACGCGCGAGAACGGCGATTCGACCACTGCGCGGAGAAAGTCGCGCGGCGGCAGATCGCCATCAATCGTGTACATTTTTGTCCGATGCACCATCGCGTCCTCGACAGTGAGTTCGCGCAGGTCGAGCAGTCCACCGAACATATCGCGCTCGGAGCGCTGCACGCCGCCTTCATGATGAAGAAGATCGACGGTGCTCTTAAGTTCCTCGTGGCCCGATAAAAGCGCGTGCTCGACCTTTGTGTCGATGCCGACAAGCTTGAGCAGGCCCTGGATGAGTGTCTCGATCGCGGCGAGGATCGGTCCGAAAATGGCGGTGAAAAAGCCGATGACTGGCGCGACGATCAACGCGAAGCGGTCGGGGTAACTGATGGCGAGCGTCTTCGGCAGGATTTCAGCAAAGACGAGCAACAGGAACGTCATCATTCCGGTGGCGTAAAGAACGCCCCGATAACCGAAGAGCACTTCGAGCACACTCGTCAGGAATGCCGAAGAGCCAATGCTGACGAGCGTGTTGCCGAGCAGGATCGCGCCGATGAGCCGGTCGCGTCGGCTAAGCAGACGATTGACCCGCGCAGCATTGGCGTCGCCGCCTTTTTGAAGCGCATACATACGCGCCCGCGAGGCCGCGGTCAGCGCTGTCTCTGAACCGTTGAAGAAGGCCGCCATCAGAATGCAGAAGATGACGATGGCGCCGGCGATCCAGAGATTGAGCGTCGATATCTCGGCGTGAACGCCGTGCATGATTGAAAGTCCCGTCTTACGCCGCGTTAAGCTCGCCGTCGAGAAAAGCGCGAACATCCGCCGCGGCGATATCGCGCGCGATGAAGGCTTCACCGATGCCGTGCGCCAGAATGAATGTCAAAACGCCGCGTTGCACTTTCTTGTCCTGCAACATGGCTTCGACAATCACATCCGCGCCGATATCCCAGCCCGGAATATCACGGATCTGCGCTGGCAGGCCGACGTCGTGCAGATGATTTGTAACACGCTCTGCATCCGCTGCGCTCAGCAGGCCGCGTGCGGCTGAAAAGCGATAGGCGCAGGCAAGGCCGATCGCCACCGCCTCGCCATGCACCAGCCGCCGATTGTCGTAATGAACAAGCCGCTCGAAAGCATGGGCGAAAGTATGGCCGAGATTGAGAAGCGCCCGCGCGCCCGCTTCATGCTCGTCGGCCGAGACGATCGCCGCCTTGGCGGCGCAGCTTTTGCGGATGGCATAAACCTGATCGGCGCCCCCGGCGAACACACCCTGCCAATGATCTTCCAGCCATTCAAAAAAGGCATGATCGCTGATGAGGCCGTATTTGATCACTTCCGCGTAACCGGCGCGGAATTCACGCAAGGGCAATGTCTGCAGAACCTGCGTATCGATCAGGACAAGGCGCGGCTGATGAAAGGCGCCGACGAGATTTTTGCCATGCGGCGAGTTGATACCGGTCTTGCCGCCAACGGACGAATCGACCTGCGCCAGAAGCGAGGTCGGAACCTGGATGAAACGCATACCACGACGCACGCTCGCCGCCGCGAAGCCGGCGAGGTCGCCGACGACACCACCGCCCAACGCGACGACGAGGTCGCCGCGCTCGAAGCGGCCGGCGATGATCGCATCACAGACTTTCTCGAACGTGGCATAGGACTTCGAATCCTCGCCCGGCGCGACGACGACGCTTTCATGCCGGATTCCGGCCTCTGCCAGCGAGGCGGCAACAGTGGGCAGATGCGTGCGCGCGACATTCTCGTCGGTGACGATGGCGACGGCCGCGCCGGGGGCGAGCCCGGCCGCATAGGCCGCGATCTGCGGCAGGATCGCCTCGCCGATCAGAATGTCGTAGCTGCGCGATCCGAGTTCGACATTGACGCGCTGGAAGATCGCCGGCTTTTCCTGCACCTCGCTCACCAATTCATCCTCCACGCCATCGGCGCATAGATATTTGTGCAATGTGACGAGCAAATCCACGACCACGGAATCATGCGGGCCGTCCTGCGAGACGATCGCGAGATCGGCCTCCGCGTAAACCGGATAGCGCTCGTCCATCAGCCGTTTCAGCACGCCCTCGGGATCGCCGTTCTGCAGCAGCGGGCGGTGGTTGCGCTTGCGTACGCGCCGCCAGAGCACATCGAGGTCAGCCTTGAGCCAGATCGAGATGCCGTTTTCCTTGATCCGGTCCCGCGTCTCCTCGCTCATGAAAGCGCCGCCGCCCGTTGCGATGACGCGCGGGCCGGCGGTCAGTAGCCGCGCCATGACACGGCGCTCGCCGTCGCGAAAATATGGCTCGCCATAGCGGGCGAAGATTTCCGGAATGGGCATGTCCGCGGCGCGTTCGACTTCGGCGTCGGAATCGACGAATTCGAGTCCGAGGACTTGCGCCAGCCGTCGGCCGATGGCCGATTTGCCTGATCCCATGAGGCCGACGAGGACAAGCGCGCGCTGTCCCAACGCGGCGACGACGGCAACGGCTCGGGCGCTGAGCTGCGGGCTCAGCCTGTCTTCGTAAACGGATTTTATCCCGGCGGTCATTTTGATGATGTATCACGGCCAGGAGGCCGTTTTAAGCGCTGGCCGATGTTGGCCCGCGCCGCGCTGGCGACCTGTATCGTTTTTGCTCTTATATCAGGCAGCGAAATTTGCCGAATCGCTTTGGAGTTTGGGGTTGCCGAGCTTTTTTCGCTTCATTTTCATGATCGCCTTCCTGGCCGGGCTCGTCTACGCCGGAATCATCGCGCTCGCGACTTTCGTCACGCCGGTCCCGCACGAAATCGTCCAGACAGTGCCCCCCGCGCGTCTCAACCAATAGGCGCCGGATGGCCAAAGAGCGCAGCATCGAGGCCTTTCTGGACATGCTGGCCGCCGAGCGCGGCGCCGCCGCCAACACGCTTGAGGCCTATCGGCGCGATCTCGAGGATTATCAGGAGGTCTTGGGCGAAACGGGCAAGACCCCCGGCGGCGCGGCGACGGACGACATCAAAGCCTATTTGCGCGGACTGACAGCGCGGGGTTTTGCCGCGTCATCCAGCGCGCGGCGGCTTTCGGCGATCCGGCAATTGCATCGCTTCCTCTACGCCGAGGGCTTGCGCGGCGACGATCCAGCCGCCATTCTTGAAGGGCCACGCCGCGCGGCGGCTTTGCCGAAAGTCCTTTCCATTGAAGAGGTTGAGCGGCTCCTCGCCGCGGCCCATGCAGCCGCCGCCGCGCCGCCGGAAAAATCGGTCGAGCGCGTCGGCGCGTTGCGGGCGGTCTGCCTGCTCGAATTGCTCTATGCGACGGGGCTGCGCGTTTCGGAACTCGTCGCCCTGCCCAAGACGGCGGCGAAGCGCAGCGAGCCGCTGATCCTTGTGTGCGGCAAGGGCGGCCGCGAGCGCCTGGTGCCACTCTCCGAGCCCGCGCGCCGGGCGATGACGGCCTATCGCGGTGCATTGGAGGCCCAGGCCGCGCCCATCGCGGCCGGCCCCTGGCTATTCCCCGCCGACGGCGAGAGTGGCCATTTGAGCCGGCAGGTCTTCGCGCGGGAACTCAAGACAATCGCGGCGCGGGCGGGGATCAGCGTGGCGCGCGTCAGCCCGCACGTGCTGCGCCATGCCTTCGCGAGTCATCTCTTGCAAAACGGAGCGGATCTGCGTGTCGTTCAGGAATTGCTTGGACACGCCGATATTTCGACGACCCAGATCTATACCCATGTGCTCGACGCGCGAATGAAGGCAATGGTGCGCGATCTGCACCCGCTGAACGAGGATTAGACGGCGGACATCGGCACGCGCGCGGCCCACGCATTCAGAAATGCATCCGCCCACCGGGCGAGTGGCGCGTCATGACGGTGCCAGCCTTCGATATGGAGATGGCGGGGCTGCGCGCCGGGCAGAACCATCTTGTCCGCTCCCTTGAGGCTCCAGCGGCACATCATGTCGAAGGTCACTTCGGGATGGAATTGAAAGCCGTAGGCCGTCGGGCCGTAGCGGAACGCCTGTGCCTCAAAATCCTCTCCTGAAGCCAGCAAGGTCGCGCCACCCGGCAGATCAAAGCCTTCGCAGTGCCATTGATAGACCCGCTCCGGGAACGGGCATTCACAGACATTGTGGCCATGGTACGTCGGCTGGATCGGATAATAGCCGACTTCGACCTTTCCATGCGGGTGGGCATAGACGCGGTGACCGAGATGGCGGGCGAGCATTTGCGCGCCAAGGCAGATTCCGAGGAAAGGCTTGTTCTCATTGAGCGGCACCTTGATCCACTCGATCTCGCGGCGCAGCCAGTCTTCTTCATCGTTTGCGCTCATCGGGCCACCGAAAATGATGGCGCCGGCGTAATCAGTAAGAGTTTCCGGCAACGGATCGCCGAATCGTGGGCGCCGGATGTCGAGATCGAAGCCGCGTGCGCTGAGCAGGCTGCCGAGGCGCCCGGGGGAAGAATCTTTCTGATGTAGAACGATGAGCACACTGCTGGCGCCCGGCGTTTCAGGAATCATGTCGCCCATTCAGACTGCCGATTGAACCATTTCTGCGGAAATGATCGGCAAGACTAAGGCAGAGGTCCTTGCCTAAGGCATTGCCGGCGACCACGGCCCAGCAAATGCCGTGCCCGAGGCGACGTCCGCCGCAACCTGCTGGCGCAGCCGCACCCGATCCACGCTTGAAACGCCGAGAAGATCGGCGATACGCGCGACGATGCTTTCCTCGACTTCTGAAACCGTACCGTCGGCAAAAGCGATTTCCCACATCATCGAAATGATCTTTTGCCGACCCTCCTGATCGAGGACCTTGTTCAGGGCGTGGGTGAAATGGAAGAAGTCGACCGCCTGTCGATCCTGCGCCTCGGCAAGCTCGATCAGCCGCGTCGTCGTCTCCGCATCGAGGTCAAAGCGGCTCTCGATAAGTTCGCGCAGCCGCTTGCGCTCCGATGCGTCGATCCGGCCGTCCGCCCCAGCCAGATGGATCAGCAGCGCAGCGGCGGCAAGGCGAAAGTCGTCCGGCGAGAAATCGCGGCGCTCGGACGCACCGGCGAATTCCGCGACGAAATTTTTAAGGCGATCGAACATGGCTCTCCGTGACTTCAGCGCCGTCGCATCAGC
This sequence comes from Methylovirgula sp., assembly GCF_037200945.1. Taxonomy (NCBI): domain Bacteria; kingdom Pseudomonadati; phylum Pseudomonadota; class Alphaproteobacteria; order Hyphomicrobiales; family Beijerinckiaceae; genus Methylovirgula; species Methylovirgula sp. The sequence continues at coordinate 1,229,837 of NZ_JBBCGP010000001.1, forward strand.
GCAAAGGCAGACACGTCCAGTCGCCACGGACGTCCCGATAGAGGCGCCGTTCGGCATGCTGCCAACGCAGGCATGAATGCCGCGACGGGAAGCACAGCTTTTCGTCATGCCAATCGACCTGCGCCGTCGGCGAATTCGGCGCATACGTGGCCGTGCCGCCGGAGAAGTGCCCGTACCAGACCGAATGCCACGGCAGCAGGCTTGCGTCGCAGGCGATGCCATCGCCGAAAATGGGCGGTTTGCCGATGTCGGTGCCGGCGTGCGCCGCGACCGATGCCAGGAAGAGAAAGACTGAAGCGAGGAGAAAGCGCATGCCAAGGGTTCCGCAGCGGAGCAAGTCACGTCACTATAATTGTAGTGCCGCGGCTTGATAAGTGCGGCCTAATTACGAACCGATTCGTTGCTGATGGCTGTGCGCATGAAATAATAGAGAAGCACCACGCCGCACAGCGCGAAGAGGCCCTCAAGAACGTGGCTGATCACCGGGGATAGCTGCAAAAGGCCACCGAGCGCCCAGCCCGCAGCCCAGGACGCACCGACCATCTCGGTTCCCACAAGGATGGCGACCGCGATGAGCGTCGAAACATGTAACCAGTTGATCGTGCCGCGCTCAGGCAAATCCAGAACCTATCCGCTCCCGCCGCACAGGCGGCGAGGCGGCAATAGACCATCGGCTTGCCAGGGGCAAGTTGGATTGATGAATGTTTCTGCCGCAGAGCCGCCAGCAGGTGCGTCGCGCGCACGCTGCTCAGGTTTTCGCGATTGATCGGTCCCGATGGGCTACGATCAATTCTTGGCGGGCTGCTTGGGCCCGCCGTGCGAGGCATGGCCGCCCTTGCGGCCGGCTTCGGACGCGAGCTGATGGTTTTGCGAGAAGCTGCGCTTGTTCGGGCTGACGCTCTGTCCGCCCTTCCGGCCGGCCTGCGCGGCGAGTCCAGGGTTTTGCGAGAAGCTCCGCTTCTCATGCGGCACGCTTTCGCCGCCCTTGCGAGCAATCGCGCGCTGCTTCTCCGGGTCCATAGAGGCGAACCCCCGCGTCGACGATCTTGTTGGAATATCAGTGGAATGTGTCATGTATTGCCCTCTTCGATAAGGCCTAGATGTGGGTGGCAACGCATGGTTCCGGCGAAGGTTCCAAATTTGACGGTCGAATAAGCCTTTTGTCGCAGTCCGGCAAAACGGCGCCGTTAGCGTTAAATTCCTATTGGGCGCCAAGGGGTCGAGACGATTTGCCGTTTCAGGCGTTAAAGTGGACTTCAAACATGGGAAATGGAGATGACCATGGCGGATTTGAAAAGCATCGGCGATCAGGCGACCAGTGATTTGACCGAGGACCTGACGGCTCTGCGCGATGATATTTCGAGGCTGTCGGCCTCCGTGCTGGAACTTGTGCAGCAACAGGCGGCAACGACCAAAAGTCAGGTTTTCGACGCCGTCGATGGCGCGCGGCAGCGGTTCGCGGATCAATCGGCTGAGGCCAAGGATCGGCTCGGCGCGCTGACCACCGACCTCGAATCAACGATCGAGCGCAATCCCTTCACGGCGATCTTCGCTGGTGCGCTCGCGGGCTTCCTCATCGGTATTCTGGTGCGCCCGACCCGATGAACAACTTTTTAGCGCGCCAATTGCGCGAAATCACCGCGACCGCCGAGGCGGCCGGCGGCCGGCTGGTTGCGAGCCTTATCGTGTCCCTGATCGGGGCGCTCGCTCTGCTGGCGGGGCTCGCCTTTTTGGCGGTTGCGCTGTTTCTCAAAGTTGCCGCACTCGCCGGCGCCGTTTACGCGGCGCTTGCGGTGGGCGGCGCGTTCATTTTGGTGGCGCTCATCGCATTGCTGATTCTGAGTCTTCGACGCCCGGCAAAGCCGGCGGCGCCCAAACCCGTCACAGAACAGCAGAAGGTTGCGGCCGCGGCAGCGGCGGAAGTGGCGGCCGAGAAAGTGGAACGGCGGGCGGTGCTCTCCGCCAATATCGATGAAACCCTCGCGCCGGTTCTGGACGCATTACATCAAGCCAACAGACAGCCGGAAGAGCTTATCCTGCGGGTTGGCGCGGAACTTACCAAGCAAACCGGCGGCTTCGGCCTCATCGCCCTCGCGGTGGGCGCGGGGTTTCTGGCAGCACGACAAATCTCAGCCGATAAAAGGCGCCCGCCGGCTTTATAGCCGGCGAGGAGCCTGGAAACTTTCAGACCAGTGCGGCTTTTTCCGGCGGCGCCTTGCGGTGAGAGCGGCGATCGAAGAACAGCGCCTGGCTGATTACCGCCTTCAGGCTGTCGACGCCGAAGGGCTTGGTGATGAGAAAAGCCGGTTCCGGCGGTGTGCCGGTGAGGAAGCGCTCCGGATAAGCCGTAATGAAGATCACGGGCAACGAGAAATCGTTCAGGATCTGGTTGACGGCATCGAGGCCGGAGCTTCCGTCCGCTAATTGAATATCGGCGAGGATCAAACCGGGGGTCGAGGTCTTCGCTGCGGCGACGGCTTCATCGCGCGTACGTGCGATCGCCACGACGCGGTGGCCCAATTCTTCCACCAGCATCTGAATGTCGATGGCGATGAGCGGCTCGTCCTCGATGATGAGAACATCGCTATGGATCTGCTGTGAAATCTCCTTGCCAGCGCGATCGATAAGTGCCGTCGCCTCATCCGGTGAGCATTCGAGAATGCGGGCGACATCAGGCGTGTCGAAACCTTCAAGCGAACTCAGGAGGAAGGCGACGCGCGGCTGAAGCGGAATCGCCTCGAGGTTTCGCAACGCGCCTCTCTCGTCCGGCGATGTTGGGGCTTGGTCGACGAAGCCATTGATCGGCATCGACTCCCAGACCTTCAAAAAAAGGCGGTAGAGTTCGACGCGGACATCCGCATGGCCCGAGAAAGCTGCCGGTTCGGCGACAATAGCTTCCAGCGTCGCGAGTACGTAGGCGTCTCCGCCGGCCTGGGTTCCGGTCAAAGCCCGGGCGAAGCGCCGCAAATAAGGGACATGCGCGGATATCGCTTTCGATACGGACATTCTCAAGTTCCTCCAGACCACATTCACTCGAAAGCTAATGCTTGGGAAGAAATTTAGTTCCCGTCCAAGGAACCTTTGTCAAAACACGGCGTTTCAAGTCGGGGGAAGACTAAATCATAATATCGCTAAGGTCTGATGCCGGCCCGAAATTCTTAAACGCTTCGATTTCACGTAAAACACGATCGGATGAGAGTAAAGGGCTCGGTTGCCCGCGTAGAGGCGGTTTCCGCCAATGGGGTTGGGTTTCGCCGATGGATCAGAACGGAAAACGAAATAAGGGCACGCCAGTGACGAGACCTATAAACCTTAAACCCCGGAACGTTGCATTGTCGTCACGCCATTCGGACCCGCCCCAATCTGATGAAGCCAAGCGCGGGGAGTCTTCCGCGCCCTCGTCCCATCAAGAGGCCAAGGGTTTAGCAGGTGTGAGCATGTTGCCGGTTTCGCGCCGCAAGCAGGCCCCCGGCCCGGAGATCGTCGAGCAAATCGGTCATCGCCTCGCATCCGTTTATAATTCGGTGCTTGCGCAGCCGATTCCTGACCGTTTTCTCGATCTTCTGGCCCAGTTGGAGGCCGGCGAGAGTCAAGGCGAGCCGGGCGAGAAATCCGTGAAAGAGGAGAAGCGGTGACAGGTGTTCCGACCAACGCGGCGCCGCAGCCGAGGCAGGCCAGCGCGCAGATCAAAGCGGATCTGATCGCGGTCATTCCGAATTTGCGCGCTTTCGCGGTTTCTCTTTGCGGGAATCCGGACCGTGCAGACGATCTCGTGCAGGAAACGCTGGTCAAGGCGTGGGGCAATCTCGATTCTTTCGTCGAGGGCACCAATCTGCCCGCGTGGCTTTTCACCATCCTGCGCAATTTCTACTATTCCGAATATCGCAAACGCCGGCGCGAGGTCTCCGATCCCGACGGCATAATCGCGACGAAGCTCGCAACGGCGCCGGCGCAGAACGGCCATATGGATCTGCGCGATTTGCACGACGCCTTGCAGCAATTGCCGGGTGATCAGCGCGAGGCGTTGATCCTGATCGGCGCGTCGGGCCTTTCGTACGAAGAAGCGGCAAACATTTGCGGCTGCGCCATCGGGACAATGAAGAGCCGCGTCAACCGCGCGCGCAACCGTCTCGCAGATATCCTCGCGATCCATTCGACGAGCGAATTGGGCCACGGGGAAGATTGGCCGCTCAACGATCCGATGGCCGTCAGCCATCACCTGTCGAAGACAGGTAGCGATTAGCGTTTTCGCGTGTCCGTCATTTGAACGGGAAAGCGCGTCTTAGCTGCGCTGCTTTAATTCGTGTTCCCGCCGGTCGATCAGCATATTGGCGGTTTTCATCCGCGCTGTCGCGATTTCTGCGAGGCGCGGATGCCAGCTTGTCAGGGTGGTTGCGACGCGCGAAGCTGCGGCGAATGCGGGCAAGATCGTCAAGATTTCTTGCGGCCGCAAGATCAAGCTCCGCCGCGATGCTGTCTTCATCGGCTGTCGCGTCGAAGAGCGGCATTTGGAAGATATCACCAGCGTTTTCGCGATAAGCGTCGTGTCGTTTCGGCGTGGCGACGGCTTCGGCAGCCTCCACGAAAATATGAAACAGCCAATCCTGATTGACGGGAGCCGGCGGGCCTTCGTCCTCGCCGAACTCATCATGCGGCGCGTGTGCGACATCCTCGAGGACATCGGCGAAAGACGGCTGCCTGATCGGCGGCATTAGAAACTCCGGCTGATTCCGGGCGCATTCAAACGACTGGCGCTTAAGATTGAATTAACTACGCCATGTCCCGAGCGTCGCCGCGTACGCATCCGCGAAATCCCGGCCTTCCGTAACGCGGCGTAAAAGCTTTTGTCGCAAAGGATTTGTTCGGTGGATTCACAAGAGCGCGATGTGACAGCATGGAGATGACCGAAGCCGCGACCGAAGCGCTGCCTGCGGCGACGCGAAGCAAGCCTCTGCCGGTTTCGATTCTGATTCTCGCGGCCCTGGCGCTGGGGCTCGTGATGTCATCCGCCGATCTTCACAGCGTATGGCAGCACGGCACGTTTGCCGATTCAGACGACGCGATGCAGCTCGTCGAGGTTCGCAATTTCCTTGCTGGACAGAACTGGTTCGACCTGACTGTCGCGCGGCTCGATCCGCCGCATGGAATCTTCATGCATTGGTCGCGATTCATCGATGCGCCGCTCGCGCTCCTGATCAAAACCTTTGAACTCTTCATGCCCGTCGATGCCGCCGAGCGGCTGACGCGCATTTGTTTTCCGCTCTTGCTGCAGGGCCTGCTCTATGTCGGCATTGCGCGACTTGCGCGCCAACTTGCAGGAAAAGCGGCGATTCTTCCCGCGATTGTCCTCACATTGCTGAGCGGCATGAACTATACGCAATTCCAGCTCGGGCGCATCAATCACTCAGCTTCGCAAATTGTTCTGCTCGTCTTCATGCTCGGCAGTTTCATCGACGCGCTTGATCCGGCGCATGCGCGCCGGGCAGCTTTCGTCGGCATTCTCGCCGCGATTTCGCTTGCGATAAGCCTCGAAAACCTGCCCTGGATTTTTGTCTTCGCCGCGCTTGCAATTATATTTTTTGTGGTTCGCGGCGCGGAGATGCGGACACACCTCATCGCATTTGGCGTGGGTCTCGGTGTCGCGCTGCCGCTCACTTACGTCGCGACGATCGGACCGGCACGCTGGCTGGATGAAAGCTGCGATGCGTATTCGCTCGTCTATTTCGTGCCGGGCCTCGCAGGTGCCGCGATGCTCATCCTTCTCGGCACCGTCTCGCTGTGGCTTAAAAGCGTGCCGGCGCGCATCGGCGTCGCTTTCGCCGCCACTCTATGCGTCGGTGGCGCGGTCGCATTCGGCAAGCCGATCTGCTTTCTCGATCCCTATGCCGGGATCGATCCGCTTCTGCGCGATGTCTGGCTGAAAAACGTCGAAGAAGCCTTGCCGCTCTCCCGCTATTTCATCATGCGGCCTTCGGCGGCCATCATTATGTTGATGCCTGTTTTGTTTGGCTTTGCGGCGGTGGTCGCGGCGTGCCGCATGGAGCGGGGCCTCGCCCGTCTGCGATGGCTGACAATCGCTTCGCTTGCCGCGGCCGGCCTGCTTATGTGCTTCTGGCAGATCCGCATTTTCAGTTTCGTCGGACCGGTCGCGTTGCTTGGCGGCGCTTGGGCGATAGCCCGTTGGCGCGATCGTCTTTCGCGGGGCCGCTGGCACGAGGCCTCGGCGCTCGCGCTCATTCTTGTCCTGCCGTTTTCGTCGATTGGATGGGCGCTTGCGGCGATGGGTTTTCCGAGCCCGGCACAAAAGCAGGAGCACGCGCGCGCAGCCTGCCTCGCCTCATCCGCTTTCGTGCCGCTGGCGCAATTGCCGCCGGGATTGATCGCGGGGCCGATCGACGCCGGCTCGCACATTCTGGCACTGACACCGCATTCGGTGCTGGCGGCGCCGTATCATCGTGACAATCACGGCAATCGCGTTGCGCTCGACGCCTTCCTCGCCGCGCCAGCTCAAGCACAAAGCATTTTGCGCGCGGACAATGTGCGCTATGTCGTCAATTGTTCCGGCTTCGGTGAAATGAAAGCGTTAGCGAAGCGCGCGCCCAATTCTCTTGCGATGCACATCGTCGCGAATACGCCGCCAGCCTGGCTGGCGCCCTTCCCGTCTAGCGGCGCGTATCAAGTCTTCGTGATTCGTCCGTAATCGCAGGCGTTTCATCGCGAGATTGCAAAAGCTTAATTTGAAGGCATTGCAGTGCGAGCCTAGCTCTCTTTGATCGATTCACGTCGAAGGGAGGTCATCGATGAAACCGCGCTTGCCATTCGTTCTCATTCTTGCCGGTCTTGCCGGTTGCGGGCTCACGTCTCTCGCCATCAACGCTCAGGCCGATCCCGTCTCGGGGCAGACGACAGAGCAGTCATCACCAAGCGATGCCTCGTCGAACGATACTCCAGAGCATTTCCATTTTTCGGACGCGGATCGTGCGGCCTTTCTTGATGCGCGGATCGCAGCTCTTCATGCAGGCCTCGTGCTGACGCCGGCGCAGGAAAAGCTCTGGCCCGTCGGTCGAGAGCGCCTTGCGCGAGACGCATAAAGTCATCGCCGGTCAACGCGCCGCGCGCCGCAACGGCCCGCGTCCCGCTGATCCTGTCGCGTGGCTGCAACGTGCCAGCGACAACACGATGGCGCGGGGCGAAGCGTTGAAGAAATTGGCCGATGCCGCCGGGCCCTTGTATTCATCGCTCAACGATGATCAGAAAAACCGGCTGCCGTTCCTGCTGCACGCCGCGCATTTTCATTTCTTCGGCGCGCGTTTTGCCGCCAATGACGGCTGGCATGGACATGATTGGCGCGGCGACCGCGGCGGCGATGATTCGCAAGGCCGCGACGACGAGAGCGATCACGCACCGGACGGTGGCAATCTTCAGTAAGTCTCGACTTTATAATTTGCCTTCGCCCGTATGGGCGAAGGCACGCGCCGGATTATTTCGCGCTCTTGGCGAGAAGGTCGCGGATTTCTGTCAGCAGAACTTCTTCTTTCGTCGGGGGTGCTGCGGCTTCTTCGGCCTTCTTTTCCTGCACGACTCTGGCGCGCAGCATATTGATGCCGCGCACGACGAGGAAAAGCACGAAGGCGACAATCAGAAAATTTATCACGATTGTTGCGAAGCTGCCCCAGGCGAGCACGGCGCCCTGCTTTTTCGCATCGACCAGAACATTCGATGTCACATGATGCGACAGCGGCAGGAAATAGTTGGAAAAATCGAGGCCGCCCGTGATCGCGCCGATGACCGGCATGATGATGTCATTGACAAGCGAGTCGACAATTTTGCCGAAAGCAGCGCCGATGATCACACCGATGGCGAGATCGACGACATTGCCGCGCATCGCGAAGTCACGAAATTCCTTCCACATGCTCTCACCCCCTTCTTGAAAACCGCCGTAGGAACCTACGTCATTTGCATTTGAATGCGATTTGTTATTCGGGTGGAAAAAGCATCTCCGAAGTGCCGCATCGCACGCTGCACATTCCGCCAGTTACCAGAGGCCGCTGAAATGATGAAGCGGCCCCGAGCCCTGGCCGACGTTCAGTTTATCGGCACCGGCCAGGCTCGCGCTCACATAGGCTTTTGCGGCTTCGATCGCGGTGGCGAGGGGAAGATCGTTGGCGAGCCCCGCGGCGATCGCCGAAGAGAGCGTGCAGCCCGTTCCATGCGTGTTCTTGGTTGCGATGCGAGGTGCGGCGAAGACGCGCTCGATATTCCCGGCACATAAAATATCGACAGATTCGGCACCCGCGAGGTGCCCCCCCTTTACGAGGACTGCACTGAATCCGGCGCGGCACAGCTTGGCGGCGATCGCACGCATCTGTTCGATCGAGGCGGGAACCTGATCCTGGGCCAACTTTGCCGCCTCGGCGAGATTGGGCGTCACCAGCGCTGTCAGCGGCGCGAGATAATGGATCAGCGCCGCGGCGAGATCCTCCGTGGCGAGTGTGTCGCCGCTGGAGGCGCGCATCACGGGATCGAGCACGACATAAGCGGGCTTGTGGACCGCAAGCCGCTGCGCAACCGCTTCGATATTGGCGATCGTGCCCAACATGCCGATCTTGACCGCGGCGATCTGGATGTCGGCGAAAAGCGCGTCGATCTGCGCGGCGAGAAAATCCGGCTGCACCGGCATCAGCGCGCCGACGCCCTGGGTGTTCTGCACGGTCGAGGCGCTCAAAGCCGCGACGCCATAGCAACGCAGGGCGGCGAAAGTCTTGATGTCGGCCAACACGCCGGCACCGCCCGAAGGGTCGAACCCGGCGATGGTCAGGACGTTCGGAATCATCAGACCTCGATGACCTCCGGCTCCTGCCGCGGCCCGAAAATCTTCTTTCGGTGCCGAACAGGTAGGCCGATCAGATGCGTCAGAATCCAGCCGAAGACGAAGCCGATGACACCGGAAATGAAGCCGTCCGGCGTCGTCGGAACAGCGGGTTGGTAAGCCTCATAGGCGCGCTGCGCGATGGTCGGATCAAAGGTCTCGGCAAGCGCGATCCATTTCGAGATGACGTTCGTCGAATTGAACGCGGCCGCGCCCCTGCGGAGCCGCGCCAGCCGGTTAACGATGCGCTGCATCTCCGCACCGCGCCCCTGCGCCAGCGGATCGGGATTGGCTTCGAGCCGGTTCACGGCTTGTGATTCGTTCAGATGTTGCGCAGCGGCTTCCGAATCAAATTGGCTGACGATGGTTGCGAGTTCGTCGATCGCGCCGCCCAGCCGCTGCTCATACTGCTGCCAGAACTCCGGCGCCTGAGTCGAGGCGAAGCCGAAGACGAAAGCGAAGAAGAGCGCGATGCGGTTGAGGATCATGCGGGCTCCCGATGCGCCGGCGCCGCTGACCGGCACTCGGATATCATTATCGCCGCGTCACTATAAGCGATCGTGATGCACCCGGCGATCAGCCCGGCATTTCGAGAAGCCCGGCTTCGCCCGCGCCGGTGCCGAAAAGGAGACGGCGGCCGTCGCGGTTCCAGGCGAACGCCGTGATCGGGTCATGCGTTCCGGCCTCGGTCCGGCGGATCAGGATTTCGGCGCCATCGGTCATCCGACAGAGCAAAATCCAGCCGTCCTCATAGCCGATCGCGACAGCGAGCGCCTTGGGATGGCAGGCGACGCGCGAAACCTTGACCCGGCGCACGCCGCATTCGCGCGGCTGCTTGCCCATCGGGCCATCCTTGTCCTTGAACGGCCAGACGATACAGGCCTCGGCGCCCGAGGTCGCCAGCCAGCGGCCGTCATGGGACCAGGAAAGCGAGCGTGTCTTCGCCGGATAGCCCGACATGCGCATATCGCGTTTGTCGGAGAGCCGCCAGCCATGCAGGGCGTTTTCCTGCATCGAGGTGACGAGGAAGCGGCCATCGGGCGCGAAGGTTGCGTCGAGATGCGCGCCCTTCCAGTCGAGCAGTTCGGGCGGCGCATTCGTGTCGGGAAACCAGAGCGACGCGCCATTATAATGGGCGATGGCGAGCCGATAGCCTTTCGGCGCGAAGGCGAGGCCGCGAACGGTGGACGGCGCGTTAAAATTCTTCAGCCGGCCTTGCGCATCGCGGGCGAAGACCTGCTTGCCGCACGACCAGGCGAGTGCGCCATCTTCGCGCGCGGCGAGCGCATCGATCCACTTGCCGTCTTCGCGGAAGATTTCCTCATGCGTCCCGTCGGCATTAAGCGCCACGATACGTCCGTCATCGCCGCCGGTTATGAGCCGTTTGCCTACCATTGCGGCGACGAGGATCGCGCCGTCGGGATGCAGCGGGATTCGGTCTTCACTCTGGTCCTCGACCCGCACGACTGTCCCGTCGCCGAGCGCAAGCACGCCGACCGGGCCGAGAAAGGCCGCGGCGGTGACATGCGCCCCAGCGGCAATCGGGCTGACGCGATCGGTCAGGGATGCTGTGTCGTCCATCAGGCGGCGCAGGCCAGGAAGCCCTGGCGGATCTCGTCTTCCTTGAGATGTTTGCCGATGAAGACGACGCGGCTCATGCGCTTTTCGTCGGGGCGCCATTCGCGCTGCACGTCGCCGTCGAGCATCATATGCACGCCCTGAAAGACGAAACGCTTCGGCTCGTTCTTGAAGGACAGAATGCCTTTCGAGCGCAGGATCGACGGGCCTTCCTTCTGAAGGTAGTCGTTGAGCCAGGGCAGAAACTTTTCGGGATCGACATCGCCGTCGAGCGACAATGCGACCGATTGCATATCCTCGTCGTGATAATGTTTGAGGCCGTGCTTGTGGCCCTCATGCTCGTGACCGTGGTCATGATGCGCGTGATCGTCATGCGCATGATGATCGTGGCCGTGATCATGGTGATGGCCATGATCGTGGCCATGATGGTCGTGATCATCCTCATCGGTTTCGAGAAAATCCGGCTCGATTTCCAGAATCCGGTCGAGATCGAAGGCGTTGCGACCGAGCACCGCGTCGAGCGGGACGGCACAATTCACGGTCTTATGGAGCTTGGCGTAAGGATTGATCGCACGAATGCGCGCTTCGACTTCGCGTAATTCTTCCGGGCTCACGAGATCGCTCTTGTTGAGCAGGATGACATCGGCGAAGGCGACCTGGTTCTTGGCCTCCGGCGCATCCTTGAGCCGTTCCGACAGCCATTTGGCATCGGCGACGGTGACGACGGCGTCGAGCCGCGCAACGTCCTGCACGTCGGCATCAACGAAAAAGGTTTGCGCCACCGGCGCCGGATCGGCGAGGCCCGTCGTCTCGACGATAATCGCGTCGAACTTGCCCTTACGCTTCATCAGCCCTTCGATGATGCGGATCAGATCGCCGCGCACCGTGCAGCAGATGCAGCCGTTGTTCATTTCGAAGATTTCTTCGTCGGCGCCGACGACCAGATCGTTGTCGATGCCGATTTCGCCGAATTCGTTGACGATCACGGCGAATTTCTTGCCGTGCGGCTCGCTCAGGATACGATTGAGCAGCGTCGTTTTGCCCGCGCCGAGATAGCCGGTGAGAACGGTGACGGGAATTTTTTCGGCCATGCCAAACTCCGGGGAAATGATCGCGGGCGCCAATCTAGCGCGCATCGTGGCCAGAATAGGGGTCTCCGCGCGCCAGTTTTGCCGCGCGCTAGTCAGGCCGCGCGCCAGACACCGATCTGGCGCGGCGCCGCGGCCAGCGCATAGATAAGGGTGCTGAGCGCCGTTATCCAGAAGCTCGTCGGCCAGTCCGTATAGAAGGCGAGCGTGAGGCCGCCCCAGGCTTCGGCGAGCGCGAGGAGCGCCGAGAGCAGAACGCCGGCGCCGACCCCGCTCACCAGCCGTTGCGCTGTCGCGGCAGGGCCGACCATCAGGGCAAAGACCAGCAGCACGCCGACGATCTGGGCGCACTCGGCCGTCGCCAGCGCCACGATGGCGAGAAATACGACGGAATAAAACCGCAACGAGACGCCCTTGGCCTCGGCAAGTTCCGGTTGCAGGCTGGCAAAGAGGAGCGGACGCGACACGATCGCGAGCGTCACAAGGCAGATCGCGCCGAGGACGACGAGGATGCCGACCGTCGGCAGATCGACGCCGAGCACATTGCCGAACAGAAGCGCCGTGGCGTGGGTCGCGAAGCTCGTGAAGAAATGCAAAAACAGCAGGCCCAGTGCCAGCGAAAAGGCGAGCACGATGCCGATCGCGACATCCCGTTGCGCCAGCTTTTCGCTTATGAATCCCATGAGGATGCCAGCGGCGACGGTCATCGCGACAAGGCCCCAGAGCGGCGCGATGCCAACGAGGACGGCGCCCGTCGCGCCGGTAAAACCGACATGCGCCAGCGCGTGGCCGGCGAAGGTCTGCCCGCGCAGCACCAGGAAATAACCGACGGAACCCGCGACGATCGCGACCACCGTCGCCGCGGCGAAGGCGTTGCGCATAAAATCATATTCAAACATGCGAATGGTCTTCGTGGGCATGGCTATGCGCGTGGTCGTGCGCATGATCGTGTTCGTGCCGATGATCGTCACGCTCCACATCGTGGCCGCCGGACATCACGAAGATCCGATCGCGAACGCGAATGACGTCGATCGGCGCGCCGTAAAGTTTCGAGAGAACCGCTGGCGTCACGACGTCTTCGACCGATCCCAGCGCCGCATGTCCGCTGCCGAGATAAAGCACCTGATCGATGGCGTTGAGCAGCGGATTCAATTCATGCGCGCTGAAAAGCACGGTGATCCCAAGATCGGTTTGCAACCGCTTGACCAGTTCCACGGCCTCCTGCTGGCGGCGCGGATCGAGGCTGATCAGGGGTTCGTCGAGGAGCAGCAACTTCGGGTCGCCGATTAGCGCCTGCGCCAATAACAGACGCTGGCGCTCACCGCCCGACAGCTCTGTGAGCGGCCGGTGCGCAAGCTGTTCGGCGCCGACCAATTCGAGCGCCCGGTGAACCTGCGCCCGCGTCTCGGCATTGAGAATAGGCAGACCCGGCCGGAAGCCGTCCGCGACGCAGGCGACAAAGTCCCAGCCGCTGATCCGAAGCGCCGGCAAAGCCGCGGCAGTCTGCGGCCGGTAGCCGATTGCAGGATTGCCGCGCGTCGCCGGCTTTTCGAGCACGCGGATCGTGCCATTCGTCGGGGCCAGCAGGCCAAGAATGGCCCGCATCAATGTCGTCTTGCCGGCGCCATTTGGCCCCAGCACGCCGATGAATTGGCCGGCGGGAATGTTCAGGCTGATGTTCGCCAGGACATCGTGCCCGCCAAGCGCCAGTGTGACGTCACGCAATTCGACGGCGTTCATGAGCCTCTATTTCGGCAGGGCGTGATCGACAGCATCGAGTTCGCTTGACATCCATTGCTGATAGGCCTTGCCGAGCGGCTCGGTTTCGGTCGCGCCGACGACGGGGATGCTGGATTGCTTCGCCAGCTTCTCCATGCGTTCCGCCACCGGGTCGGACGCCTGACTGTTATATACTAACATGACGACTTTGTGGTTTTTTAGATCGTCCTCGAAGCCGGCAACATCGGAGGCGCTTGGCTCCGTATTGTTCATGACCGCGATCTGGAAGCCTTGATTGCGGCTGGTGAGGCCAAGCGCATCGAGCATATAGCCGAAAACAGGTTCGGTTGCCGTAACGGCACGGCCTGCGAGCCGGGCATGAAGCGTCACGATCTTGGCGCGGATCGGCTTTAGCGAGTCCTCGAATTGCGTCAACCGCTCACCATAAGCGGCCTTATGCGCCGGATCGATAGCGCCGAGATCGGCCGCGAAAGCCTTGGCGAAGGCGGTCATAATATTGATGTCGTACCAGATGTGCGGATTGTCGCCGGATTTCTTGCCGACGAGATCGGCAACGACGATGCTCTTGCGGTCGGTGCTGTTGCTCGCGCTCAGAAGTTTCTGCACCCAGGGGTCGTAATCGGCGCCGCTGGCGATGACGATCTTGGCCCCCGAGATCGCCCGCGCGACCGAAGGGCTCGCCTCGAAAAGATGCGGATCTTCGTCGGGGTTGCTGAGAATGCTCGTCACGCTGACATCGGCACCGCCAATTTGCTTGGCCACGTCGCCATAAAAGTTTTCCGCCGCGACGACGGCGACGGGCGTAGCTTGTGCTCCGGCAGGGCTCACGGCCGCGCTGGCCACGGCGAGGGCGAAGAAAAGCTTTTGGCGATGCGCGCGGATCGCGCCAATGGGGAACGGCATGGGAAAACCTCTTAAGACTGCCACGGACAAAAGCCGCTATAACGTAATAGTATAACATTTACGGCAATCTTCGGGCACCGCCTTGGTCACGATTATTTTATGAAACGTGCCACATGCCAATTAGGCGCAGGGTGCCGACTTTTTATCGCCTGACTTTTCTTCTAAGTGCCACCGTATGTCCCGCCGCCTCGTGCTTCCCTTCGCCATCCTCGTCCTCGGTTTCGCCGGCATCGGGCTCGGATCGTTTCTGACTCTTTCCAAACAGGCGGGCGCGCCGGTTCCGTCCATCGGCGGTCCATTCCGGCTCGCGTCGTCAAATGGCGGCGAGGCAACGGACGCCGATTTCAAAGGCCATCCCTTCCTGGTTTTCTTCGGCTACACGCATTGCCCTGACGTCTGCCCGACCGAGCTTTTCCAGATGTCGCAGATGTTGAAGGCGGCTGGAGCGGATAAGCCGGTGAAAATTCTCTTCATCACCGTCGATCCTGAGCGCGATTCTGCACCCGTGATGAAGCAATTTCTGTCGAGTTTCGATTCGCGGATTGTTGGCCTCACCGGCACAAGAGCGCAGATCAATGCGGTCGAGAAGGAATATCGCGTCTACGCCCGTAAAGTGCCGTCAGCAAACGGGAAGGATTATTCGATGGACCACACGGCGGTTATCTATCTGATGGATAAGCAGGGGCAGTTCGTCTCGGCTTTCGATATCGAGCGGCCACCGCAGGTCGCGGCACAGGATCTTGAAGCCTATCTCTGACGCGCCTTGGAGCATGTTCCAAAAAAGTTGCATGACTTTTTCGATCAAAACAGGCTCCAACATGATGAATTGGCGCGATTTATTATCGACCAGATGGTTCATCCGGTCGGAAAGCGCGCTAGTAAAACCCGATCGGGAAATATTTGAGGTAGATGTCGGTGTAGACCCCGCGCCGGGCGAGATCGACCAGGGCATAATCAAGCGCGCGGCGTAAATCGTCGTTGCCCTTCTTCACCGCGATGCCGACGCCCTCGCCGAAATAATTGCTGTCCGTATAAGGGCCGCCGCGAAAGGCGCAGCAATTGTTAGAATCCTTGCCCGCCAGCCAGAAGCTCGATGTGATCGCATCTTCGAAGAAGGCGTCAGTCTGGCCGCCGCGCAGTGCCGCATAGAGTTGCCCGCGATTGGCGAAGGCCTGCCGCCTGACATGCGGAAAGAAGGCCTTAAGATAAGCCTCATGGGCGGTGCCACCGATCACGCCGACGGTCTTGCCGTCTAACCCCTCGGGCGTCGCCTCCAACGTTGCGCCCGTGCGGGCCACAAAACGCGCCGGCGTCGTGTAATAGGGCGCACTGAATTCAAACCGCGTGCGGCTTGCGGCATCGATCCGCAATGAGGCAATGAGGGCGTCGCCGTCCCCCGCGTTCAGCGCGTTCTCAAGAAGGTCGAAGCGGCGTGCCTGAATGGTGCAGGCAATCTTGAGGTCTTCGCAAATTGCGCGCGCCAGATCGATATCGAAGCCGGTCAGCGTCCCGTCCGCCAAAGCGAAATGAAACGGCGGATACGTGTCGTCCGTGAGAAATCGCAAAGTATGCAGGCTGCCGAGGTCGGGCTTTTCGAGACGATTTTGCAGATCGAAATAGCCCGGCACCGTTACGGCTTGTCCCAAGGCGAAAGTTGGGGCGAGAGTCGCCGCCGTTAACGCAACGAGAAGAAGAATTCCCGACGCGCGCCTTGCGCGAAAATATGTCTTGCTGAAAATGCCCATGGTTAAGCTAAAGTAAAAATCCGTTCGAGCGTTTGTTGTCAGCGTATCCAAGGCGTTTGTCTTGTCCCCGACATGGTTGCAGAGAGCGCCCCTTCGCGGCGGCGGTAAGGGCCTTGGCAGATCAACGCGCGTCAATTCGGTCCCGGCGCGAAAATCTTCCGCCGCCAAATCAAATGAATCCCTCGCCTTCGCACCCTCGACCTCCTCGCCCGCACGCGGCACATCGCACCTGCCGAGCGAGATCGGCTTTCTCGCGCACTATGGCGTCTCCTTCGCGCGTTTGGCAAATGCCGTGGAAACGGCCGATAGGCAAGGCGTCACGGCGGACCGCGTTCTCATCGCTGAAGGGCAAATTTCCGAAGACTATTTTTTATCGGGTACTCGCGCGTCATTTGCGGCTGATGTTCACCGATGAGCATGTCGCCCTCAAGGCTGCTGCCGCGCCCTATCCGCAAATGATCGAAGCGGGCGCGGTCGCTTTGGCGCCGGGTCAGGGTGCGGCCTTCCTCGTCGCCCCGCGCGGCGCGGCGATCGGCCGCTTGATCGCGGCCCTAAGCCGGCGTGGGTCAGGCACCAATATCGCTCTCACGACACCGTCACATCTGTCACGGCTCGTTCGCCAAGCTGCGCGCCGTGACATCGCGCGCGCCGCGAGTTTCGACCTCCCGGACCTCGACATCAATCTTTGCGCTAGGGGCGGTATGAATGCGGTGCAGGGCGCGGCACTTGCAACTCTTGGCAGCGTCGCAGCATTTTTTGGCTATCCGGAAGTTAGCGTGGGTAAGCCGTCTGGCCTGACATAGAGATCGGCACCGCGGCGATCGACATGATGACGGCAGTCACGGCGGCAAATAGCGCCGCTCAATACATTCGGTTCGTATGTGGCCGTCAGCCAGATCCCGACCGCCTTTTTGCGATTTAGGCGGCCCTGCTCGCTAGTCTGGATTTGGCGGCCTTTGCGAGATATCCTGATCGCGTTTCGCCACCGGCCTCGGCTGCCCGATCAATGCTTTCGAGCAACGTTTCGTCCATCGTGATGTTGACGCGTACCGACTTGCCCGGCAGGTCGACCGGAACAAGCGCTATAACGGCATCGACAAAATCTGCACGAAGCGCAGGATCTTTGCGCAATTCCGCGAGGCTGCGCAGAGCTGGCAGAGGATCGCCATCCTCGGCCATGCCAGCTACATGAAAGGCAAGCGTATCACGGCTGCGTGCGATGGCTTCTTCTGCGGACTTGCCTCCAGAGACAACGCCGGGAAAATCCGGGAATGAAATGCCGAAGCTGCCGTTTTCCTCGTGCAGCAGCGCATAAACTTCCTGTGCCATCTCAATCTCCTACCATTCCCAATTTGCTTGCCGATAGATCGAACGAAGCGTCCCGGTCGGGATTTCTCGCACCCCCATATCCAGCGTCACCTTGCCAGGCTTCGTCCGGTGGGCATATTGCACATGATCGCCGGGTCCTTTGCGCTTCACCGTCCAGCCGTCTTCCGCCAGGAGCTTGGCGATTTGCTTCGGCGTCATTGGGCTGTGTTTCGGCATTCGCTTCGCCATGTCTATGTGTGTATTGATACACATTCTTGGTCGCGTGTCAATGGTATGCGTATTGATGCGTATTGCAAGGCGATGCGCCTTTATTCTCGCTGTCGATCTTGGCCGCCACCCACGTTATTTTCCGCTTAGCCCATTTTTTCTGCCCCTGGCGCCGGCTGCGTCCGTCATCACAAGCACCGCTTTCCTCGGCCTTATTCTTCTTGCAACATTTTTGGCTGCGTCTTTCGGCCTGCGCTGCGTCTCCTAAACCAGCGCCGCCGCCGTCGCGCGCGCTCAGCAATGATGAATTGCCTTTATATTCAATGGTGATCGCGCTTTATCGTGAGGCGCGCGTCGTGCAACAACTTCTTGCCGCCATCGACGCGCTCGCCTATCCGCGCGCCAAGCTGGATGTGAAACTCGTTCTCGAACAAGACGATCACGAAACGTTTGAAGCCTTGCAGCATCTCGGCATGCCGCCGTTCTGCGAAGTGATCGTCGCGCCGCGGGGAGCGCCGCAGACAAAGCCGCGCGCTCTCAATGTCCGATTGCCGTTGTTCAGAGGCAAATTGGTTGCGGTCTACGACGCCGAAGATATTCCGGATCCGCAGCAGCTTCGTCTCGCGGCCTCGCGGCCTCGCGTTTCGCTGCGGCGCCGGCGAGCCTCGCCTGCCTTCAGGCGCAGCTTGCAATCGACAATATCGGTGACGGTTGGATGCCGGCGCTTTTCGCCATCGAATATGCCGCACTCTTTGACGTGATCAATCCTGGACTCTCGGCTCTCGGAATCCCGTTTTCGCTCGGCGGTACGTCCAACCATTTCCGCGGACTTATGTAGCAAGCTCACTTCAAGGTGAGTTTGCTACATAAGTCCGCATTTCCGCACGGATGTCTTTCGGCGTGTTGGCGGCTGGGATGCTTGGAATGTCACGGAGGACGCCGACATCGGGTTTCGCCTCGCGCGCTTTGGCTATGATTCCGAAACATTGGCCTCGACGACCTATGAGGAAGCACCGATCTCGCTCGCCGCGTTCTTCAAGCAACGGCGGCGCTGGTGCAAGGGCTGGTATCAGACTTTCATCGTCCTTTGGCGCCGGCCGCGGCGCCTGTTGCAGCAGGCAGGGTTTGCGCGCAGTGGCGCGCTGACACTGGCTCTGCTGGCGAATATTTTGGGTTCGTTGGCCGCGCCTTTATGCGCCATCTGCGTCGGTGCGGATGTTTTGCTCGGCGCCAAAGCTTTCCCTGCCAATGTCTGGGAGGATGCGCTTGCTGCTTTATGGACGATGGTGATTGTGGGGGGTGTCCCAACGGTCTTGTGGCCGGCGTTCAAAGGCATGAAACGGCGCAGGCTGTTGCATGTTTGGCCGGTTTTGTTTTTGCTGCCCGCCTATTCACTCATCATCTGCGCAGCAGCGTGGGTCGCATTGTATGACCTCTTCCGGCACCCGCATCATTGGTTGAAGACGGAACATGGGCAAGGCCGCCGCGGCGCGCAGCGAAGTGATTCGAAGACGTTTAATCAGGCCGCTGGGTTCGGCCGCGCGCGATTAAGAATTTTCGGCTGACGCTTTCGGACATTTCCATATAGGCGTTGCTCGCGTCTTCGAAGAGTTCGCCCAGTTCAAGAGGTATTTCCGCGCGGCGTTGAAGGAGTACGTCGAGCATCATTTGATGATCGGCAAGCGCTTGTCGTAAAGAGCTTGAGAGTCCTTCGAGGACGATTTTCGTTTCGGCTGAGCGCCAAGCTGGTGTTGGCGCGGGGGAGGCGCTTTGGGGGGAGCGAGGAGGTTGGTTCATGGTCATGTTCTGCTCAGAGCCCAGAGAGTCGCCGCCCAAACAGCTTGTCATCGGAGCGGCGAGGTTGAATAGGTAGCCATAAGGCGCAGGCGAACTGACCCATCTGCCCTCTTGACTGTTTTCCTTTTCGACGCCTCGCCGACGCAGGAATTGCCGACGCGGCCATTTGATAGTAGGGCCTCGTGCCACGCCGGTTGCGTGCTGGCGCACACATCCGGGACATAGCGATATGACTGCCTCAGACGATCGATCCGCCACGCCGCTCACGCTTCACGCCGCGGCGAACATTGCTAGTGCGTGGCCTTTTGAAGAGGCGCGGAAAATCGTCGCGCGCGTTGCCCGCACGGGTCAGAGCGAAGTGATTTTCGAGACGGGCTACGGTCCTTCCGGCTTGCCGCATATCGGTACGTTCGGCGAAGTTGCGCGCACGACCATGGTGCGTCACGCATTCCGCATTCTCACCGACGACAAGATCAAGACGCGGCTCATCGCCTTTTCCGATGATATGGACGGGCTGCGGAAAGTGCCCGACAACGTTCCGAACAAGGACATGATTGCTGCGCATCTGGGCAAGCCGCTTACGCAAATCCCCGATCCCTTCGGCACGCATTCGAGCTTCGGCGCGCATAACAACGCCCGGCTGCGCGGTTTTCTCGATGAGTTCGGCTTCGATTACGAATTCGCCTCGGCGACAGACTATTACACGTCGGGCCGTTTCGATGCCGCATTGCTCCACATACTTGCGCGTTACGAGGCGGTGATGGCGATCATGCTGCCGAGTTTCCGGCAGGAGCGGGCGGCAACCTATTCGCCGTTTCTGCCAATCCACCCGAAGACCGGCATCGTCATGCAGGTGCCGATCGAGATTGTCGACGCGGCTGCGGGCGAGATTGCATGGAATGACCCGGCGACGAACGAGAGCTTCGTGACGCGCGTGACTGGCGGTCATGCCAAGCTGCAATGGAAGCCCGATTGGGCGATGCGCTGGTATGCGCTTGGCATCGACTATGAGATGGCGGGAAAAGATCTGATCGATTCGGTGAAGCTTTCTGGCGAGATCGTTCGCGCTTTGGGCGGCGTGCCGCCCGAAGGTTTCAATTACGAGCTTTTCCTTGATGAGAAGGGGCAGAAGATTTCGAAGTCGAAGGGCAACGGCCTTTCGATCGAGGAATGGCTGACCTATGCCAGTCCGGAGAGCCTCTCGCTCTTCATGTATCAGAAGCCGTCGGCGGCAAAGCGGCTCTATTTCGATGTCATTCCGCGTACTGTCGACGATTATCTGACTTTCCTGGAGGCCTATCCGCGCCAGGACTTGAAAGAGCAGCTCGGCAATCCCGTCTGGCACATCCATGCCGGCAATCCGCCGGCGCCGGAACTGCTGCGCCATGAAGGTCGCGGCACGGCGATCTCGTTCGGCATGCTGCTCAATCTCGCCGCGGTCGCCAATAGCGAAGACCCGCAAGTGCTCTGGGGGTTCCTGCGTCGCTACGCGCCAGATGTCACACCGCAGACGCATCCGCAGCTCGACAAGCTCATCGTCTATGCGGTGCGCTATTTCCGCGATTTCGTGCGGCCCAGCAAAACATATCGCGCGCCGGATGAGGTGGAGCGCGAAGCGCTGGAGATGCTTTCGCATGTGCTCGCCGGGCTGCCGCACGACGTCAGCGCGGAAGACATTCAGACGGCGCTTTACGATATTGCGCGGCCGATCCCGCGCTATCAGGATTTGAAGGCGAAGAGCGCCACCCCGGAGCGGCCGGGCGTCTCGAACGAATGGTTCAACATGCTTTATCAGGTCTTGCTCGGCGAAAGCCGCGGGCCGCGCTTCGGGTCCTTCGTCGCGTTGTACGGACTGTCCGAGACACGGCGATTGATCGCTGATGCGCTCGCGGGCGAACTGATCCGCCGTCACGCTGAATTTCTGGCCGAGCGGAACGGCAACGGCGCTTGATGCGCCAGCTAATGCCCAACGGGATGATGGCTGAGCCAGGATAGGGCAGAGAGATATCTCCACGCCGTCCAGCCGCCGAGACCGAGCAAAGCGACGAGAACGGCGGACCCGAAGAATTCGATGAAGAAGCCAAAGACCATGCCGAAGACATTTCGGCGGCGCGGCTTTGGCGCTGCCGCCGAGGGCTGATGTCGCGCAGCCACTTTCTCTTGTGTTTCGATCTGCGCCCGGGCGGCCTGAGCGAGGGTCGTATCGCCGGCAAGCGCCTTGTCGCGTTCGATCAGCCGCCGGGCGATATAATCGGTGATCGCCTCGACCATCGGCTCAAGCCGCTCGCCCTCGGCGATGGTCACGCGACCAAGACGCGTGTCCTGCAGAAAACGATAGGCGCGCCGGTCGCGGCCCATTTCGACGAAGGCGATCATATCGACGAAGAGGCGCGGCCGTTCGCTGGGTACGAGCGCGACATCGAACAGATCGACATCTTTCGGCACTTCGGCAATGACTGGCAGCAATTCATCCCGCAGCATTTCGAGCCGAGCGATCTCGGCGCCCCGCAATTCGGAAACGACGCGGCTGCGCTCAGCGTCATCGACACGCGCCAGACGCATGGCGCGCCGCAGCTTCTCGGCTGCCGGGGGTAGTTCAGGTTGCGCTTCGGACGGATGACTTCCGTTTGGCAGCGGGGATGCGCTTTCCAACGCCGGCTCCTTCGTTAAGACTTTCTTAACCTAGAGGAAACCGGCGCTCAGGCAAAGGCGGCGAGCGCCGTGCGCAAAAGTGTGCGCGGTTTTACGCATTGAACGACGCTTTATCCCTTTGAATTTCGAGCATCTTATCTGCCCCCTCAGGTGCGCTCACCTGATGGCAGGATGCTCTACCCAGGGATGAAAATTTCGCCCTTGCCGAGCACCGACATATCGCCGGCAAAGCGATGCAGCGGGCTGCGGAAAAACCTGTCGACCCCGGCACTTTCCGGTTTCAACGCGCGGCCGATGGCCGTGGCGAAGGCGGCGAAATAGCTGCCGCAATCGACGAAATACGGCGGCAGCTCCGGCGGATTGGCGAGCGCCAATGTCCCGCGGCGCATCAGATAGCCGGGATTGAGGCCGACCGCGCCGAGCACGATCAAAGTCCCCGCGACGAGCCGACTGCCGAGCCAATCGCCGGCGTCGCCTTCGATAATGATCGTGCCGCGTCGCAGCCGATCACCGGCGCGATCGCCGACCGTGCCGCGCACGATCAGCAGGCCGCCGCTCATCCCGTGGATTTCGCCTTCGCGTGGGGCGCCAAGAAAATCGCCGGCATCGCCGATGATTTCGAGCCTGCCGCTTTCAATGCCGGAGCCGGCATAGGGGCCGACATGACCTTTCACGATCACTTCGCCGCCCGCGAGCTTGCGGCCGAGATTGCTGCCGGCGTCGCCGGTCAGCACGACACGTCCGCTCGTGGCGGCAGCGCCGACATTGTCGAAGCGCTCAGAGCCGCCCTCGAAACGGATTTCATCGGCGCTACCGGCGCGAATGCCAAAAATATCGCCGACCTTGGCTGGCTCTTTCGTCGTCGCCAGATCGATCGCGGCGATCTCCTTCGCGCTCTTATCTTTGAGGAGATTGGGCACGAGCGGCGAAAGATCGAGCCGCTGCGGCGGCTGTGCTTTGAGCGTCAGAACAAGCGTCACGGCGCCAATTCCTTCAAATGAAAGTGGAAAGGTCCGAGCTTGCCGCCGTAATTGCCGGCGCTGACGCGGCGGGCGCCGCGTTTCGCACCGAGCTTGACGATGGCGGCGAGGCCGGCGCGCATGGCATCGGCGACGGCGGCCTCGGTGAGCCCGTCGATCACGATTTCGAGAACGCAATTGAGATCGTCGTCGAGCGAGGTCGCGACCTGCCCGCGCAAGGTCGGGCAGAAGGCGTCGTTGGTCGAGGCGTGCAACACCTTATAGCGCGAGCCGACTTTCGAGCCGGAGCGGACGATGCCGCCGGGGAAGGGCATGATCGCGCCCTTCACCTTGTCCATCGCCTCCTTCGCCGCCTCGGCGGCGCGGAGCGTCGATTCATAATCGGCGCCGCAGATGAGCAGATTGCCGCCGCCGACCGCGCCTTTGGTGAAGCTTGTCGTGGCCTCGCAGAGGAATTCGCCGTCCATGACGGGGATGCGCCAGAAATGGCGGTCACCGAACTTCTTCGAGATCTGCCAGCCGTCGCCGAAATACCGCAAAAGATCGCCGACCTTCAATTCATCGGGCGCCTTCAAGTCGGCGAAACAGGCGGAACCGGGCGAGGTCAATACGCATTGGCCGACGCGGTTCGTGATCTGATTTTGCAATTCGGTGGACGACATCGCGAAGACCAGCACGCGCACGCCTGGCCGTCCGTCCGGCGTGTCGCGTGGATCGACTTCAACGTCGATGCCGGCTTCGACGCCGCAGCCGATGACCGACGTGGCAAAGCCCGTCATCGTGACGGCGGCTTGGCGCGCCCATTTCCGGTTCGGCCCGGTGATGAGCAGCGCGGTGCCGCGCATCGGAAAAGCTTCAGCGAAGCTATCGTCGATGCGCACGCCGTTGCGCGTTATCCCTGGCATGCAACCTCCTCAAAGGCATGGTCAAGACCGATCGCGTTTTCCGGCACTTTGAACAGATCGCGCGAAAGGCCATAGGCCTCGTCGTAATAACGCGACAGGCGACGGTCGATGTTGGAATCGTAGCTCGGCTGCACGGTCAGCGCGCGGCCGGTGCGATAATGCGTGATCTTGCCGTCGCGCACGACGAGGTCGCCGTCCTTGAAGACGAGATGTGCGTGGCGGAAGGCCTCGGCGCGATCTGCGGGATCATCGTTATAGACCGCGATGTCGGCGAGTGCGCCCGCCGCCAGATGGCCGCGATCCTTGAGGCCGAGCAGTTTCGCCGGCGCGACACGCGTCATGGTCGCGATTTCGCTGAACGAATATTCGCGCTCGATCGACGGCAATGTCGTCAGCTCAACGGCTTCCTTGGGCAGATCGGCAAGCCATTTGTTGCGCAGGTCGCGGCTCATGATCAGCGCGAAGAGTTCAGGATAGGTCGTATAGGGCGCGCCGTTCGGATGATCGGTCGTGAAGAAGACCTGCGCCGGATTATTGATGAGCAGGAAGAGTTCGAGACCCGCCGCCCATTGGATGGCGTTGTAGAAACTGTCGGCCTTGTAGAGATAAGGCACGACGCCAGCGCCGTTGACTTCACCGTCGAAGATCACCGATTTGCGTGGCTTGGCGGTGCCGACCGAGGCGAACTGGCGAATGACGTCACAGGAGATCGTCACCGTCTGGCGGAACATCACCTGACCGACGTCGATCGTGACATTCGGTGTCGAATTGACGGCGGCGGCGAGCTGCGCCGCGCCGGACGAAAACCCGCGCTTGCCGTCTTTGCCGTAGGCGTAGAATTGTAGATGCGCGAGATGCAGCGGCTTGCCTTCGGCCGCTTGCAGCGTGCGCAGCGCCGTATCGACATTGCCGCCGATACCAAGGTTATTGGTGTGGAGATGCAATGGATGGGCGATACCAATGTCCATCACGCCCTGCTGCAAAGCGTGGGTGATTTGCCGCGAACTGACGCCATAGAACGGCACGACATCGTCGAGATCGTAGGTGCGCGCATTGTCGGCGAAAGCGACGGACCCACCAGGATTGATGCTCTTGATGCCGAGGCCTTTGGTCTGGGCCAGCGCCGAGGCGAGATAATCAGCGATTGCGGTTCGATTCTTGCCGGCATCGCGCAGAAGCGAGAGCAGGAAATCGTCTTCGCCGACGACCGCCAGAATGCCCTTGTCGATGATCGGCATGTCGGCGAGTTCGAGATGCGAATGCAACGCCGTATGCGTCGGCACCGCCGGCTCGATGACGGTGGTGAAGCCCATCGCGGCATAGCGGCAGCCGGTCTCAAAGGTCGACCAGCCGGCGGTCGAAAGCGGCGTCTCGGCCGGGCGCGCGACATGGGCGCGATGGTTTTCCGGCAGCAGCAGGCGTGCTGTGTTCACATTGCCGCCGGCAATATGGGAATGAATGTCGATCGCACCGGCCATGACGATCTTGCCGGACACGTCGAAGACATGATCTGGCGTCTCGCCTTGCGGGGCGTCGATAATGCGCGAATCGCGAATCCAGAGGTCGCCCACGCCGTCCTTCCCGTTGGCGGGATCGACGACATGGCCGCCGGTCAGGCGTATCAACATGCCTCGTTTCCTTTCAGATGTTCGCTGATCTGGCCGATGACGTCGGCGACGCGCGGCGCATCGCCGGCGACCTTGGCAGGCGTCGTGGCGAAGGTCGTGATTTCGCGCGCCCATTCGATCGCATCGTGATCCTGGCCCGGCGTGCCGACCTCGATCTGCACTTTCGGCGGATAGGGGAATGTCGTGCCCGCTTTGGTCAGCGCAACGAACGGCACTTTGCGGCGCCAGCCCGGAATTGTCGCGCCATAGGCCGAAATCCACACAGCCGCATCGGCTTCGCCGGTATCGACCAAACGGTTGGCATCGAAGCGCCAGACGTCATGTTCGGGATAGCCGCGGCCAAAGCCGGTGCGGATCGGAAAGCCCGTCATCCAGCCCGACGTCTGCAGAACGCCAGCCGCGTTCTGCGCCGGCCCGAAGGCGAGATTGGTGAAACGCGTCTTCTGGTTGAGGTCGAGGACCAATCCGCTCAACGCTTCGATAGTCAGTTCATCGAGAGATTCAGCCGACCAGACCGCCGCGCCGAAATGCGCTGCCTTCAAAGTCTCTGCAAGCTCCGTCAGGCTTTTGGCGAGCGCGCCGCCCGTGCGGGTCTTGCGTCCGGCGACGGCTGCGCGCAGCGCCGCGACCGCCTGCGGCAATTGACCTGCGGGAACCGCAATCTCTGTCGCCCCGACGCTTGCCGCGGTACCCGGCTCGCCGCCCAGCCAGAAGATTTTGCGGGACGCTTTCTCGGCGCCGAGCCGCGGCGGTTCCTTGAGTGCGAGCCGCTCGGCAAGCTCCGGCCACAGGGCCGTCAGGCGCGGGCCGACCAACAAAATTGTTTCAGCGCGAAGCCGCACATCGTTGGCCGTCGTCACCATGCGTCCCGCCTGACGCAGCACGCCGACATCGCGCAACAACGCGTCGCTTGCGGCGTGATCGTAGGCGCCGCGAAGTTTCTCGGCGAGGAGGATTGCCGCGCGGGCGCCGGCGACATCGGTTTGCAAACCCGCGACAAGAGGCAGGCGCGCCGCGTCGAGTAAGCGTGCCGCTTCCGCGATCGCCGTTTCGAGCGGCACCGCTGCGCCATCAACATAAGCCGTCATTTAATCCTCACGTCGTCGCTGCCGCGATCCGAGGTCATGGAGAGAAGTTCAGTTTTTGTCGTATTTTATATAAGCGAAGCGCTGATCGTCAGCGGGCGTACCTTCGAGCGCGGCGCCTTCCTTGCCCGGCTGCCAGTGCACGACATCCTCGATCTTCTTCGCGAGTTGAAAGTCCTTGTCCGTGATGCCCTTGGCGGCGTGATTCTTCAAGCGGACTTCAACCCAGGCATAAGACGCCGTGATGTCAGGATGGTGCCAGGCGGCTTCGGCCAAATGGCCTACCGTATTGATCACCATCAGCGTGCTCTTCCAGCTATGGGTACGATAAGTGCGTTTTATCCACCCATCTTCATATTTCCAATGCGGCAATTCGCGTTCGAGGCGCGCCTTGATCTCGGCTTCGTCATAGGTGTGTTCGCGTTGACGCTCACTCATCGTCTGCCTCCGTCCGCGGGCGCACTATGGCGCTATCGATGTTAGAGGTCCAGTCTGGCGCGTTTGGCGGAGCGGCGTATAAGGCGGGGTTGCTTCCCGGCCTC
This sequence comes from Methylovirgula sp., assembly GCF_037200945.1. NCBI lineage: Bacteria > Pseudomonadati > Pseudomonadota > Alphaproteobacteria > Hyphomicrobiales > Beijerinckiaceae > Methylovirgula > Methylovirgula sp. Next base: position 1,256,885 of record NZ_JBBCGP010000001.1, read on the forward strand.
ATGGCTGACACATGGGCGTGACGAATCGCCGGATAAATGGCGCAAGTTTTTTCACGTTAGGTTGAAGACGAATGCAAACTCGCGTGTCGGTCCAGACCTCCGCCCGTCTTCATCTCGGGTTTTTCGATCTCAACGGGAGCCTTGGCCGCCGTTTCGGCAGTTTTGGTCTGGCGCTCGACCGGCCGGTCACGACGCTGACGGTTTTTCGCGCCCCCGAACTCACCGTAGGCGGTCCGGATGCGGATCGCGTCGGCGCCCATATCGAGGCCCTGCGGTCGCATCTTCATCTCGACGCGACCTATGGGGCCCGGGTCGAGCAGGCCATTCCCGCCCATGCGGGTCTCGGCTCGGGCACGCAGCTCGCCTTTGCCTTGGCGGCAGGGCTGCGCCGGCTTGAAGGCTTGACGGAGGATTTCGCCGGCGACGCTCTGCTGCTGCAGCGGGGCGGGCGCTCCGGTATAGGCGCCGCTTTATTCTCGCGCGGCGGCCTTGTGGTCGACGGCGGCCACGGCCCGCATACCGTCCTGCCGCCGGTTTTGAGCCATTTGCCGTTCCCGGAGGATTGGCGCGTAATTCTCGTGATGGACAGTACTTTTAGTGGGGTTCACGGCGCCGAGGAGCGCGCCGCCTTCGCGGCTCTGCCCACATTTTCAGCGGCTGCGTCCGCCGACATCTGCCACCGGCTGCTCATGCAGGCGCTTCCAGCTCTGGTCGAGCGGGATTTGGGGCAATTCGGCGAGGCGGTGAGCCATATCCAGGCGATCCTCGGCGATTATTTTGCCCCGGCACAGGGCGGCGGGCGCTATACAAGCGCCGCGGTCGGCGCCGTCATGTCGCGACTTGCACATTTTGGCGCGCAAGGTATCGGTCAAAGCTCCTGGGGGCCGACAGGCTTTGCCTTTGCCGCCAGCGACGATGAAGCGCAGCGACTTGTACGCCGCGTTCGGGAAGAAAGGCCCGCGCAAAAGGCGGAGAACGAGGGGGACCCGGTCTTGGTCGTTTGCAAAGCCATCAATCACGGCGCCAAAATCACGCTGAATTCTTCCGCCCAGGATTTTAAAAGCGCGCCTCACCATTCAAACGCCTAAGACCTAAGACGGGGAATAAAATAATGGCAAAACTCATCCTGCACATGCTGAGCCCGCTGAAACACATGAGCCCGTTCGACGTGAACATGGCGCTCGATGCCGGCTATGATTCGGTGACCCCATATACGAGCGTCACGCTCGAAGAGATCGAGCCGCTGGTGCAGGACGCGATGTTCTCCCGTTCGCCGCGCGATGCCGTGCGCACCGGCGTCTTCATCGCCGGCAAGGATGCGATCCAGGCGCTCGACATGCTCGAGAAGGCCAAGAAGACTTTGCTGAAGCCATTCGAGATTTCGCTTTTCGCCGATCCGGCCGGTTCGTTCACGACAGCGGCCGCGATGGTCGCCTGCGTCGAGAAGGTCTTGAAGGAAAAGAAAAAGCGCACGCTGTCGGGCACCAAAGTCGTCGTCTATGGCGCGACCGGCGTCGTCGGTTTCTCGTCGGCGGTCATTGCCGCGCTCGAAGGCGCGCATGTGACTCTCGCCGGTTACAATGGCCCGGAGCGCGTCGAAAGGGCGACGCAGGAAATCAAGAAGCGTTTCGGGGTCGAGACCTATTTCGCCGATGCCAGCGATCCGGAGAAAGTGCTCAACCTGCTGGTCAATTCTGAAATCGCACTCTGCGCCGGGCGCGCGGGCGTGCAAATTCTGTCCGCCGCCGATATCAGCAAGGCAACCGGCCTGCTCGTTTGTGCCGACGTCAACGCTGTCCCGCCGCTCGGCATCGAAGGTGTCGGTCTGCATGACGACGGCAAGGAATTGCCCGGTGGCAGCTACGGCATCGGTGCGCTCGCGATCGGCAATGTGAAGTATCAGACGGAATTCCGCCTGTTCAAAAAGATGGCGACGTCCGACGCGCCGCTTTGCATCGACTTCCGCGATGCGTTCAAACTCGCGCGTGAGCTTGTCTGAGGCGAAAGCGATTTTGATTGCCGCTGCCTCGGGGCGAGCCCTCGCCGCCGCGGCGCGGCTTTCGGGTTATCGTCCGCGCGTCGTCGATTTTTTTGACGATGACGATACGCGGGCGCTGGCGTCGGCGACGGCTTCGATCGCCGATCCGGCGCAAGGGTTTACCGACGATGATCTGATCTCACGTTTGCGCGAGCTCGCGCGGGGAGAAACTCCCATTGGGCTCGTTTACGGCAGCGGCTTCGAAGATCGCCCCGAAATTCTCGCCGCGCTGGCGAAGGAATTTTTGGTCTTCGGCAACAATGCCCCGAACGTCGCGCGTGCGAAAGACCCGCGCGAGCTTGCGGCGCTGTGCCGTGAGCTGGACATCCCGCATCCTGAGATTCGTTTTGATCTACCGGGTGATCCCGAACATTGGCTGATCAAGCGGCAAGGTGGTGGTGGCGGCATTCATATCCGTCCAGCCGATGCACCGCTTGAGGCCGGCGATTATTATCAACGCCGCGTACCGGGCGCCCCCGTCTCGGTCCTGCTGCTGGCCGACGGCCACTCGGCGCAAATTCTCGGCACCTCTTCGCAATGGACAGCGGAGTCGCCGAACCTGCCTTACCGGTTTGGCGGCGCGGTGCGTCCCGCGTTAGGCGCTAACGCACAGCTTGCGGCTATGAGTGAGGCCGGTCAGAAGATCGTCGTCGCGCTCGGCCTTGTCGGCCTGAACAGCGTCGATTTCCTCGCCGAAGCCAACGGCTTTCACTTGCTCGAAGTGAATCCGCGCCCTGGGGCCACGCTTGACATTTTTATGGATCGCGACGGCGCGCTCTTCGACGCACATTTGGCCGCATGTCGCGGCCACTTGCCGCGGCAGCCATTGGTCTTTACCAAGGCAGCCGCAACAGCGATCGCTTATGCGCCCCGCGAACTTCCCTCCATGCCTCGTCTCGCGTGGCCGGACTGGTGCAAGGACCGGCAGAGGCCCGGAACATTTTTGCGCGCGGGCGATCCCGTCTGCACGCTTTCGGCTGAGGCCGACACCGCCGCTGCAGCCCGTGCGCGCGTCGGTGAACGTCTCGCGCTCTTCGACGATTATCTGTTGCGTGAAGCTCAAAAGGAATGCGCCGCATGACCGAAGCCCCGAAAATCAGCGTCAACAGCCTCGCCGGCACGATCGTCGACCGCATGGTCGCGGAGGCCGACAAGCTGCGCATCATCGTGTCCGAGGGATCGCTCGGCGAAACTTTGATCGATGCCGGTGTTAAGGCCGTCGGCGGCTTTGACGTCGGTCTGCTGATGGCGGAAATCTGCCTCGGCGGTCTCGGTTCGGTGACGCTGACGCCTTATGCCGCGACGGCGAAATGGCCGTTCCATCTGACGGTCCGGACCTGCGATCCGGTCATCGCCTGCCTCGCCAGCCAATATGCCGGCTGGGCTCTTTCCCATGAAAAATGGTTCGCGCTCGGCTCAGGGCCGGCCCGGGCTCTGGCGCTCAAGGAGCCGCTATTCCAGGATCTCGGCTATGCCGACAAAGCCAATCGCGCGACCCTGATCATCGAAGGCGACAAGCCGCCGCCGGCAGAAGTCGTCGCGAAGGTGGCCAAGGATACGGGCGTCGATGCGCGTCATCTCACCTTCGTTTATGCGCCAACGCGCAGCCTTGCCGGCAGCCTGCAGGTTGTTGCGCGCGTGCTCGAAGTCGCGCTGCATAAGGCGCACGAGCTGAAATTCCCGCTGTCGCGCATCATCGACGGCATCGGCACGGCGCCGCTGTCGCCGCCGCATCCGGATTTCGTTCAGGCCATGGGCCGCACCAATGATGCGATCATCTATGGCGGCCTGACGCATCTCTTCGTCACCGGCCCGGCTGACGAGGCACGTGCACTGGCCGAGAAACTGCCGAGTAAGACCTCGCGCGATTATGGCGAGCCCTTCTCCGACATCTTCAAGAAATTCAAAGGCGATTTCTACAAGATCGATCCGATGCTGTTCAGTCCCGCGGTCGCCGTGGTGACGGCGGTCGAGAGCGGCGAAACCTTCTTCGGCGGCGAGATCAACGAGAGCGCGTTGAATGCCTCCTTCTCTTGAGGCAGATCTTGCTCTTGAGGCAGGTCCCCGGATCGCGCTTCTCGTCGATAAGATCGAATTTCATGCAAAGGAACTGACGCGCGCCTTCGCCAAGCTCGGGGCGCGCGCGGTGCCGATGCGGCTCTCGGCCTTCAGCCTCGATACGCGGCGGCCGAGCGGTATCGCCATTCCCGGCTTCGGCACGCGTTTGCCGGACCTCGTTCTGGTGCGCGCAGTCGGTCTCGGCACATTCGAATCAACCACGCTGCGGCTTGGGCTTTTGCACGCCCTCGTCGGCATGGGCGTACCGGTCGCGAATTCACCGCGATCGATCGAACTCTGCGTCGATAAGGCGGCAACGAGCTTCCGCTGCTTCAATCAAGGCGTTGCGACGCCGGAAACTTTCGCGCTCGAAAGCCCGCGGCAGACACGCGCGCTGGTGCGCCGCGAGTCTTCGCGTGGGCCGCTGGTGCTCAAACCTTTGTTCGGCGCGCAAGGTCGCGGCCTCAAGCTGATCCGCCACGAATCCGATCTGCCGGACATCGCCGAAATGGCGGGGGTGTATTATCTGCAGCGCTATATCGGCGTCGAACGCGACGGCTTCTCTGATTGCCGTGCGCTCGTCGCGGGCGGCCGCGTGCTTGCAGCAATGACGCGGCGCGCCGATCATTGGATCACCAATGTCAAACTTGGCGCCAAGCCGGAACCTGTGACACTGGACGACGAGATGCGCGATCTCGCTGTGCGCGCTGCCGCCGCAGTGGAGGCAGAATTCGCCGGCGTCGATCTGCTGCGCGGCGCCGATGGCCGCTGGTATGTGATCGAAGTCAATTCCATGCCCGGCTGGCAAGGCCTGCAAAGCGTGACCGATTTCTCGATCGCCGACGAACTTGCGGCGCTCCTGCTTGCCCGTCACGGTCTTGCGAGAGGCGCAGCCGAGCTGGCCTCCTGATCGATTCTATGAGTCAGAGTGGGGTTCATGCGAAAAACCGGGAGCCACTTTCTCGCATCCCGCTCTAGCGCGCAGATCGCCGACGCGTTCCGCGCCGCCTGCCGCGAAGAAATTGAGGCCCCGAAGCCAGGCAATGTTCATGTCTTCGCCAGCGGCCACAATATGGAGGCGGCGCATTTCCTGACGAGCGCCGACGTCTCCGCCGGTCCCATATCCGCGTCGGGCGTGTCTGTTGGGACGCGCGTGCTCGCGGCAGTCGAGGCAAGCTTTGCCGCGGTCGGGATGAATACGAATCTTGGAATCATTCTGCTCTGTGCGCCGCTGACGGCAGCGGCGGAACGCCGCGGCGATTTGCATCGCGCGCTTGCCGATGTGTTGGCCGGTCTCGATCGCGAGGATGCCGCGCATGTCTTCCGCGCGATCGCGCTTGCGAGCCCCGGCGGCCTGGGGGATGCTGAGCGTTACGACGTGCGCAAGCCGGCGGATATCGATCTCATGGAGGCCATGCGCGAGGCCGCGCCACGCGACCGGATCGCCTATCAATATGCGTCGAATTTCGATGATATTTTTGTGACGGGGTTTGCGTCCCTTGAAGAGGCGAAAGAAGCCGAGATAAATCCTCCTCTGCGAGCCGTGAATGTGTATCTTTCTTTCCTAAGCCGCTTCCCTGACACGCATATTTTTCGCAAATTTGGCGCGGCCGCGGCTGCCGCAGTGCAACAGGAAGCCGGCGAGATATTGCCGCTTTTTAAGGCGCGCCCACACGATTGTTTGACCGAGCTTCTGGCCTTCGATGCGAGGCTCAAGGCACGTGGTCTCAATCCCGGAACCAGCGCGGACCTGACCGTTGCGACTCTTTTCGCCGATCGGCTGCGCAATGGCTTGCCGATCCGCCGCAATGATGGTTGATTGCGCGCCGTGCGGAAGGCTCCGCCGCTATCTGGCCAACCGGCCTGTCCCAAGGTGATCGGCATACTGCAACGGAATGCTGGTGACTGACGGGCGTCGATAACAAGGATAGGTCATTGGTCTCGTCGAGCGTTCGGCGGGATGTCGTGTTTTATTTCCATCGGAGGAAGTTCATAATGGCCAAGATAACGAAACTTGGTGTTGGCGAATCGCTCGTCGGCGAGGGCAATGAGGTCGCGCATATCGATCTCATCATCGGACCGCGCGGTAGCTCGGCGGAAACGGCCTTCGCCAACGCGCTGGTCAATAACAAGGACGGTTTCACGACGCTTCTCGCCGTGGTCGCTCCGAACCTGCTCGTCAAGCCCAACACGATCCTCTTCAACAAGGTCACCATCAAGGGCGCCAAGCAGGCCGTTCAGATGTTTGGCCCGGCGCAGCACGCCGTTGCCAAGGCGGTCGCCGATAGCGTCGCCGAGGGCGTGATCCCGGTCGAAGAAGCTGACGATCTCTTCATCGCCGTCGGCGTGTTCATCCATTGGGATGCCACCGACGACAAGAAGATCCACGACTACAACTACCAGGCCACGAAGGAATCGATTCTGCGCGCCGTCACCGGCGAGCCGAAGGCTTCGGAAGTCGTTGCCAAGCGCAACACCGCCAAGCACCCCTTCTCGCCGGAATAATCGGCTCGATCTTGGGTTCAAAGGGGAGCTTCGGCTCCCCTTTTTTATGGGGGGCTGTGCGCGCTAAGATGCTGCTTGGTGATCTTGCCGTCGTGCAACGCCGTGGCGACGAGTGCGCCCGCAGTTCCAGCCATTGCAAGCGCGCGCAAATCATTGCCATCACGAATGCCGCCTGCCGCGTAAATTTCATGCTTGGGCGCCTGCGCGCGAATCTCTCCGAGACGCTGGAAATCCGGCCCGCTGCCCGTGCCGACCTTGGCCAAAGTCATCACGATGATGCGCTGGGGCCAAAGCGACGTATCCGCCGCCAGTCGCGCCGGCCCCTGAAAAACATCGCCACGAAAATCGAGTGACAGCACGCGTCGCGATTCGGCTCGAAGCTGCGGACGTGTCGCAGACTCGTCGAGGCTCTCACTGCCGATCACAAGCGCGCCGCGATGCTGGTCGATCCAATTGGCGGCTTGGGTTTCTGTTGCGATTCCCGAATCGACCCAAAACTCGATTTCGGGGAATGCGTCCTCAAGTTCGGCAACGATGGTTGCGTGATCGCCAACGCCGGTAATTGCGTCGAGATCGGCAATGTAGATTTTGCGAAATGGATGCAATGTGAGAAAACCTGCGACTATATCGCGCGGCCGGCTCGTCGGCGCAAGTGGCGTCTCGATCGGCGCATAATGCGCCCGCGCCCCGGCGCGTGCGCGCACCACCGTGCCGCCCTTCAGATCGATGACCGGGATAATGTCCATGCGGCTCCGTCTACGCGCGGCTTTCGGGCTTCAAGCGCCGCGTGATAGAGCCTGCGTAACGTAATTTCAGGGCGGTTCAAATGCCGGGCATCATCGGCTGGGACATCGGCGGCGCGCATTTGAAAGCCGCGCGGCTCGAAAGTGGCATGATCGTCGATGTCGTGCAGATCGCCTGTCCGCTGTGGCTGGGTCTCGATCAATTATACAAAGCCTTTGACGAAGCCAAGGCGGGGCTTGGCGTGGCCGACATCAACGTCGCGACGATGACCGGCGAATTGTCCGACGCCTTTACCGATCGCGCATCCGGCGTCTTGGCGATTTCGGCGGCGGCGGTAAACGCCCTCGGTCCGACGTTGATTTATGCCGGGCCGGCAGGTTTCGTCGCGGCAGATATAGCGGCGCAGAATGTCGCTACGATTGCCTCCGCAAACTGGCACGCGAGCGCGACGTTTGTGGCCAGACATATTGGCGAGGCGCTCTTTGTCGATATGGGTTCGACGACGACCGACATCATTCCGCTGAAAGAAAGCAAAGTCGCGGCGCGGGGCTATAGCGACGCGACGCGCATGGCGCATGGCGAACTGGTCTATGCCGGTGTCGTGCGCAGTTTCCTGATGGCCGGGCTGCGGCTCGTGCCGTTCGGCGGACACTGGGTGCCGATCATGAACGAGGCGTTTGCCACGACGAGCGACGTCTATCGTATTCTCGGTGATCTTCCGGCAGATACCGATCTCATGCCGACAGCCGATGGTCAGCCGAAAACGATCGAAGCCTCACGGGCGCGGCTCGCGCGGCAGATCGGCCTCGACGCACGCGAAGTTAGCGCACAGGCGCTCGATCAGCTTGCGGCCTTCTTTGCCGAGACGCAATTGCGCGAAATTTTCGACGGCGCGTGTCTCGTTCTATCAGATGCCTTGCTTAAAGATACTGCGCCTGTCGTCGGCGCAGGCGCGGGGCGCTTCGTTGTCGAACGGCTCGCCGCGCGGCTTGGACGCGCTTACATTGATGTCGCCGATATGCTCCCTGTCGCGGCGGCACTGCGCGGCCAGGCCGCCGATTGTCTGCCGGCCTGCGCGGTTGCTTTGCTGGCCAATTCGTCACTGCGAACGAAGTGAAGCAATCCAGGAGCCGTTTCTGAATTGCTTCGTCGCTTTGCTCCTCGCAATGACGCTTATACAGCGGTATAGTGTGTCTGCACTTTCTCGACGAGCCAGCTCCAAGCCTCGGCTTCGTCTTCGCCGGCCGTCTTGTCGATAGCGATTTGCAGATAGGCCATCTCGGATTCGATCTTTTCGCGCGGCAGAAAATCGAGACGGCTTGAGAGCACCGCGAGTTCGAGCACCGCGGCCTTGGCGCGGTTCATGCCCTCGAACGGCGCGTGCTGAACTTGCTTTGCGACGCGGCAGTGAAAGCGCGGCCGCTGTTCGTGCTCCTCGATATGGGCGACGGAAAGTTCGGCATGCGTCAGCGCCGCGAGGAGGCGAGGCACAATAAAATCCTCCGTCGCAACCAACGGCCAGTCACGCCGGCCGGTCAGGCACCCGGCGAAGATGCGGACGTCATCGATATAATTGGCGACCGCAAACGGCACCGCGCGCAGATTATCGAGCGTCGTCGAGGGTCGGAACGGGGCGATGATCCATTGATCGCCGTCGGCAATCAGGCCGAGTGGCGCAACATGGACGTTGCCCTGTGCATCGGCCGTCGTCACCACAGTTTCGCGGATCATCGGCATTCAGGTTTCCGCCTTTGCGCGCAATGTATGGCCCATATCACGCAGACGCGTCAGATCTTCTTCCGCGCTCTCTGTCGCGACGCCGAAATCGAGCGGTTCATCCTGCACATAGCGTTTGCCGAGCTTGAAAGCGAGTTCGGCCTTCATCAATTCGGTGCCGAGATAGAAGGCGTGTGCGTCGTCACCTTTGACGGCTAGATGTGGAAACAGCGCCATCGCATCGCGCGCGACATGGTGGCCACCGCGGTTGTAAAGATGGATGCCGTCGTCAGCGACCTCGATGCGATAATTCGAATCGCGCACATCCGCCGCGCGTTCGGCGATCTCAGGTGGTGGGGTGGGGAACGGCTTCAGATCATGCACCTGCGCAAGCCCGGCACCATAGCCCTTGGGCAGAGCGTCGTCGCTGCGCGCGGCAAACATCAGCCGCCGTGCCGCATCGTGTTCGGCGACCGTGCGGCGCGTATGCGGGCTCACCTGGACCACAAGCACATTGCGGATATGAAGTTCGGAGCAGAGGCCCAGCAGCATGGCCGTGATGCCGCTTGTATCCGCCTCGGTCAGTTCGGTCAGATTGCCGGTGCCCATCATCATCTCGACTTCGGGCATCAGCCGCCGCGCCTCGATATAGCGGGCAAGCGAGGCGCCGAAGCCGAAATGGATCGGATCAAGGATTGGATCGACGATGAAGGGAATGTCTTCGTTGTGGGCTTTTTCCGCCAGCCTCACGAGCGATTGAAGATCAGAATGCGGTTGCGGAATCAGGATCGGCGTCACCGGATATTTGCGCGCGATGTCGAGCGTCGCGTCGGTGAGACTCAAGAGAAAGTCCGCACCCGCCGCGGCGCCGCGTTCGAGTTCTTCGGCATTGGCGGAATCGACGCTGACCTTATGTCCAGCGGCTTTCAAGGCGCGGACGCAATCTTCGAGATTGGGGAACGGTGTGTCCGGCAAAGCGCCGAGATCAATGACGTCGGCACCGTCTGCGCGCATTTTTTCGGCGCGGCGCAGAATGTCGTCGATCGAAACACCGGAAGCATCGACGATCTCACTGAAGATGCGAATGTCATAGCCCGACAGATCGGGCGCGCGGCCGCCGCGGCCGAAATAGGCGGGGAGGTCGGCGACTTCGTCCGGCCCCCGCTCGACCTTGGCGCCAAGCTCGCGCGATAGTGCGTCGAGATCGGCGCGGCAACGGCCAGGCAGGATGATGCGATCTGCGTCAAGCGGGCGCGGCACCCGCCGCAATATGATCGCCTCCGTCATCAACGCCGCGACTTTCACGCCGATGTCGAACACCTTCCAGGCGAAAGGCGTCGGGCCAAGACTGTTCATCGTCTTGATGAGACGCGGATAGGCGAGATGTCCGGTCAGCAGCAGAATACGCTCGGTCATGCGGTGCTTATGGGTTAGCGGCGGCGCGGCCGCAGGCCAGGAATTTGGCTTCGTGACAGTTTTGCCGGCGCGTCCGGTAAGGCGTTCGGCCCAGCGATGAAGGTATCAGCGCCGCTCGCCGCGGCAAAATGCGGAAACAGCCGGTCAACAAGCCCGGCATTGGCGAGATCGAGGAGGCTGAGATCGGCGTCTGCGTCGATGGGGACGCTCTTGATGAGAAGCAGCCGCTCGGCGCGCAAGTACGCCGTGAGCCACGCCGCGAGCGAATCCGACGTCACGTCCCAGGATTTTGGCAGCGATGACGCCATCGCCATTTGCGCGGGCGCCCAGCAGGCGATGCGGCCGGTGCGCAGCGCCCTTGCGATGGCAGCGGGCGTCGACGTCAGCATGAGGCGCGGCCAGAGCGCCGCAAGGGCGAGCCCGTACTGCTCCATAGCGACAAGCGCGATGTGGTGCGCGGCGTCATCATCGAACTGCATCTTCTTCTGCATCGTTCGCACGGCATCGGCGAAACCGCTTCCCCCCGGCACGATGACAAGCGGATCGGGGTAAAGGTCAAGCGCGGCGATCCAATCTGCGAGCGATGGCGTGCCGGCGAGGCTGCCGCCGAGCTTTGCCACCAGCGGCCGCGGCGCTGCGCGCGGCCGCACGTCAGCCGCCGGATTTCGCGCCGAGATCGCCAGCAAAAAGCTGATGCAGCTTTCCGGCTTGGCTGGCGCGCGCGCGGCTGATCTCGATGCCGACGCTGCCGTCGATCACGTCGAGCTTTTCGACACGCACCCGGATGGCGACGAGACGCGGATGCGTGAGCAGAGCGTCGGCGACGCGTTCGGCGACGGTCTCGACGAGATCGACATGGCCGCGGCTGAGGATGAGGCGGATCGCATCGACAATGACATCGTAAGAGAACACGTCGCGCATGTCCTCGGCGTGGTGTCCGGCGCGGCGCACGTCGGCGTCGATGTTGAAGCGCACGCGCTGCGTCTTGTTGCGCTCGAAATCATAGGCGCCGATCGACACCGGCAGGATGAGATCATGCACAAAGACAAGATCGGTCTCGATTTCCAGATCACGTCCCGGCGCATAGCCGCGCGCCGAGAGGAGCCGCCAATCAACCTTGAACTCGTCGCCCTGATCGTCCAGATGGTTTTCGCGTGGAATGAGGTCGCGGATCAACCGGATGTGTGTGGCATCAATGCGTGTCGCGCGGCCTTTGCCGCCGGTCAGCGCGCCGCGGAACCCCAAGAGATCAGGGCCGATCGGCAAAAGCCGGGAGATGTCGGGTGCTTCGAGCGAGCCGGCGAGGCCGGCGATCATGTCCGCGGCATGGACGAGATCGACAAATTGCTGCAAGTGCGGGATGTCGAGATAATTGATCAGGCGCGAGCCGTCCTTTACGGCCGTATCGAGCATGACGCCTTTGAACCCGGCGGCAGCGAGGCGCGGGATCAGGCTGACATCGGCGTCCTGATCGGCGAAGAGAAGGCCAATGAGGCGCCTCCTGGCCGCGAGCGGCTTGAGTGCCTCGATGCAGGCGGCCGCGTTCGCGTCGAGGCCGACTTTGACATAATCGACGCCGGTGCTGGCAATCTCTTCGGCGGCCGTGGCCAGCTCTTGGGGGTCGCTGAGATTGCCGGCGACGGCACTGACCAAGCGCCGTTTGCCAATGGTTGCGACGACGGCGTCAATCGCGGCACGGGAAAGCGCCCCAAGCGGAGCGTTGGCCGGGTCTTTCAGGTCGAGAACATCAGCGCCTTCGATCAGCGCGATTTCGGCTTCTGCCGCATCGGCGACGCTCGCGAGCATCAGCGTCATCAGGCACCAACTTTCCTAGATCACGATGATTTTGGATCGAATCGATCCAAAATCATGAACGCGATCGATTCTCAAAAGATAGAGCGGGATTCACGCGAAAAACCGGTATCCACTTTTCCGCATCCCGCTCCAGCGGCGAGGCGCGAGCCACCCTGTTCGGCTTCCTTTATATGAGAAGTCGCGGGAGGCCAATTCCGGGATCATGGCCGGGGGAACGGTGTTTGTTCCTTGAGCGGATAGGCCGCCGCCTCCCAGCCTTGCGTACCGTCCTGATACCAAAGCACGTGCGTATATCCGAGCATCTTGGCGCGCTTGGCGGCGTTCCACGACATCCAGCAATGACGCGCACAATAGAAGACCAGCGGCTTGTTGAGATCGCCACCGCTCGCCACGGCCAGCCCGCGGCGAAAATAATTGAGCGTCACCTGCGCCAGCGCGCCATAGCCCGTATCGGGCAGCCAGAGGCTGCCGGGAATGTCGAAACGCGGCTTGTCGCGCCAGAGCGTCCCCGGCGCGAGGCCGGCGGGCTTGGGGGCCTGCGGCAGAACATCGACGAAGACCGCCACTTTCTTGTCCCAGAGCGCATGCGCCTCGGCGACGGTGAGGGCGGGTTTGCCGTCCAGCGTCGCCGGGACGGCGGCGCGGTAATCGGACATTCGGTAGGTGCCAGGCTCTGGGACGGTTGCCGTTGGCTCTGCGCGCGCGCCGGCGAGGCCTATCATTCCGAGATAAACGAGTGCGGCCAAGCGGCGGGTCGAGCGGCGCATCGATTTCATCCTTGGGCTCCTCAAGCTGAGATTATTGTTATTTCAGACTTTTGCGCAGTGCTGCCAGCGTCGCCTCGAATCCAGGCGCGCCGCCAAGCAGGCGCTCCATCATCAAGGCGCCTTCCAGTGTCGCGACGATCATGCGCGCCGATTGGTCGGGATCGACGTCATCGCCGATCGTGCCGTTGATCTGTCCTTCCGCGAGAATTTGATGCAGCCAGGCGATGTGGCGCTGAAAGAAAACCGCGACGCCGTCGCGGATGCGTGGTGGCAGGGTGCCGAGTTCCGCTGCCATGGCAGCGGCAAGGCAGCCTTGCTCTTCCTCGACGCCGTGCAGGTAGAGTTTTGCATAGGCTTCGACGCGGGCGGGGCCGTCGGCGCTGCTCGCCATGATCTGCGCCAGCGCCTGATCGTAGCGCACGCCATAGGCGTCGATCAGTGCAACGCCGAGGTCTTCCTTGATCGGAAAGTGATGGTGGATACTCGCTTTGCGCAGGCCGACAGCCACGGCCAGATCGGCATAGCTGAAGCCGGACCAGCCGCGTTGGCGAACCAGCACCTCGGCTTCAGCGAGCAATTTTTCGCGTGTCGGATGGGACATATGATGGCCTACCTACTGATAGGCAGGGTCGTCAAGCCGGCACGAATTTCCAGTCACAGACATTGACCGAACATACACTACCAACTAGAAGGTAGGTAACAAAGAGGAGACGCTATGAGTCAGCAAATGCAAGATTGGGCAGGATACCGCCAACAGCTCGAGAAGACCCTCGCCGGCGTGGCGCATGTAAGCCCCGACATCCTCAAGGGCAATGAAATCCTCTCCAACGCCGCGCCAAAGCCGGGAACGCTCGATGCCAAGACGCGCGAGCTCATCGCGCTCGCCGTTGCGGTGACGACACGCTGCGACGGTTGCATTGCTTTTCACACAGAGGCGGCACGCAAGGCTGGCGCAACGAAGGAAGAACTCATCGAAGCGCTCGGCGTCGCCATCGCGCTCAACGAAGGCGCGGCTCTCGTCTATTCGGCCCGCGCAATCGACGCCTTCGATAGCCTCGCCGGATAGGCGCGTATTTTGGCGAAGCGCCTCAACCTTCTAATTGTGCTGACGCTGACGGCGCTGCTGTCCTGCCAGGGCTTCGCCTATGGCAACAGCGATACGATTACCCCGCTGCCGGTTGGCGAAATCGCACCGGGCGTCTATGCGCATCAGGCGCCAGTGACGGCGATGAACGCCGCGAGCGGCGGCGACATCGCCAATATCGGCTTCATTGTTGGCGACGATGCCGTTGCCATCATCGATACGGGCGGGGCGCTGATCATCGGCGAGCGGCTGAAAAAGGCGATTGAAGCGGTCACGCATAAGCCAATCCGCTACGTCATCAATACGCACGAACACCCTGACCATATTTTCGGCAATGCCGCTTTTGTAGGTCCCGGCGTCACGTTTGTCGGCCACAAAAATCTCCCGCGCGCGATGGCAGAGCGCGGCCCCTCCTATCTCGCGACCTGGCGGCGCGTGATGACGCCGGATCTCGTGAACGGCATCAAGCTCGTACCGCCGACATTGCTTGTCAGCACCGATAAGGACGCGAAGCTCGATCTTGGCCATCGGGTGCTCGATCTGCACGCCTGGCCGCCGATGCATACCGATTGCGATGTCACGATCTTCGACGAGAAGACGGCGACGCTGTTCACCGGCGATCTCGTCTTTCTTCAGCATGTCCCGGTCGTCGATGGCAGTGTGATCGGCTGGCTGAAGGCGATGCCTGAACTGGCGAAAATCCCGGCGAAACGCGTCGTCCCCGGACACGGGACGATCGATGTCGACTGGCCGCAGGCGCTTGCCGCCGAGCAAACTTATCTGACCCGGCTGACGAAGGATTTGCGCGGCTTCATCGCGCGGGGCGCCGATATCAATGTTGCCGCCAAAGATGCGGCGAAATCGGAGGCGTCGAAATGGCAGCTCTTCGGCGTCTATAATCCGCGCAATGCGATCGCGGGGTATGCAGAACTCGAATGGCAATGAAACGGCGGCTAAAAACGCTATAATCGCCGTAAGGGAGGACGACATGCGTGGATGGCGAGGATTGGCGGCGCTGGCCGCAATGATCGCAATGGGCTGTCTGGCCTTCGCGCCAGCACGGGCCGATGATGCAAGCGCCAATCAGATGTGGAAGAGCCTTGCCGATGCGCTCTTCCCGCATCAGGCGCTGACAGAGGATGGAACCATCATCAACCTCGGGACGCCGCTTGCCGCCGACAATGGGGCGCTGGTGCCGGTGACGCTGCATATGAATTACACCGATCCCGGCCTGCCGGCGGACGACCCGCATCGGGTTAAGAAGATCACGCTGGTTATCGACAATAATCCCGCGCCGGTTGCGGCGGTGTTCGAACTTGGGCCGAAGGCGGACGTCACCAAGATCGAGACGCGCGTGCGGGTCAACCAGAACACCCGCGTCCATGCCGTGGCCGAAACCACGGATGGCAAGTTTTATGTCAGTGAATCCTTCGTCGCTGCGGCCGGTGGATGCTCGTCGGCGAGCGGCGACTCGGCTGGCTATGATGGGCCGCCCATCGGCACGATCCGTCTGCGTGCCATCAAACCGGAATATGTGAGCAACGATTCACAGCGTAAGGAAGCGGTCGTGATGATCAAGCACCCCAACAACACCGGGATGCAGATGGATCAGGAGACCCACCTTTATATCCCCGCGCGCTATATCGAAACCTTACGCGTGACTCAGGGCGACGATCTGATCTTCGCCGTGACTGGCGGCATCTCGATCTCGGAGGACCCGAATTTCCGCTTTGACTACGTCTCGAATGGCGCGAGCGGAATGTCGGTTACGGCCGTCGATACGAAGGGCGAGAAATTCGCCAAGGCCGGCGCCCTCGAGCCCGCGATGTAAAATGTTGCGCTGCGGCTAACTGAACATCTCAAAATCGCCGGGCTCGTGCGGCGCGTCTTCGTCCTTTTTAGCGAAGCTCAGATGCGTGGAGAGATCGGCAAGCGTCAAGACTTTCGTGGCGATGGTCGGATCGACCTGCCAGTCTTCCGGCAGAATGAGCGCCAGTGCGCCGAGGAAATCGGCCAGATTTTTGAGCTTCTGGCTGATGTGATCGAAGTCTTGCAATTCGCGTAAATGCGCGGGATTGCGCGCAGCCGCTTCCAAGACCAGCGGCGCGATCAGATGCTGAAGACGATGTACGGATTCACCGACATCGTCGAGGGCTTCGCACACGCGGTCCGTCACATCGGCGAGCGAGACGCATTGGATGTCCGGCCGACCCGCGCATTTAATAGACATCGCATCGATCCTTAAAAAAATTCGACATCGCCATCAACATGCGGCGCCGGTGGCGGCACGATGATCGGAACTTCCTGACCCGCGATCATGGCCTGCCGCGCCCGGCCAGACACCGGCCAGAATTGCAGCCGTCGTCCGCTCTCGCCGCCACAACTGCCGCCGAGGTAAGCTATGCCTTCGGTCTTGAGAAATCGTTCGGCGAAAATCGAATTTTGACGGCCAATGTCGGATAATTTCTCAACCGTCCGCGCACCGCCGAAAAGCTTTGCCTGAAGCCGATCCTTGCGGGCACCGTGCTGCAATAATCCGTTAACCAAAAGCTCCATCAGATGCACACCGTAGCGTTCAGCGTCACGCGTGTTGGTGTCGCGGTCAGCACCCGGCAACAAAAAATGATTCATGCCGCCGACGCGCGCGACCGGATCATGAATGCAGGCGGCGACACAAGAGCCAAGTAGCGTCAGGAGCACAACATTCGGCTGGTCAGAGACGTAATACTGACCTTGAATGATGTGTACTTTTTGCTGGCGCTCTTCGGTGTGTTCAGCTCTGTGCGCGGCATTATGGAGCGTCATTTAAGTTTTCCGAAGACGGCTTCGATCGCGCCCTTCAGGACCGGGATGGTGAACGGCTTGACCAGATAATTATTGACCCCGAGTTTGATCGCACGCTCAATCAAGGCGCGGTCGCCGCGGCCCGTCAACATGATGAAGGCTGCCTTTTGCGTCGACGGATGGGCGCGCACTGCCTGTAAAAACTGCAAGCCATCGAGCTTTGGCATATTGAGATCGGAGATGACGAGATGCGCCGGCTTCTGCAGCAGCGCTTTCAACCCCTGCTCGCCATCGCCGGCTTGCTCGATATCCTGGATCCCGAGCTGCTGCAGGCCGTCGCGAATCAGAGCGCGACTGGTGAGCTGGTCGTCGACGATCATCGCCCTTATGGCTGACGCGAACGGCATGCTTTTACTCCTTCCTCGTCCCGATTCGTGAGACGCAGAATTTCATTGCCGATCTTTTCGAGCGGCAATTGCTTTTCCACCGCATCGACCTCGAAGGCGACGCGGGGCATTCCGTAAACAAGGCTTGTCGCGCGATCCTGCCCGATCGTCATCGCGCCGGCGCGGCGCATGGCGAGAAGCCCATCGGCGCCGTCGCGGCCCATGCCGGTGAGAATCACGCCAACAGCCTTCGATTTGGCGGCGATACAAACCGAGTTGAACATGACATCGACAGACGGCCGATGGCCGTTGACCGGTCCGGCGTTGCTCAAGCGACAACTCAAGCCTCTGCCAGCAACGATTTCAAGATGCGTCGTTGTGCCGGGCGCGAGATAGATCTGGCCCTGCTTCAGCGGCGCGCCGTCGCTGGCCTCGCTCACACGCGGCGCACATAGCCGATCAAGCCGATCGGCGAAACTCTTGGTGAACGTCGCCGGCATATGCTGGGTCACGACCGTCGGCGGGCAATTCTCGGGAAATTTCGACAACACCGAGATCAAGGCTTCGACGCCACCGGTCGAGGCGCCAATGGCGATAATTCTGCCGTCGGATTCATAGACGCTCTGCTTTGGCGCGGCAGGTGCCGGTGCGTCCTGGCGCAGTGGTTTCATGAGATGCAGCCGCGCAGCGGCGGCGGCCTTCACTTTGGCGGCCAGATCGGGAAACAATTCGCGGTCGCCCGGCGCCGGTTTGGCGATGCAATCGAACGCGCCGATTTCGAGCGCCTTGATCGTCGCCTCGGTGCCGCGCGCGGTGAGATTCGAGATCATAATGACCGGCGTTGGCCGCAGCTTCATGATTTTCGAGAGAAAATCGATGCCATTCATGTTCGGCATTTCGACATCGAGCGTCACGACGTGGGGCTCAAGCGCCTTGATGGCCTCGCGTGCCTCAAGCGGATCGGCGGCTTGGCCGACGACTTCGATATCCGGATCCTGCGCCAAAATCTGGCTGATCAGATGCCGCATCGTCCGCGAATCATCGACAACGAGAACCTTGGTCTTGTTCACTTGCGCGCCTCTTGTCTCAGACGGTACGTGGTGATGCCATCGCTTTCGAAGCGTGCGGCGGCAGGTCCAGACACGCGTTCCGAATGGCCGATGTAGAGGTGCCCACCTGGCACGAGCTGCGGCACGAAGCGACCCCACAGCGTTGCCTGTGTATCCGCTTCGAAATAGATCACGACGTTGCGGCAGAAGATTGCGTTGAACTGGCCGCGCATCGGCCAATTGCCGATAAGGTTGAGTTCGCGGAAAGCCACGAGGGTGCGCAAGGCGTCGTTCGCGGTCCAGACTTTGCCGCCGGCGCCGCGCGTGGACGAAAACCAGCGCAGGCGCTGATCGGACGGCACGGGCTGCATCAACGCGTCGCCATATATGCCGGCGGTTCCTTCGGCGACCATGTTGGGGTCGATGTCGGTCGCTAAAACCCTGATGTCGTAATTGGCGGCATCGGGCAGCATCGAGAGAATTGTCAGGGCAATCGAATAGGGCTCGGCACCGTTTGAACACGCCGCAGACCAGAACCGCACGCGGCCGCCGTGGCGCGCCTTTTCGATCAGGGCCGGCAGAACCTGTTTGCGTAAATGCTCGAAATGATGCGGCTCGCGGAAGAAACGCGTGACGTTCGTCGTCAGCGCCGCAAGCATTTGCTGGCGCTCGCTGACACCGGCGTGAGACGAGACAAGCTCGCAATAGTCGCGAAAGCTTTCGAGCCCCAGCGCGCGCAATCTTTTTGCCAGCCGCGAATAGACGAGCGCGGCCTTGCCGTTCGGCACATGAATACCGGCATCGGCGTGCAGCATTTCCGCGATCCGACGAAAGTCGGCGTCCGTCATTACAAATTCGGCCGAGATCGCGGCGGAAGCCCGCTGCGCCTCGATCGCTTTGGTCGGGACGCTTGTCATGCCGCTTCGCTAATCCCCGAGCCGATATTCTCTTGCGTGTTGGCGATCACAGCATCCACATCGAGGATCAGCGCCACGCGGCCGTCACCCAGGATGGTCGCGGCGGCAATGCCGGGCACGTGGCGATAATTTGCTTCGAGACTCTTGATGACAACCTGCCGCTGCCCCTGGATGGCATCGACAAGGAAGGCGCTGCGGCCGCCACCCTCCGTCTCGACCAGAATGACCACGCTCGCCAAGGCGTCGCTCGCCCCGCCGCGATAGCCGAGTTCGCGGCCGATATCGATCAGCGGGGTAAACTTGTCGCGGATTGAGATCACGCGGGCCTGGCCGCCCATGCTGTGCACCTCGCCGGGTTTGGCCTGCAAGGTTTCGACAATGGCGGTCAGCGGAACGATGAGCGTCTGATCGGCGACTGTCACGACCATCCCGTCGAGTACGGCGAGAGTCAGCGGCAAGCTCATCGTAAAGGTCGAACCGCGGCCGGGACGCGAAGAGATCGAGATGCGGCCGCCGAGCGCCTGGATCGAACGTTTCACCACGTCCATGCCGACGCCGCGCCCGGAGATGTCGGAGATTTCCGATGCGGTCGAAAATCCGGGCAGGAAAATCAGATTGTCGATCTCGTCGTCGCTGAGCATTGCGTCGGCGGCAATCAACCCCTTGTCGATCGCGATCTGCTTCACGCGCGGACGGTTGATACCGGCGCCGTCGTCGGATATCTCGATCACGATGCGGCCAGAACGATGCAGGGCGGAGAGACGGACGGTGCCTTCTTCCGGCTTGCCGGCGGCGATGCGCGTCTCCGGCTTTTCCAAACCGTGATCGATAGCGTTGCGAATCATATGGGTGAGCGGATCGCTCAAACGCTCGATCACCGTCTTGTCGACTTCGGTGTTTTCGCCATCGGTGACGAGACGCACGGCCTTGCCGGTCATCACCGCGAGTTCGCGCACAAGCCGCGGCATCCGCTGGAAGACGGATTTCACCGGCTGCGCCCGGATCGCCATCACGCTATCCTGGATTTCACGCGTCAATTGTTCAAGTTCGTCGAGGCCGATGACAATGCCCGACGCGCGGGCAAGTCCTGCCTCGGTCACGCGCTGCGCGAGCATCGCCTGATTGATGACGAGTTCGCCGACGAGATCGATCAGCCTGTCCACGCGATCAAGATCGACGCGGATCGTTGCCGTGGCGCCTTTGTTTTCCGCATCGCCGGATTTTGCCACGGCAGGCGCTGACGTCACGGGCTCGGCCAAATCGTGCTTGGCCACCGGGAGAGTGACGACAGGCGTTGCATCGATTTGCGGTGCGGGTGCTTTCGCTGCAGAAATCTCGGCTTGCGGTGCCTGAACACGCGCGAGAAGCGCGGCAAGTTCGTCGTCGAGACTGGTGTCGCCTGTCGAAGGCTCGGATTCGTTCGTTATCTCAAGATCGCAATCCCAGCTGACGAAATCGAAGACATCGCGCACCGCGTCTTCATCTTTCGTTGTCGTGAGCCTGATCGTCCAGGAGAGATAGGCACCCTCCGGATCGAGTTCGCTGAGGAGCGGAAGGTCGGAAATATCGCAAGACGTTTCGAGCTCGCCGAGTTCGGCGAGTTCACGCAGGATCAAAGCCGTCTCGTTCGCCTTGGCGTAGAGGCTGGGCTTGGGTTTGAAGTAGATGATGAAGACATTTTCGGCGGGTGGCGGCGGTGGCTCGTCGCCGAGATCGAAATCGATCAGCACCGGCTGAAATTCGATGCCAGAGAGATCGTCGTCGGGTTCTGCTGCGTCGCCAGGGTTGAGCGCGCGTAATTCGTCGGCGAGCTTCTGGCTGCGGCTTTCATCGATGCTGCCGCCGTCGCGGGCGGCGCGGACGAGATCCGCTAGCACATCGGCCGCGCGCAAAAGAACTTTCAGCAGGTCCGGCGTCGCTTCAAGCCGGCCGGCGCGGACGTGGTCGAGCGCGGTCTCGAACACATGCGCGAATCGGACCAAGTCTTCGAGGCTGAAGGCGCCGGCACCGCCCTTGACGGAATGGACGGCCCGAAAGACGGCGTTGACCGTCTCTGGATCATGATCGCCACTTTCCATGGCGAGCAGGCCGGTCTCCAATTCCGCGAGCTGTTCTTCGCATTCTTGAAAGAACGTCTGTTTAATCGCCGCCATCGGGTCCATGGCACGCCTCCGTCAGGTCAGGCTGCAACGCGGCGAACGGCGGCGACGAGTTTCGTCGGGTCGAAGGGCTTGACGATCCAGCCCGTGGCTCCGGCGCGGCGGGCGCGATCCTTCTTCTCTGCGTCACTTTCCGTCGTCAGAACGAGAATAGGCAGCGCACGGTATTTGGCGTCGTGGCGGACTTTCTCGATAAAGCCGAAGCCATCGAGACGCGGCATGTTGATGTCGGTGACGATCACATCCGGCGTTTCGCCAGCAAGCACCTCAAGCCCGTGCATTCCGTCTTCGGCTTGCACCACGCGATAACCTGCGTCGGAAAGCGTCAGCAGAAGCATGTCGCGCATCGTGCGAGAATCATCGACCGTGAGAACCGTTTTGGTCATCGCGATATTCCTTTGGAAATTGCTTAGGTAGAGTTTGCAGCAGAGGCCTTAAAATTCTTCCCACTCGTCATTGGCCGGTTTCGGCGCGGCGCCGCCCCGGGCACCGAGCGTCTTCATGGCCGGCCGTGCGGTGCTTTTGGCGGCTCGCTTCTGCGGCGCTTCAGTCTCGCCGACCTGGAAGTGCCCGACGAGCTTGGTCAGCTCTTCGGTTTCACGCGACAGCGTATGGCTGGCAGCGGTCGATTCCTCGACCATGGCAGCGTTCTGCTGCGTCACCTGATCCATCTGATTGACGGCGGTGTTGACCTCTTGCAGACCCGTTGCCTGTTCACGCGCGCTTGTCGCGATGTCGGTCACGATCGTGTCCATTTCTGCGACCTGCGTGAAAATGCGTTCCAGCGCCTTGCCGGTTTCGGTCACGAGACCGACGCCCTGTCCAACCTGTGTGGTGGAAGTCGAGATCAGCCCCTTAATCTCCTTGGCCGCTTCGGCAGACCGTTGTGCGAGGGCGCGAACTTCCGAGGCGACGACGGCGAAACCACGACCTGCATCGCCCGCGCGGGCGGCTTCGACGCCAGCATTGAGCGCGAGCAAATTGGTCTGGAAGGCGATCTCATCGATGACGCCAATGATCTGGCTGATCTGCTGCGAAGATTTTTCGATGGCATTCATCGCATTGACGGCCTGACGAACGACGTTGCCGCCCTTCTCCGTGTCAGTTCTCGCAATGGCGACAACTTCGCGGGCATGGTTCGCGCCTTCGGCGGTCTTGCGTACCGTCGCCGTGATCTCGTCGAGCGCTGCCGCGGTCTCCTCAAGGCTTGCGGCCTGCTGTTCCGTCCGGCGCGAAAGATCGTCCGCCGCGGAGGAAATTTCCTGCGAGCCGGAGCGAATCGCCATCGTGTTCGAATTGACGTGCACCATGACCTGCTGCAACTGCTCGATCGAGGCGTTGAAGTTGGTGCGGATTTTCTCGTATTCGCTGGCGAAGGCCTTGACGATCCGGAAGGTCAAATCGCCGTCCGAAAGGCGCTGCAACGCCTCGGTGATCGAGGTCACAAAGACGTTGTGCGCGTCAATATACTTCTGTGTCTCGATCTCCTGGCGCGCTTGTTCTTCCTGCGCAGCCTGACGCGCCGCCTCGGCGGCAGCTTCAAGCCGGGCCTTCTCGACAGCATTGTCCTTGAAGACCTGGATGCGTTGCGACATCTCGGCGATCTCATCGCCATTGCCCATGGGCGGCACGCCCGTATCGAGCCGGCCTTGCGCCAACCTCTTCATGCAATCGTTCAAAATCTGGATTGGGAAAGCAATGCGCCGATCCAACTGATAGCCGGCATACCCGGCGACGAGGAGGGCGAGAAGGCCACCGACAATTTGCGCGAGGTGGACGAACCAGATCGCGCTGCTTTCGGCGCTTTCGGCTGCCGCGGAAATTTCCTGGGCGCGGGCGCGCGCGTCATCGCTGGCGGCCCGAACGATGCTCATCGCCGTGCCACCTGTCGCGGTTTTGGCGAGAGCGAGTGCCTGCGGCAAGGTCCGGGGGTCGCTGCCGAGCTGCATTTCCGGGTCGCCGGTTTCGCGATGCCAGCCGTCGCTTGCCGCCGCGAATTTATCGAGCGCCGCGAGCATGTCCGGATCGTTATTCGCTTCGGCGCGTGCATCGGCGATCTGGTTACTGAATATCTGCGTGGCCGTGGCGTAAAGCACCCTGAAATGTGCCTTGTCGTCGGCGAGAAGAAGACCCCGCGCGGAGGCGTTCAGGTCGTATTCGGCGGCCAGAGCGTTGTCGAGATGATCGACGAGGCGAAACGAAGCAGCGCGTGCTTCGATCGAAGACTCAGCGTGATGAACGGCGACTTCGATGGCGACGGATGTGGTCGCCACGACGCCGAGCACGGCCGCGAATGCAACGATAAGTTTCTTCGAGATGGGTAAATTCTTCGACGCCACGCCTGCCTCCATTCAGCGAGCGCCGCGGTCCTGCGGCGCGCGGCCGGGGACATCGGCGCCATCGGAATGGCGACCATTGTTAACGAGCGAGTTCTCTGCCCCACACAGCCAAGATGTTTCTAGATGAAAAGAGTGAATAAATTAGATGCAGTCACATCGGTTGAAGTTACTTCGCGCGTACAACTTGGGTGTGACGTGCGTAAAGCGACGCTGGCGAAGTTAAAAATCGGTGCGGCTGCGGATTGCCGCGACCAACGTGCCTTCATCGAGGTAATCGAGTTCGCCGCCGACGGGAACGCCGTGCGCCA
This sequence comes from Methylovirgula sp., assembly GCF_037200945.1. NCBI lineage: Bacteria > Pseudomonadati > Pseudomonadota > Alphaproteobacteria > Hyphomicrobiales > Beijerinckiaceae > Methylovirgula > Methylovirgula sp. The sequence goes on from NZ_JBBCGP010000001.1 coordinate 1,280,970, forward strand.
AACGTGTCACGCGCACCGCAAACGGCGCCAGCAGATCGGTGATGTAATGAGCCGTGGTTTGTCCATCGACGGTGGCATTGACGGCCAGAACGACCTCGGTGATCTCGTCTTGCGCCACGCGCCCGGCGAGGCTCTTCAGATTGAGATCGTCCGGCCCCACCCCATCGAGAGGTGACAAGGTTCCGCCGAGCACATGGTAGCGCGCTGAGAGCGCGCCGGCACGTTCCAGCGCCCAGAGATCGGCGACTGTTTCGACGACGATCAGCAATTTCGAATCGCGCCGCCCATCACGGCAGATTGTGCATGGGTTGCACGAATCGACATTGCCGCATTCGCTGCAGACGACAATGCGCTCGCGCGCAACCTGCATCGCCTCGGCGAGCGGCCCCAGCAATTGTTCGCGTTTGCGGATCAAATGGAGCGCGGCGCGGCGCGCCGAGCGCGGGCCGAGGCCCGGCAGTCGCGCCAGCAATTGGATCAGGCGCTCGATCTCCGGGCCGGCGATACGTTCAGCCATTTCAGAATGGCAGCTTGAAACCGGGGGGCAATGGCAGGCCGGCGGTGAGACTCTGCATGCGCTCTTCCATCACCCGTTCGCCCTTCTTGCGCGCATCGTCATGCGCGGCGACGATCAGGTCCTCGAGCATGTCCTTGTCTTCGGGCTTCAGCAGCGAGGGGTCGAGCGTGATACCTTTCATCTGGCCCTTGGCCGTCAAGGTAATGCGAACCATGCCGCCACCCGACTGGCCTTCGACCTCAACGCGCTCAAGCTCCGCCTGCACGTCCTGCATCTTCGCCTGCATGGCCTGCGCCTGCTTCATCAAGTCGAACATTCCGGCCATGTCGTTTCCTCGAATAATTACAGATCGTCGTCCGTGATCGTTGAATCTATATAAGCGATATCTTCCGGTATTGCCGGGCTTTCGGCGGATTCGGTTTCGCGCACCGCGACAATTTCCGCACCCGGGAATTGATCCATCACCGCACGCACGAGCGGGTCGGCGCGCACCCCGTGCAGGCTCGCGGCCGTAGCCGCTTCGGCCTGTTCTTTCAGGCTGGGTGCCCCCGCCTCGCGTGAGACAGCGACCATCCAGCGCCGGCCGGTCCATTCCTGCAGTCGCCGCATGAGCGTTTGCGCGATCTGCGCCGAGGCGCCCGGCGCGAGGGCGAATTCGATCGACCCTTCCTCGAAGCGCACGAGACGCACATCACGCTCAAGCGCCATCTTCAATTGAATGTCGCGCGTCGCGGCAGCCTGCGCCACAACGTCCTCGAAGCGGGACAGCCGCAACCCGGGCTCGGCCAGCTGTGCCTGCGGCTGCGGTTGGGGTGCTTGGGCGCGCATCGCCGCGCCGCTCGTGCGGGCCATCGACGGTGGGGGCGGACCGCCTGCCGAGACAGGCTCGCGGGCGGGGACCGGGAGCGCCGAATTTTGCGATCCGGGGCCGAGGCGCCGCAAGGCCTCATCCGGCGTCGGCAGATCGGCGGCATAGGCGAGCCGCACCAGGATCATATCCGCGGCGGCGAGAGGGCGCGGCGAATCCTTGATCTCGCTCAGGCCTTTCAGCAGCAATTGCCAGGCACGCGTCAGCACCGGGAGCGACAGTTTTTGCGCGAATTCGCTGCCGCGCGTGCGCTCCGCTTCGCTCAGCGCCGGATCTTTCGCCGTCTCGGGCACAAGCTTCAGCCGCGTCACCACGTGCGTGAATTCCGCCAATTCGCCGAGCACGCGCTGCGGATCGGCGCCGGCGTCATAAAGCGCCTTCATCGCATTCAGCGCCGTTGCGATGTCGCCGCGCATGACATCGGCAAAGAGATCGATGAGCCGCGTCCGATCGGCGAGGCCGAGCATCTGCCGCAGATCGTCGGCCTTCACCTCGCTCCGCAGACTGCCTTTGGCGTGGGCAATCGCCTGGTCGAGCAGAGACAGCGCATCACGCACCGAGCCTTCCGCCGCCCGCGCGATAAGTGCCAAGGCCTCCGGCTCCGTGGCGATTTCTTCTTTCGTGCAAATGGTGCCGAGATGCGCGACGAGCCGGTCGGCCTCGATACGCCGCAGATCGAAACGCTGACAGCGCGAGCGAACCGTCACCGGGACTTTCTCGATCTCGGTCGTCGCGAAGATGAATTTCACATGATCCGGCGGTTCTTCCAGCGTCTTCAACAGCCCGTTGAACGCCGCCTTCGAGAGCATGTGAACTTCGTCGATGATGTAGACTTTGGTTCGCGCCAGGACGGGCCGGTACCGGGCGTTGTCGATGATCTCGCGGATGTCGTCGATGCCGGTATGCGAGGCGGCGTCCATCTCGATCACATCGACATGACGCGAATCGATGATCGCCTGGCAATGAACGCCAAGTTCCGGCATCCGAATGGTTGGCTGGCTGATGGCCGCTTTGCCGTCTTGCGCCGGCACTTCGTAATTGAAGGCGCGGGCGAGGATGCGCGCGGTCGTCGTTTTACCGACACCGCGTACGCCAGTCAGGATATAGGCTTGATGGATGCGGCTGAGATCGAACGCGTTCGATAGCGTCGTGACCATCGCCTCCTGACCGATGAGATCATCGAAATTGGTCGGCCGGTATTTCCGCGCCAGCACGCGATACGGCGCGGCCGGGGCCGCATCGCCGCCAGCCGGCAGGAGGGAAGGTTCAGCGCTGTGATCTTCGGCCATTCAGCCCGTCATCGCGAGCGGAGCGAAGCGATCCGGTCTTGTCCCGGCTTGCTTGGCCGCTGCGTTTCTCGCAACGACGCAGCGCTCGAAAATAAGAAGTGGGAGGCTGGACAGAAACCCGCCCGGTTCTCGTCTGGGCTGCTTCCTTCCGGACCTGACCCGGTTGGCGAGTGGTACGTCCACCGCCAACCTCCCGGCTCTTATTTGGACTATCGAAGCCAAATCCGCAATAGATTGTCCAGCGACAATGGCCGAACGCGGTCAAACCCGGAATAGGGTACTTTTTCAATGCGTTGTCTGTCCAAGGCGGAAGCCGCAGCCATTCTTGACCCGCGCGGCACTTCGATCCGGCCGCCGGCGCCGATCGATCGTCTCGGCGCACGACCGCCCGGAGACATTGCCCTTCTTCCCGATTTTATCCGCGAGTTAAGCCGTTGGCTCTCCCCGGATGGTGAAAGGCTGCTTTGGATCGATCATTGGGAGCCCGGCGCTTACGGATTCGATCATGCGATTCTTGCGTTGATACGCGCGGGATTGCGCGAGCCCCGTGCCTTGGATGAGGCACCCGGATATTTGTTCGAGGCTCAGAATTGGGCCGCCGAGGATCAGGCTGAGGTTTCAATCGAGATGGCGCGAAATCTGGGGGAGCTCATCGGGCTAGCCTCCCTTGTCATGCTGACCCAATCTTATGGTTGGCTGCTGTCGACGGAGTCCGCCGACCGGATCGAGTTTTGGGAAGGCAATTTCTTTTTTTATTCGCGCGAACCCGACCAGATCATCCGCGCCTATACGATCGTCGATCAATTCGACTGTTCGCGCGATCTGAAATAAAAAAGGCAATCATCATGACGAAAGCGCTCGTGCTTTTTTCCGGAGGGCAGGATTCGACGACCTGTCTCGCCTGGGCGCTTGCCCGCTTCGATCATGTCGAAACGATCGGTTTCGATTACGGCCAGCGCCACCGGATCGAGCTCGATCAGCGGGCCAAGATCCGCGAGAAGATCGTGGCTCTCCGCCCAGGCTGGGTCGCGCGGCTTGGTGAGGACCATCTGATCGATCTTGCCGTGCTTGGCCAGATTTCAGCGACGGCGATGACGCGGGATGTCGAAATCGTCATGCAGGAAAACGGCCTGCCCAACACCTTCGTCCCTGGCCGCAACCTCGTCTTTCTGACCTTCGCGGCGGCGGTCGCCTATCGCCGCGGCCTGACGCATATCGTCGGCGGCATGTGCGAGACGGATTTCTCCGGCTATCCGGATTGCCGCGACGCGACGATCAAGGCGATGCAGACGGCGCTTAATCTCGGCATGGAAAAGGACTTCGTGCTCGAGACGCCGCTGATGTGGCTCGACAAGGCGCAGACCTGGGCGCTGGCCGCGGAGCTTGGTGGCGAGCCGCTCGTCGATCTCATTCTCGAAGACACGCATACCTGCTACCTCGGCGAGCGCGGCGTGCGGCACGAATGGGGCTATGGCTGCGGCAGGTGTCCAGCTTGCACATTGCGCGCGCAAGGCTGGGCGAAGTACCGCGCCGCCGCCGCGGCTTAAGCCCAAAAATTATTGGCTGTTCGGTGGCGTCACGGGTGCAGGAGACTGCGCATCGGCCGGCGCCGTGCTTTGCACAGCAGATGGCACAGCGCTCGCGGCCTGCGGCCCGGGGGCTGTTTGCTGCGCCGGTTTCGGCGCGAACATGTTTGTGAGGGAAAAGCCGTGGCTCGCTGCCGGCGCCGCAGATGGCGCTGAGGCAGTTTGTGCCGGCTGCTGCGGAATGGGTGCGCCCGGTTGGCTTTGCGCTGGTTCAGCCGTCGCTATGGCCGGAGCCGGGGTCGCCGCAGGTTGCGCCGACTTGTTGAAGCCGAAGAAGTTCGAGAAGGGCGCGGGCTTTTGCGGCGTTGGCGCGGCGACCGCTGGTGCACCGGTGCTTCCTGTCGGCTGTGTGTCAACGGGATCGGTTTCGCCGCGCGCCAAACGCAACGCCTGCGCCTTTTTCTCCGCGGCGATCGCCGCCGCAAGGTCTTTCGCCCGTTGGGCTTTCAATTGTATCAGCGTCGGCGCTTTGCCATGCCGCTTGATCGCGACATCAACAGGTCCGGTGGCGAGTGCGTCCGGACGGCTGACATCATCGATCTTCGCGCCCTTGAAGACCGGGTTCTGGCCGCCATCGGCATAGGCGGTATGAACTGCGGCGACGCCGGTGCCGACAAGCTCGGCGATGCGCGCGTCGTCGCGCGCTTCCCTGGCGACGACTTCGTCATGCACCATCTCGTCGCGTCGCAAAGCCGGGCAGGGGGCGGTCGGATCGAAACTTTCGCCATCCGACGGCTTCGCGTTGAACACGTAATGCATGTTGCAGACGCCGACTGCGACTTCGTGTTTCGTCACTTCAAAATTGTCGGCGCCGTTCTTTAACTCACGCCAGAAGTCGACGTTGGGGTCGAACCGGTATTTTGCGAGATTCTCGGCCGTCATGTGGAACGGCATGGACTGCATCTGGATTTCCGGCTGGCCGGCAGCAAAGGCCTCGCGCGCGATCGTGTAGATTTCGCCGATCTCCGGATTGGTCATCGAGAAACAGCCGGCCGACGAGCAAATGCCATGCACCATGATCGAGTCGCCACTGTAGCCGTGGACGCGGTCATAGAGGTTCGGATAGCCGACGTTGAACGACAGGTAATAGTTGGAGTGCGGATTCATCTGCGACGGATAGATCGCGTAGAACCCTTCCGGCACCTGCCGGTCGCCCTGCTTCTTCTTGGGGCCGAGCTGGCCAGACCAGCGGCACATCGGATAGGTTCGGAGCAGCGCGTAACGCCCATCCGAGCGCATCTTCCAGACCTCGAACTCCGCTTCCTTCTTGTAGGTGCGAAAAAGGACCGGTGCCTGCGGGCTGGTGCCCTTGGCCTGCATCAGGGCGAGCATTTGCGGCGACAACGGCGCGTAAGCGCGATCAACGAGACCGTCGCTTCCAGAATCCTCTTCGCCGACGCAGCCGCTCAAAAGTGCGGCTAGAGCCACAGCCGCGGCGATCGCGGCCAAACGGCGAAGCGAAGAGAAACGGAACGGCATAGACATAACTCTCGACGGCCCCCTTTTGGCCTGGCCGCCATCTAGAAGCGTTATCCTTATCGGCCGGTTACTTCAATCGCTGCTACCAAAAGCCGGCAGCGTAGCCTTCATGCGGATTTGGCCGCCAATAAGGCGGCGCATAGGGCCAGAAGCTGTCGGCATAGACGCCGCGCGAGATGCAGACGTTCTGGATGCCCGCCCGGGTGACCTCGTTATAGAGGTTCATCTGCGGCAGTGGCACGATTTTGCAGCTCGGTGGAGGCGGCAGAAAGGCGACCGGAGGCGGCAGGGGCAGGTGCCGGCGGTGGCGATAATAGGGGTGATCGAGGTCGGCGGCCTGAACACCGGTCACCGCGAAAAGCCCGGCCATAGCGATGCCCAGCCGGAGCCCGCGGATTGTCTTTCTATTAACCATAAAAGCCATTCTTCCGGCTCCAGCGCGGCTGATCCCGCACGATTCGCCGGACAATGGCGCCTTAAGCTTGCCTCTCGCTTAAGCCGTGAGCCTTTGTCTCAAGCCTTGGGTTTGGCGAAAACGGACTCGGCGTCGAAATGGTCTTCCTCTTGCGGCGCCGCTGGCCTGTGCGAGAAGACGTCGCCGTCATGCTGGCCTTCGGGGCGCGGCGCGGTCGTGATCTCGGCCGGTACGAGCGTCTGCTTGCGGTCCTCTTCGACCGGCACCCGTTCCTTGGCCGCGCGATTGACCTCGAAATCGAGATCCATCTGCGAGCAGAGACCCAGGGTGACCGGGTCCATGGGCGTCAGGGCGGCCGAATTCCAATGCGTGCGGTTGCGGATCGCCTGCAGCGTCGTTTTCGTCGTGCCGACGAGACGCATGATCTGCGCGTCCTTCAATTCCGGATGGTTGCGCAAGAGCCAGAGGATCGCATTCGGACGGTCCTGGCGGCGCGAAAGCGGCGTATAGCGCGGCCCGCGGCCACGTTTGACTTCCGGCAGCCGAACCTTGGATTGCGCCAGCCGCAAATGATGCGACGGGTCTTTCTCACCCTCGGCGATCTCCTCGCGCGTCAACTGGCCGGACGTGATCGGATCATGGCCCTTGATGCCGGCGGCGACTTCGCCATCGGCAATGCCCTTCACCTCGAGCGGATGCAATTTACAGAAATCGGCGATCTGATCGAAGCTGAGGGATGTGTTCTCGACGAGCCATACGGCCGTCGCCTTGGGCATGAGCGGGGCGTCGGTCATTCCAGTCTCCTTTGGGTCTCGGCGGCGCTTGAGCGGTAAGGCGGCTCGGCAGCAAGACCGGACTATGGGCCCGCATCCTCCGATGCGGCGGGACGAACTTGAGCGCGGCCATAAACCACCGCACCTAAGTTCCGAATTTGGGGGATCGACCCTTTTCTAAGCGACCCGGCGGCGCAAAGCAATGCGCCACATTCGAGATCGAATATAATATGGTTCGAGTAAATTACGCAGCGGATCGACACGAACCGGGCGACATTTCAAGGGAGCGTAGTGATGGGCCGCCAAGGGGAGGACGATCCTTTTGCGCCAGTTCGCAAGCCGCCGGAGCATGTCCTCGGTCAGCCGCTCGACGACCTGTCGATCGAGGAACTAAAACTCCGCATCGAGGCGTTGAAAGCCGAAATTTCCCGGCTCGAAGACGCGCAGCGCGCCAAGTCCGCCAGCCAGGCCAGCGCGGCAGCGTTTTTCAAGCCAGCGTCCTGAACCAGCCGGCGGCAATCATTAACCTTTTATTAAATTTTGCGCGCGCATCCTAAGGGTTAGCCGGTAGTCAACCGGACAAAACCGGCGGCTTTGGCCGCGGTTTCTCCCTCCCCAACACCGTGACTTTCAGAGCCGCTTCGGCGGCTCTTTTTCTCATCTGCACCATGCGGCGCAGCGACTTTCGCGATCCTTTGCATGTTAACCTTACTTAAAACTTAATGCCCGGCGTTCCGCTGAAGGTCCTAATATCAACGCGGAAAATTCTGACCGGAAAGAGTTAGGTAAGAGCGCCGCAATGATCCAGCTGTCGACGAGTGAGCCAGACGCCGCATTGTCCTTCGCCAATAAATTGGTGTCGTCTGAATCCTTCAAAACCCTCTTCCGCGACGGCATGACGCTCGTCGAGGAAACCGCGGCCTATCTCGATGGCGAGGGACGCGAAGACGCCAAGACATTGCCGCGCCTCGGCGCGCTGGCCTATGCGACGGAGAGCATGCGGCTGACGACGCGGCTGATGCAGACCGCCTCCTGGCTCCTGTTGCAGCGGGCGGTGAACGAAGGCGAATTGACCCAGAGCGAAGCGGCGTCCGAGAAGCGAAAGGTCCGCCTGAGCGAGCAGCAGACCGGAATCAGCCCGGATGCCGCAAAGAAATTGCCGGAGCGGTTTGTCGCGATCATCGATCGTTCGCTGCGGCTGCAAAGCCGCATCCTGCACCTCGATCGCGTGCTCTATCAGGCAGCGGACGAGGCGCCGGTGCTCAGCCGGCCGCTTGAGCCGCAACTTGAGCTTCTGCGCGCAGCCTTCGGCGGCGAATAGCGGGCTGTCGCAAAGTTTGGCGCAATCTTCCCAAGTGTCATGGCCGTGCTTGTGCCGGCCATCCACGCGGGGACGCTGCTACTTCGTTGCAATCACTACAGTAATGTCTCGGCGTGGGCGGCCGGCACAATAACACGTGCTCGGGCGGCCGAAGGCGGACCCGAGTGCCGGCCATGACGGCGAATCTTACTTCTTGGCGGCGATACCGATATTGCCGAAACGCGTGTTAAAGCGCGACAGACGGCCGCCGCGGTCGAGCAATTGCTGCGAACCGCCGGTCCAGGCCGGGTGCGTTTTGGGATCGATGTCGAGGTTCAGCGTCGCGCCTTCCTCGGCATAGGTCGAGCGGGTGTAGAATTCCGTTCCATCGGTCGTAACGACCTTGATGAAGTGATAGTTCGGATGACCTTCCGATTTCATCGTCAAAATCCACATGTTGGGGCGGCGCAGAGGCCGCAAAAATAAGGGGCGCCTTGACGCGAGGCGCCCCTATAACCTTTTCACGCCCGGCTCACAAGTGAACATGTGAGCCGGTAGTGCCCCAGTTTGAAAATTCGAGATGATTTGCTCCCACGGAAGATTCGGCAACATAGGAAACTACAGTGTCTAAAGAAGCCGTAACCGCAGCATCCAAGCATCTTATCGAAGACTACAACCTTCGGCCAGGCATCGCGATCGTCGTCGCCCGGGCCGGACCAGATGACATCATCCACGTCTTCACGGTCAAAGGCAAAGAACGCTTCATGCCGAAGCTGCCCGATACATTCGAAGGATTCCCGATCACGCAATCAAAATGTGATCCGCCCAGATTCCTCGCGGCCTAGGCCTCACGTTTATGCTTGACAATGTACGCTACAAGCGTATACGATTGTATCACAATGGACTTCGAGTGGGATGAAGCTAAGAACGAACAAAACCTGCGCCAACGTGGCTTCGGCTTTGATTACGCTGCTTGCCTATTTGATGGTCCGGTTCTCGAACAATCGACGCCAGACACGATTACGGCGAGACCCGCATCCAGGCCATAGGTCAGATAGGCGAAGATATTCTCTTCGTTACTTATACCGACCGTAATGGAGAAATCCGGCGGATTATTTCCGCCCGAAAAGCCAATAGGAAAGAGCGCCTGCTATGGCAATCGTTCGTAAATCCCTAGATCAAATTCGCGCACGACAGCCGTCCGTAGACCGTGCTCGTCTTGCCGCGACGACTGAAGAAGATATTCGCCGGCATGCCATCGAGGACGATGAAAATCCGGATGCGCCGCTGGCACAATTCGCGCTCGTGATCCCGGTTCATGCTGTTCGCCGGAAACTCGGCATGACCCAAGAGGCATTTGCCGACCTTCTCCGAATCCCGATCGGCACGATCAGGAACTGGGAACAAAACCGGGTTCAACCGGACCCGGCAGCACGAGCACTTCTGACGATTTTATATCGCCAGCCAAAGGCAGCGCTCAAAGCCTTACAGGCGGCCTAAAACCAAGACAGGCCGCCCATCACCTCGAATTTTCAAACTGAAGGCATTACCTGTGAGCCGAAGCTTTTTGGCCTTACTGGGTCGACTGCTGCTTTTTGCGCTCCTGAACTGATCGGCCAGCGCCGTCGTCGAGTATTGGCCGCTGGAGAGGACTTCAGCCACGGCGTCGAAATAGCCAGTGCCGACTTCGCGCTGGTGGCGGGTCGCGTCGATGGCACCGGCAATGTCTCGAGAAGGCCGGCGTCCGGCCGGTTTCCCTTAGCGCAGACGTGCGCCCGGCCGTGACGCCCTATGGTGCCATCGAGGCGCGTTATTCCATCGGGCTCGGCTGCGAGAGGTTGCATCAATGCTGAAGCAACTCGGCGAAGCCAACGCGCGCGAAGCGGGCCATCTGCGCACGATCGTCGGGCTGCAGCTCGATCATCCCAATCATTTCACGCTGATCGAAGTCTGGATCAAACGCGCCGCGTTCGAAATGCATGAAGCGGCAAAGCCGACGCGAGATTTCCGCACGAAACTCGCAGCGATGATTGGCGCGCTTTACGATTCGCGTCTTTACGAGATGATCGAATAAAGCGGCCTCAGACAACCGCCGCGATGAGGCCGAGCCTTTGGGCTTCGGACGCTTCGATGTACCAATCGTTGGGCGTCTTTTTGAGCACCTCTTCCATTGTCACCTGCGAGCCGCGGATCAGATTTTCGAAACCCTCGTTTTGGATGATGATCGAGGCTTCGATTTCATGCAGGAGCGCCTTCACGGTCGCGACGCAGGTTGTCAGCGGTCCGTTGATGTTGAGGGTCTTGGCGAGTTTGCGTTCGTGGATCATCAGCCGCGTGCCGCGCGTCAGAAAACGGTTTTCCGGCAAGAAAAAACTCATGAAGGTCGTGCCGGCGGAATAGATTGCCGCCTTGCCGAGGAAGACGAAGCGGCGGTTGGGTGCCATGTCGCTGTGATAGCGGACATCCTCGCCCATCATCCGCGCGACTTCCGGGTCGCCGCCCAGGGTTGAAAGTTCGACGACGATTGTGCCTTCCGCCGGCGCATTCCCAAGTTGAAAGCGGAAGTTATTGTACATGGCGTAATCGACTGGCCCGGACAGCAAGATCGCGGGCGCGCGAAACAGCGTGACATCGACGGGTGCGAAAGACATCGGCGGCCAATTCCCCTCAAGCGGAGCGAAGCCGCACCGCCACCGCATAATGCTGCGGCGCCGCAGGGGTTCCGCTTATAGGAAGCTGTCAAATGTGAATGGCGCGCTTGGCGACGGCGAGTGCAGCTTCGCGGATCGCCTCGGAGAGGGTGGGGTGCGCGTGACAGGTGCGGGCCAAATCTTCCGCTGAGCCGCCGAATTCCATCAGCACGCAAAGTTCGGCGATGGCCTCGCCAGCACCCGCGCCGACGATATGCGCGCCGAGAACCCGGTCGGTCGTGGCATCGGCGAGGATTTTGACAAAGCCTTCCGTCTGTCTGTTGGCGCGGGCGCGGCCATTCGCGGTGAAGGGAAATTTGCCGGCATTGTAGGCAATCCCCCTGGCTTTCAATTCTTCTTCGGTCGCACCGACCGAGGCAATTTCGGGCATCGTGTAGACCACGGAGGGGATCGCCTCGTAGTTCACATGCCCATGCTGGCCGGCGATGATCTCGGCAACGGCGATGCCTTCATCCTCGGCCTTATGCGCCAGCATCGGTCCGCGCACGACATCGCCGATCGCATAGATGCCCGGCACGTTGGTGGCGAAATGCTCGTCGATGACGACGCGGCCGCGCTCCGTCGCGATCCCGGCAGCTTCCAGTCCCAGCCCGTCTATAAATGGACGCCGGCCAATCGCGACGAGCACAATGTCCGCATCGCGGATAATCTCGTCGCCGCCGTTTGCCGGAGCGATCGTGACCTTGATTCCCGACTCCGCCTTGTCGGCTTTGGTGACCTTGTGGCCGAGCAGGAATTCAAAGCCCTGCTTTTCGAGCATCCGCTGGAACTGCCGTCCGACTTCGCCATCCATCGGTCCAAGGATGTGGTCGAGGAATTCGACGACGAGCACTTCAGCGCCAAGCCGCCGCCAGACCGAGCCCAATTCGAGCCCGATAACGCCCGCACCGACGATGACGATCTTGCCGGGCACCTTGCCGAGCGAGAGCGCGCCAGTTGAAGAGACGATCTGCGTCTCGTCGATTTCGAGGCCGGGCAGCGGCGCGACGTCGGAGCCTGTGGCGATAACGATGTTCTTCGTCACCAGGCTCTGTCTCGCGCCATCATCCGTCGTCACCTCGACGACGCCGGCCTTCTTGATCTCGCCCGTCCCGATAAAGCTGTCGATCTTGTTCTTCTTGAAGAGAAAGGCGACGCCGTTCACATTGGCCGCGACGGTATCGTCCTTGTGCTTCATCATGGCTTTGAGATCGAGCCGCGGCTTGTCGACGATCACGCCGAACCCCGCGAGCGCATGATCGGCCTCCGCGAATTTCTCCGACGCCGCGAGCAGCGCCTTCGAAGGAATGCAGCCGATGTTGAGACACGTGCCGCCGAAGGTCTTGTTCTTTTCGACGACGGCAACCTTCAGGCCTAATTGCGCGGCGCGAATGGCACAGACATAACCGCCGGGACCTGTGCCGATGACGATGAGATCATACATGGATTGTTGGTCCTAAAGTCCCAGCGCGCGGCAAATGCGGGCGAGACAATGAATCTAGTGCGGTTCAGTGCGTCAAATATCGAGCAGCAGCCGGGCCGGGTCTTCGAGCGCCTCTTTCACACGGACGAGGAAGGTCACCGCCTCCCTGCCATCGACGATGCGGTGATCATAGGTCAGGGCGAGATACATCATCGGGCGGATTTCGACCTTGCCGCCGATCGCGACCGGCCGATCCTCGATTTTGTGCATCCCGAGTATCGCCGATTGCGGCGCGTTGAGGATCGGCGTGGACATCAATGAGCCGTAGACGCCGCCGTTGGTGATCGTAAATGTGCCGCCTTGCATGTCCTCGATCTTGAGCGAGCCATCGCGGGCCCGCCGGCCGAGATCGGCAATGTTGCGTTCGATTTCGGCGAGGCTCAGCCGATCGCAATCGCGCACAACCGGAACGACAAGGCCCTTGTCCGTGCCAACGGCGATGCCGAGGTGGTAATAGTTCTTGTAGATGAGGTCAGCCCCATCAACCTCGGCGTTGATCGAGGGAATTTCCTTCAACGCGGCGACGCAGGCTTTGGCGAAAAAGCCCATGAAGCCCAGCTTGATCGCGTGTTTCTTTTCAAACGCGTCCTTGGTGCGGGCGCGCAGCGCCATGACTGCGCTCATATCGACCTCGTTGAAGGTCGTCAGCATCGCGGCGGTGTTCTGTGCGTCCTTCAGGCGGCGCGCGATGGTCTGGCGCAGCTTAGTCATCCGCACGCGCTCTTCGCGCGGCGCATCCTCCATCGGAACGGGGATACGCGCCTGCGGCAATGGCGGCTCGGGCACGAGCGGCGCCGTCGGGGCCTCCATGAGCGCCGAGAGCACGTCGCCTTTGAGCACCTGACCGCGCTTGCCAGAGCCGGAGATTGCCGCCGGGCCGAGATTATTGTCGGCGGCGATTTTCGCTGCGGCGGGCGATGGCGGCATGGAAGGCGCCGCGACGGGGGCTGCCGCTTGCGGCACAACCGTTGGGGCAGGGGCTGCTGCCGGCTTCGGCGCAGCGGCCGGAGCCGCGGGTGCGCCAGCACCTTCCGTGATGGCGCCGAGCAGGGCGTCGGGCTTCACCACCGTGCCGCTTTCGGCCGCGATCTCGCTGAGCACACCGGCGCTCGGCGCGTTCACTTCCAGCGTCACCTTGTCGGTCTCAAGTTCGACCAGCGGCTCGTCGGCTTTCACCGTTTCGCCGGCTTTCTTGAACCAGCGGCCGATCGTGGCCTCGCTGACCGATTCCCCTAACGCCGGGACGCGAATTTCAATCGTCATTTTGGTTCCTTAAGCGGCAAGCGCTTCGTCAACGAATGCTTTCAATTGCGCCAAATGTTTCGGCATCAGGCCGGTTGCCGTCGCCGCCGACGCCGGTCGCCCGACATAGACAGGCCGGCTCACTTTGCCGCCGGTCTGGCCGAGCACCCATTCGAGATAGGGTTCGACAAAACTCCAGGCGCCCATGTTCTTCGGTTCTTCCTGACACCAGACGATGTCAGCCTTTTTATAAAGCGACAGCTTCTTGATCAGCGCCTTGAGCGGGAACGGATAAAGTTGTTCGACGCGCAAGAGATAGACGTCGTCGATGCCGCGCTTGGCGCGCTCGTCCAGGAGGTCGAAATAGACCTTGCCCGAACAGAGGACGACGCGACGGATCTTGTCGTCGCGGACGAGCTTGATCTCGCCACCCTCGTGCATTTCGGCATCGTCATAAAGCAGGCGGTGGAACGTCTTGTCGGCATCGAATTCCTCGATCGACGAGACGGCGCGCTTGTGGCGCAGCAGCGATTTCGGCGTCATCAGGATCAGAGGCTTGCGGAAGTCGCGCTTCAACTGCCGCCGCAGGATGTGGAAATAATTCGACGGCGTCGAGCAATTGGCGACCTGCATATTGTCTTCGGCACACATCTGCAGATAGCGCTCAAGCCGCGCCGATGAATGTTCTGGTCCCTGGCCCTCGTAGCCATGCGGCAACAGGCAGACGAGGCCGGACATACGCAGCCACTTGCGCTCGCCAGATGAGATAAACTGATCGAAGACGACCTGCGCACCATTGGCGAAGTCGCCGAACTGCGCCTCCCACATGGTCAAGGCATTCGGCTCGGCAAGGGAATAACCATATTCGAAGCCGAGCACGGCTTCTTCCGACAGCATTGAGTTGATGACCTCGTAGCGCGCCTGGCCTTCACGGAGATGATTCAGGGGGACGTAGCGCGCCTCGCTCTGCTGATCGATCAACACGCTATGGCGCTGCGAGAAGGTGCCGCGCTCACTGTCCTGACCGGAGAGCCGGACCGGATAACCTTCGTCAAGCAGGCTCGCGAAGGCCAGAGCTTCGCCCGTCGCCCAGTCGATCCCTTCGCCCGAGTCGATCGCGCGTTTGCGTGTGTCGAGGAAGCGTTGGATTGTCTTGTGGAGGTGAAAACCCTCCGGTACGGCGCAGAGGCCGACGCCGAGTTCGCGCAGCTTGGAAATAGCGACGCCGGTCTTGCCGCGGCGTGCTTCGTCCACCTGATCGGCCGGGCGCAGCGACGACCAGCGGCCGTCGAGCCAATCCGCCTTGTTGGACTTATAGACCTGCTGGCCGGCATCGAATTCTTCATCGAGCCTCTTGCGCCAATTGCCCTTCATCTCGTCGACATCGGCCTCGGTGACGACGCCTTCCTTGACCAGCTTCTCCGCATAGATCTGCAAGGTCGTCGGGTGCGAGCGGATGCGTTCGTACATCAAGGGCTGGGTGAACGACGGTTCGTCGCCTTCGTTGTGGCCGAAGCGGCGATAGCAGAACATGTCGATCACGACCGGCTTGTGGAACATCTGCCGGAATTCGACGGCGACTTTCACCACATGGACGACCGCTTCCGGATCGTCGCCATTCACATGGAAAATCGGCGCCTCGATCATCTTCGCCGTATCCGACGGATAGGGCGACGAGCGCGAATAACGCGGGTAGGTCGTGAAGCCGATCTGATTGTTGATGATGAAATGGATCGAGCCGCCGGTGCGGTGGCCCTTGAGCCCGGAGAGACCGAAACATTCGGCAATCACACCCTGGCCGGCGAACGCCGCATCGCCATGGATCAACAGCGGCATGATCTTGCTGCGTTCGACATAATCGTGCAGTTGATCCTGCTTGGCGCGCACTTTACCGAGCACGACCGGATCGACAATTTCGAGATGCGACGGGTTGGCGGTCAGCGACAGATGGACATGGTTGCCGTCGAAGTCACGATCCGAGGAGGCACCCAAATGATATTTGACGTCGCCAGAACCCTCGACCTCTGAGGGCGTGAACGAGCCACCCTTGAATTCGTGGAAGATCGCGCGGTGCGGCTTCGCCATCACCTGCGAGAGCACGTTGAGGCGCCCGCGGTGGGCCATGCCGAAGATGATCTCTTTCACGCCGAGTGCGCCGCCGCGCTTGATGACTTGCTCCAGCGCCGGAATCATCGATTCGCCGCCGTCGAGACCGAAGCGCTTGGTGCCGGTGAACTTCAGATCGATGAATTTCTCGAATCCCTCAGCCTCGATCAGCTTGTTGAGGATGGCGCGCTTGCCCTCGCGCGTGAAGGTAATCTCCTTGTTCGGCCCTTCGATGCGCGCCTGCAGCCAGGATTTTTCCGCTGGGTCGGAAATATGCATGAATTCGTAGCCGATCGTGCCGCAATAGGTCCGGCGCAGGATGGTCAGCATCTGCGGAATGGTCGCGAATTTGAGCCCCATCACACCGTCGATGAAAATCTGCCTTGTGTAATCGGCTTCGGTGAAACCGAAGTTCGACGGATGCAGAAGTTCCTGCTCGCCCTTCGCCTGCAAGCCGAGCGGATCGAGGTCCGCTTCGAGATGGCCGCGCATGCGATAGGCGCGGATCATCATGAGCGCGCGGATTGAATCGCGCGTCGCCTGGCGCAGTTCCGCATCGCTATGGCTGCCGTCGTTATGGACATGCTTGAGCTTTGCGCCGAGGGCGGATTCGATCGCGTCCCAGTTTCCGTCGAGCGCAGCCAGCGTCTCGTCACGCGGCGGCGGCACAATCTCAGCCTTCCAGGCCGGGCCCTGCACGCTTTTCTCAACGTGGATCGGGTCGTCCTTCAATTCGGCAAAGAAGCTGCGCCATTGCGGATCGACCGAATTCGGATCGCGCGTGTAATTTTCATAGAGCTGTTCGGCATAGGCGGCGTTGCTGCCGTCCAGAAACGAGGTGGAGGCAAAGGTGTGGTTGCTCGTCGAGCGCGCCAATGCTGCGCCGCCGGAGCCGTTCTGCCCATTGCTGCCTTGCCTTGCCATATACTTTCTCCGAGCTTTCGCTCTTACAAATACCACGCTCAGACGGCGAAGATGTGCGATCCGTCCCGGGGCTTGAAACTATCGATTCAACACGTCCGCCAAAGTCTTGCCGAGCCGTGCCGGTGAGGGTGAAACCACAATCCCTGCCGCTTCCATGGCCGCGATTTTTTCCTCGGCCCCGCCTTTGCCGCCGGAAATGATCGCGCCCGCATGGCCCATACGCCGGCCCTTTGGGGCGGTCCGTCCGGCGATGAAGCCCACGACTGGCTTTGCGCGGCCTTTCTTGCGCTCGTCACGCAGGAATTGCGCCGCATCTTCTTCCGCGCCGCCGCCGATCTCCCCAATCATGATGATCGATTGCGTCTTATCGTCGGCAAGGAACAGCTCAAGCACGTCGATGAACTCGGTTCCCTTCACCGGGTCGCCGCCGATGCCCACAGCGGTCGTCTGGCCAAGGCCTTCGCGGCTTGTCTGGAAGACTGCCTCGTAGGTAAGCGTGCCGGAGCGCGAAACAATGCCAACGCTGCCGGGCAGAAAGATGTTGGCCGGCATGATGCCGATCTTGCTCTCGCCGGCTGTGACGACGCCGGGGCAATTGGGCCCGATCAAACGCGATTTCGAGCCACAAAGCGCCCGCTTCACCCGCACCATATCGAGCACCGGAATGCCCTCGGTGATCGCGACGATCAACGGGATTTCGGCTTCGATCGCCTCGCAGATCGCATCCGCCGCGCCGCCCGGCGGCACATAGACCACGCTGGCCTCCGCGCCGGTGGTATCGCGCGCTTCTTTCACCGTGTCGAAGACAGGCAGGTTCAGATGCGTCGTGCCGCCTTTAGCGGGCGAGACGCCCGCAACCATTTTCGTCCCATAGGCGATGGCGTGCTGCGAATGAAACGTGCCGTTGCGGCCGGTAAAGCCCTGGCACATGATTTTCGTCTCTTTGCCGATGAGGATGGACATACGCGTCAGGCCTTCCTCACAGCGGCGACGATCTTCTGCGCGGCATCGTCGAGATCGTCCGCGGCGATGACGTTCAGGCCCGACTCGGCGATGATCGCCTTGCCGAGTTCGACATTGGTGCCTTCGAGACGCACGACGAGCGGCACTTTGAGGCCGACTTCGCGCACCGCGGCGATCACGCCCTCGGCGATGACATCGCATTTCATGATGCCGCCGAAGATATTGACCAATATGCCCTCAACATGCGGGTCGGCGGTGATGATCTTGAAGGCCGCCGTCACTCTCTCGGCCGTGGCGCCGCCGCCGACATCGAGAAAATTGGCTGGCTCGGCGCCGTAAAGCTTGATGATATCCATCGTCGCCATGGCGAGGCCGGCCCCGTTGACCATGCAGCCGATCGTGCCGTCCAGCGCGACATAGGAAAGATCGTGCTTCGCCGCCTCGATCTCTTTCGGGTCTTCCTCGCTCTCGTCGCGCAGGGCGAGAATATGGGGATGGCGGAAGACGGCATTGTCATCGAAGCCGATCTTGGCATCGAGACATTTCAAGGTGCCGCTCTGGTCGAGGATCAGCGGATTGATCTCAAGCAGCGACATGTCGTTGGCGATGAAAGCGGTATAGAGCTTCTCCGCCAGACTGACGGCCTGCTTCGCGGTCTCGCCTGAAAGTTTCAGCGCCGCAGCGATGGCGCGGCCATGATGCGGCATGATTCCCGTCGCCGGATCGATGCCGAAAGTGACGATCTTTTCCGGCGTCTTGCGTGCGACGTCTTCGATCGACGTCCCGCCTTCGGTCGAAACGACGAAGGCGACTTCGCTCGTCGCGCGATCGACGAGCAGGGCCAGATAAAATTCCTTCGCGATGGCCGAGCCATCTTCGATATAGAGCCGGTTGACCTGTTTGCCGGCGGCGCCGGTTTGCACCGTCACCAAGGTCTTGCCGAGCATCTTGGTCGCTTCGGCACCAGCCTCTTGCGGCGAGCGTGCGAGACGGACGCCACCGCCGGCACCTGCGTCAGGCTCTTTGAATGTGCCTTTGCCGCGACCACCGGCGTGGATCTGCGCTTTGACGACATAGACGGGCCCCGGCAGGCTCGCCGCCGCTGTCTCGGCCTGCGCGGAGTCTGTGACTGCGACGCCCAACGAAACCGGCACGTCGAAATCCCGCAGGATCGCCTTGGCCTGATATTCGTGAATATTCATCGTAGCCACAGTTCGGCGCCGTACCCCGGCGCGCGGGATGCCTCTAAATCACGATTTAGAGCGGGATTTACGCGAAAAACCGGCGTCCACTTTTTCGCATCCCGCTCTAAGCAGCAAAGGCCGGATTGATGCCCTTGCAAGCCTCGACGAGCGTCTGCACCGAGGCGACCGATTTCTCGAACATTTTCTTTTCGTCAGCGTCGAGGCTGACCTCGACAATACGCTCGACGCCGTTCGCGCCGATCACAGCCGGCACGCCGACATAGAGGCCATCGACGCCATATTCGCCGTTGAGCTGCGCCGCACAGGCCAGCACGCGGCGTTCGTCGCGCAGATAAGATTCGGCCATCGCGATGGCGGACGCGGCCGGCGCGTAGAAGGCCGAGCCGGTCTTCAACAGCGCGACAATCTCGCCGCCGCCTTTACGGGTGCGCTCGACGATTGCATCGAGACGCGCCTGCGTCGTCCAGCCAGCCTTGACGAGATCGGGCAGGGGAATGCCGGCGACTGTCGAGTAACGCAGCGAGGGGACCATATCGTCGCCGTGGCCGCCCAGCACGAAGGCGCTTACGTCCTTGATCGCGACATTGAATTCTTCGGCCAGGAAATGCCGGAAGCGCGAGGAATCGAGAACGCCCGCCATGCCGACGACCATGTTGGCCGGCAGGCCGGTCTTTTTCTGGAGCGCCCAGACCATGGCGTCGAGCGGGTTGGTGATGCAGATCACGAAGGCCGTCGGCGCGTGATTCAGGATACCGTCGCCGACAGATTCCATGACTTTGAGATTGATGCTGAGAAGATCGTCGCGGCTCATGCCCGGTTTGCGCGGCACGCCGGCGGTGACGATCACAACATCGGCGCCGGCAATCGCGCCGTAATCATTCGTACCGGAGAGATGGGCGGAGAAGCCCTGCTCGGCGGCGGCCTGATTGAGGTCGAGGGCTTTGCCCTGCGGAATACCCTCGGCAATATCGAAAAGAACGACATCGCCCAATTCTTTGAGTGCGGCGATGTGGGCGAGCGTTCCGCCAATCTGCCCTGCACCGACCAATGCGATCTTCCGGCGAGCCATTTTGCTTCCCTGACTTCGGCACTGCGGCGAACCGCGACAGTTCGCGTAACGCGGGTTCTCGCCAATCTCGGTGGCAAAAGCAAGTCAGCCACGTCTTGGCTTTTCGGCTAAGCCTCACGTTTGCGGCGAAATTGTGCGCCCATGGCGATAATAGCCAATATTCAACCTATTAGCCTAAGAAATCCCACGCAAATGCCTCGAAAACAGGCTCTAACAAATTACAAAAAATGTCATCTGTAATGCAATTATAGACCGCCGCTTGCCAATATCCGGCCTATCGCCCGAAGAAGGCGGCTGGCCCTTTTTTCAAGGACGGAACGCGAGATATCGACGTCACGACGCACTGCAACAGGCGACAAAAAACGGTACATCGCGTCCAGAACAAAATGAATCGCCGCGGCTTGATCCTCGATCACGTAAGCGCCACTGGCGCCGCCCTCTTCGAGGATGCGATGCAGCGCCTGGGCGATGCGCTGCTGATGCCGACGCGCGATGTCCGAGTGCATCTCCGTCGCTCTGTAAAAGAGATCGAAAATCTTCGGGTCGGTTGCCAGCTTGTCATTGTAGGCGCGGTGAATCGCAAACAGAAGCCGCTCAAGCTTGTCGTAGACAGGGTCTGGCGCGTCAGCGATCACGCGCAGTCCGGCTTCGAGCGGCGCCAGCCAGGCCGTGGTGACGGCTTCGAGCAATGCGGCCTTGGAGCGAAAATAGCGGTAGACATTGGCGTGCGACATGCTCGCCGCGTCGGCAATCTCGGTAATTGTCAGACGTGCCGCGCCGTGACGGCGAACGTGTTCGGTTGCAAGTTCGAGGAGGCGCAGATCGGTCGATGGTTTTGCCGGAAGACTGCGCAGCGCCATATCCGCCTCAGGTTTCAGCCAGACCGCTCTGCGTCGCCGGACCAAATCTGCCATGCGGCAAAGCCAGATAAGCAGCCGAGCGCATTTCAGTTAGCCGCGAAACAGTTCGGGCGAATTCGAAAGCTTCGCGGCCGGCCCTGGCAAGATAGAGTTCCTGCGGTTCGGCAGCGGCCGAGACAATCAGTTTCACGCGCTGATCGTAAAGCGCATCGATTAGCAGAATGAAGCGTTTGGCTTCATTCACTTGAGCATTATCCAGGACCGGAATGTCATCGATGATAATCGTGTGAAAATTTTCGGCGATGGCGAGGAAATCGCGCGCCCCGAGCGCGGCGACGCAGAGGTCGGCGAAGTGGAATCGTGCGACGCGGTTCTTCGCCTGCGGCACGCGCAGACTGCGCCCCAGAAAGTCAAGATTTTTACCGCTCGCCTTTTCGACGCCGGTGAGAGCCGCGAACGCTCGCGTCAATGCCGCGTGTGCCTTGTAGTCGGCGGGGACGTGGTAGACCGGTTCGCCCTTGAGCTTTTCAAGCCGGAAGTCGGTGCGTGAATCAAGCCGCATCACCGACATATGCGCATCCAATATGTCGAGGAACGGCAAAAACAACGCGCGGTTCAAGCCGTCTTTATAAAGGTCCTCCGGCGGGACATTCGACGTTGCGACAACGATGACGCCGGCTTGCAAAAGCGCCTTGAACAGGCGCGCCAGGATCATCGCATCGGCGATATCTGTGACGGTGAATTCATCGAGGCACAGCAGCCATGTCTCGCGTGCCAGCGCTTCCGCAACGGGCGCGATCGGATCGTCGCCTTTCGCGCGGCCGTCCTTGATCTGCTGGCGGACCGCAAAGATGCGAGCATGTACGTCGGCCATGAAGGCGTGGAAGTGCGTCCGCCGTTTATGGCTGAGTTCCGTCTCCTCGAAAAACATGTCCATGAGCGCGGTTTTGCCGCGCCCGACCGAGCCCCAGATATAAATGCCGAAAAGCGGCGCCGCTTTTTGACGCGCGCCAACAAGCCAGCCGAGCGCGGCGCTTTTGCGCGTCGGCCGGTAAAAGGCGAGTTGCGTCGAAAGGGCCTGCAATTGTTCCAGCACTTGCTCTTGCGCCGGATCACGCTCGAATTCGCCGCGTTTCACGCGCTCCGAATAACGCTCAAGGAGAATGTTCGGCACGCGGACTCCGGACGATGTTCATGCGTCGATTTTGGGTTCAGTGCAGCCATTGTGCAAACTATGCGGCTGCGGTGAAGTGTGATTTTGCGACGCGGCCAAACCACCCGTATTTCTTGACGTGCTTATTTCGCTGCCTTGATCAGCGACCAGACACGCGTGATGTAGCGTTCGACCATCGGGTCCGGGTTGGTGAGAGCGTAGAGCCGGGACATCGTATCGTCGTCGGGATAGATCGCTTTGTTGTTGGCGAAGTCATGCGGGAGCAGGGCTTTCGCCGCAAGAATGCCGCTGGCAAAGCCCGTTGCCTCGCTGTTGCGCGCAGCAATTTCGGGCCGCATGAGATAATCGAGGAAGACATAGGCGGCGGCAAGATGCGGCGCATTCCTGGGGATCGCCAGATTGTCGAGGCCCAGCACGCTGCCTTCCTTGGGCGTCGCGTCGCCAAGTTCGGTGCCGTTGTCCGCTTCCTCGGCCCCGCGGCGCGCTTGCGACGCATCGCCGGACCAGCCGACTGCGAGGCAAATGTCGCCGTTGCCCAGTGCGCTCACATAATCGGTCGATGTGAAGCGGGTGATGTTGCGATGAAGGCCTGCGAGAAGGTCGGCGGCGCGGTGCAGGTCGTTAAAGTTTCGCGTTGCCGGATTTCGCTTCAGATAGATCAGCGCGAGCGCGAACATCGTGTGCGGGTCGTCCAGAACATCGACGCCGCAATCGGCGAATTTCGCCAGATTATCCGGTTGAAAGACGATATCCCAGGAGTCCGGCGCCACATCACCCAGGCGCTCTTTTGCCTTGTCGGCATCATAGGCGATGCCCGCCGTGTACCACATGTAATTGACGGCATATCGATTGCCCGGATCGTCGCGGGCGAGCTGGGCCATAATCTGCGGCCAAAGATTTTTGGCATTTGGCAAGCGGCTCATGTCGAGCTGTTGTAAAAGCCCGTCGCGGATCAGGCTGTGGAGCGACGTCGCGGACGGCATGACGACATCGTATTGTCCGTTGCCGTTCGCGAGTTGGCTTTCAAGCGCCGTCTCTGAATCGAATGTGTCGTAGACAATTTTGATGCCTGTTTCCTTGGTGAAATCCTCAAGCACATGGGAATCGACATAATCGGCCCAACCGAGAATATTGACCTGGCTTTCGGCGCAGGCCGGTTTCGCACCAGCCAGTGCTGCAAACAGCAAGATCGTAAAAACAAGGCGGCGGGGTTTCATTCGCTTGGTGTCGCGGCGCCGGGCGGCCTTTGTCAAGCCTCGGGCAGGGACGGGTTGAATGAGATGGATTGAATGACAGGTGAAATTCGTTCCTTGCTCGTGCTTGGGGGCGCCCGCAGCGGCAAGAGCCGCTACGCGCAGACATTGGTCGAGAAATCGGGCAAGACGCGTGTCTTCATCGCGACGGCCCAACCTGGCGATGGTGAAATGGCAGCGCGAATTGCCACGCATAAGGACGAGCGCGGTGCGGACTGGCGCACGATCGAGGCGCCATTGCTGCTGGACGCGGCCTTGCGCCAGGCGGCCGCGCCGGACACGATCGTGCTCGTCGATTGCCTGACGCTGTGGCTTTCGAATCTTATGTTCGCGAGCTGCGATGTGGCATCGGAGAGCCTTCGCCTCACCGAGACGATACGCTCGCTTCCGGGGCCGGCAATTTTCGTTTCCAATGAGGTTGGCACCGGGATCGTGCCGGATAACCGTCTGGCGCGGGAATTTCGCGACGCGCAGGGGCGGCTCAACCAGATCGCTGCCGCGGCATGTGACATGGTGGTGCTCGTTGCCGCAGGCCTGCCGCTGACCCTCAAGCCCGGCCCACATAATGCACCAAAGTTGTAGACTAAAAAGGGCTCGCAAATCGACGTTGCGCCCCCTACGTGAGGGGCTTATGAGCAATCCAAATTGTAGAATTTGGTATATAACTTATGCTGACTGTAAATATAGCTTTGACGCCGCATCTGCGCCGCCTCGAGGCCGAATCCATCTTCATCATGCGCGAGGTCGTCGCGGAATTCGCCAAGCCGGTCATGCTCTATTCGATCGGCAAGGATTCCGGCGTCATGCTTCATCTGGCGCAGAAGGCGTTTTATCCGGGCAAGCTGCCGTTTCCCTTGCTTCACGTCGATACGACCTGGAAGTTCAAGGAAATGATCGCCTTTCGCGATGTGACGGCGAAACGACTCGGCGTCGAACTCATCATTCACACCAATCAAGACGGTTTGCGGCGGGGCATTTCGCCCGTCGCCTCGGGCTCGGCTTTGCATACGCAGGTCATGAAGACCGAAGCGTTGCGTCAGGCGCTCGATAAGTACGGGTTTGACGCGGCCTTTGGCGGGGCACGGCGCGACGAAGAGAAGAGCCGCGCCAAGGAGCGCATCTTTTCGCATCGCTCGGAAACCCACGCATGGGACCCGCGCAATCAGCGTCCGGAGCTTTGGCGTCTGTTCAATACACGCATCAAGCCCGGTGAATCGATGCGGGTGTTCCCGCTGTCGAATTGGACCGAGCGCGATGTCTGGGATTACACGGCGGCGGAATCGATTCCGGTCGTGCCGCTTTATTTTGCCAAAGAGCGTCCGGTCGTTGACCGCGATGGCACACTGATCATGGTCGATGACGAGCGCCTGCCGCTGCGGGCCGGCGAATCGCCGCGGCTGGAGCGCGTCCGCTTCCGCACCTTGGGCTGTTATCCGCTTTCCGGCGCCATCCGGTCTGACGCCGAGACGCTCGATGGCATCCTCGCCGAAATGCGCAGCGCCAACACGTCGGAGCGTCAGGGCCGGCTGATCGATCACGATGAGTCCGGATCGATGGAAAAGAAAAAGCGCGAGGGTTATTTTTGATGGACCAACTCGCCGAAATCAGCGTCCTGCCGGTCGTCGAAACGGAGAATGCGGGAGCCAATCTGCCGACGCTACGGTTCCTCACCTGCGGCTCGGTTGACGATGGGAAATCGACGCTCATCGGCCGCCTGCTTTACGATCAGCAACTCATCCTCGACGATCAGCTCGCGGCGCTTGATCGCGATTCGAAGAAGCATGGTACCGTCGGCAAGGACATCGATTTCGCGCTGCTTGTTGACGGGCTTGAGGCCGAGCGCGAGCAGGGCATCACGATCGATGTGGCCTATCGTGCGTTCTCGACGCCGCGCCGTTCGTTCATCGTCGCCGATACGCCCGGCCACGAACAATATACGCGCAACATGGCGACCGGCGCCTCCAATTGCGATCTCGCCATCCTGCTTGTTGATTCGCGCAAGGGCCTGCTGGCCCAGACACATCGCCACGCGACCATCGTTTCATTGCTCGGCATTCGCCATGTGGTGCTGGCGGTGAACAAGATCGATCTCGTCGATTACGATCAGGCGGTCTTCAACAAGATCGTCGCCGATTTCGAAGTGTTCTCCACCAAGCTCAATTTCGCGACGATCCAGCCGATTCCGATTTCGGCGCGGTTCGGCGAGAATGTAACGGAGAAGAGCGAGAAGACGCAATGGTATGATGGCCTGACGCTGCTCGACTATCTCGAAACGGTCGAGGTCGATGAAGATCTGAGTGGCCTGCCGTTCCGCATGCCGGTGCAGGCCGTTGCCCGGCCGCACCTCGACTTTCGCGGCTTTTGCGGGACCATCGTATCCGGCACAGTGAGCGTGGGCGACCCGGTAACGGTCGCAGTTTCAGGGCGTGAATCGCATGTCGCCCGTATTGTCACTGCTGACGGCGATCTTGAAAGCGCCGGAGCGGGGGATGCCGTCACCCTGACGCTCACCGACGAAATCGACGTAAGTCGCGGCGATATTTTCGTGCCGCCGCAGGCAAGACCGGAGGTTGCCGACCAGTTCGCCGCCTCACTCATCTGGATGAACGACGAGGCCCTGTTGCCCGGCCGTTCGTATCTCATGAAGATCGGCACGCGCACGGTGCCGGTTTCGGTGACCGCGATCAAATATCGGCTCGATGTGACAAGTCTCAGCGAGATGCCGGCCAAATCGCTGGCGCTCAATGAAGTCGGGTTCTGCAACCTTGCCACGACAACGCCGATCGCCTTCGATCCCTATAAGGAAAATCATGGCACCGGCGCTTTCATCCTGATCGACCGCTATACCAATGCGACGGTTGCGGCGGGTCTCGTCGCGCATGGTCTCCGCCGCGCCACCAACGTCCATCTTCAGGATTTGACGATCACGCGCGAAGCCCGCGCGCGGCTTAAGCATCAGCGCCCGGCGGTGTTGTGGTTCACCGGCCTTTCCGGTTCGGGCAAATCGACCATCGCCAATCTGCTGGAGAGCCAGCTTCATGCTCGTGGCGTCCATACGGTTCTGCTCGATGGCGACAATATCCGCCACGGTCTCAACAAGGACCTGGGCTTCACCGAGGCCGACCGAGTCGAAAACATTCGCCGCATCGGTGAAGTCGCCAAGCTGATGACCGACGCGGGGCTCATTGTGCTTTGCGCTTTCATCTCACCCTTCGCTGCCGACCGGCAGATGGTGCGCGACGCATTGAAGGCGGACGAGTTTGTCGAAATCTTCGTCGATACGCCGCTTGAAGAATGTATCAAGCGTGATCCGAAAGGTCTCTACAAGAAGGCGCTCGCTGGCGAGATCAAGAATTTCACGGGCGTCGATCAAGCTTATGAGCCACCGGAAAAGGCCGAGCTCGTACTCGGCCACGACGGGGATTCGCCGGCGCAATCGGTCGCGCGTGTCATCGGCTGGCTGGTGGAGCGCCGCCATATCGAGCGGTTCGACGACTCGGGCGATTGGTCGATCTGAGTCGCCGTGACGTACCGTTGCTTATCCACCGTTTTCGCGGCGCTTCGCGCATAAGCTTCGGGCAAGCCTTGCGCTTTGCCTTGCCGGCCATGCGCGGCAAGGCGCCCTCTTCGACGCTCAGGCGAATCGCCGGGCCTTTGCTGACGCGGCCGCAGCGCGCAAGACCGCAGGATAATTTTGTCCGCGTTATCCCCGTCGTCACCATGTTGCAGAATCACCTGACGATGTGATTCAGTTTCAGGGTTCGCGATATGAGTCGCCGCGCGGTCGGGCCCTGACGATGGAAATTGCCGCGCCTAGAGCCTTGGAGCGAAGTGTAGTGTGTCGCCGTTGCGTGAGCCGTCTCGGGAAATCTCCCTTGGCAGTGAAATTTTGATCGCGGCGCCAGCCGCGACGTCCCAGGGCAAAGGCATGTCGCTCTCGCAGACTGAAATCACCCAGACTGAATCCGAAAATCCCGTCGACCAGATCGAAAGGATCGCCACCCAAAATCAATGGGCCTATGAGCGCGAGGACGAAGACGAAATCTCTATTTGCGTCACCGGCACCTGGACGGACTATAACATCGCCTTCACTTGGCTTACGGATATTGAGGCGGTGCATATCGCCTGCGCCTTCGATCTCAAAATTCCGCAAGCGCGCCGCGCCGACGCGCTGTCGTTGATCGCGCTCGTTAACGAACAGCTCTGGATCGGCCATTTCGACATCTGGCCTCAGGATGGGGTCGTCATGTTCCGGCACTCCATTCTGCTGACTGGCGGCGCTGTGCTCAATGCCAGCCAATGCGAAGCCGCCATGAGCAATGCGGTGACCGCATGCGAACGTTATTATCAAGCCTTCCAATTCGTGGTGTGGGCCGGTAAGAGCGGCCGTGAGGCGCTCGAAACCGCCCTGCTCGAAACCAAAGGCGAAGCCTGAAATGACCTTTTCTGGCGGGGAGGATTTCCCCGCCTCGCTGCTGCTCGTGGGCGCCGGCCGTATGGGCGGTGCTTTGCTGAAGGGCTGGCTCAATCTCGGGCTCGATCCGGCCCGTGTGCATGTCCTCGATCCGGCGCTGTCGGCGGAAATGCAGGCGTTTTGTGCCGCGCGCGGCGTAAAGCTTGGCGCGCCGCCTGCGCCGCCCGAAGTCCTCGTTCTCGCGATCAAGCCGCAGACGTTCGAAGGCGCCGCGCCGGCCCTGGCGGCCTTGATCGGACATGAAACGCTTATTGTCTCGATCCTCGCCGGAAAGACGCTGGTGGGAACGACCGCTTATTTGCCCGGCGCGCGCGCAGTGGTCCGCGCCATGCCCAATCTCCCGGCAGCGATCGGCGCGGGCATCACCGGCGTGGTCGCCAATGCCGCCGTCACGAGCCAGCAGAAGGCGACGGCTCAGGCGCTCCTCGAAGCCGGCGGCGCCGTCGTCTGGTTGGACGATGAAAGCTCGATTGATGCCGTGACCGCAATTTCGGGATCGGGACCGGCCTATGTCTTTTATCTGGCCGAATGCCTGACGAAGGCCGGCGTCGCGCAGGGACTTAATCCGGACGTCGCCGCGCGACTGGCGCGCGCGACGATCGAGGGTGCAGGCGCCCTGCTGGCGGCGACGCCTGAAGCGTCACCGGCAAAATTGCGTACCGATGTGACCTCGCCCGGGGGCACCACTGAAGCGGCTCTCACGGAGTTGATGGGCGGCGACGCCTTGGCCGATCTCATCGGCCGCGCCGTGGCCGCGGCCCTCCGACGCGCGGGGCAATTGTCCGGCTAAGGCAACCCGTCGGCATCGCCGAGCGTTTGCCTTAGCTTTCCATTGCTGTGCCGTTCAAGGTCTGGCTTGACTGGCCGGCGGCACAGCCTAGTTTCCATCCGTCCCTAGCGCAGGAGGTCAGCGTGACCGAGGCCGATATCAGCCAGAAATCCGCAGCCACGTCCCCGCGTGACTCCATTGTCGAGGCTCTGCTCGAACTTGCCGGTGAGCGGCATTGGGAAGACATCCCGCTGAGCGACATTGCCATGCGCGCCAATGTTTCGTTGTCGGCATTCCGCGATGCGTTTCCATCGAAGGGCGCGGTGCTCGCGGCCTTCATGCGCAAGATCGATAAGGCGGTGCTCGACGACGTCCCGGCACCTGAGCCAGATCAGTCCCCCAAGGATCGGCTCTTTGAGGTGCTGCTGCGCCGTCTCGAGGTTTTGAAACCCTACCGGCCGGGACTTGAGAGCATCAGCGAATGGAGCGTGCGCGATCCGTTCGCAGCCGCGGCGCTGAACAAGGAATCGATGAATTCCATGCGCTTCATGCTCGAGGCGGCCGGCATAGATTCGGAAGGCCCTGTTGGCGTGGTCAAGCTGCAAGGCCTCGCCTTGGCGTGGCGACGCGTGCTGGCGACCTGGTTCACGGACGACAGCCCCGACCTCGCGCCGACGAAGGCCGTACTTGAGCGCGAGCTCGCGCGCGGCAGCGCCGTTCTTGCTCGCGTCGAAGACATGGGCCGTCTGGCCTCGCCGCTGTTCTCGATCGCGCGCTCGTTTCTTGACCGCCGCCGTGGCGGTCTTCATGAGGCCAGCAAAGAAGACACGCCAACGACGTTTAACTAGAGCGCATTGGACCGAAAAGTGCGCAGCGGTTTTCGGGCCAATCCGATGCGATGAGAGAGATGGGTGCGTCGCTAAACCGGCACGCGGACCGTCGCGCGCAGGCCGCCGAGGGGACTTTCGCCAAGCGTGATGTCGCCGCCATGCGAGCGCGCGATATCTCGGGCGATGGCGAGGCCGAGCCCCGTGCCGCCCTGATCCTGATTACGTGAGGCGTCGAGCCGGTAGAACGGGCGGAAGACGTCTTCGCGCTGATCCGCGGGGATGCCTGGACCATTGTCATCGACATTGACGGTGAGAAACCGCTGATCGCGCTGGCCGTCGATCCGGATTTTCTTTGCATGTACCAAAGCATTGCCGACGAGATTGGCGAGGCAGCGTTTGAAGGCCGCCGGGCGCACCATCACGATGGGATCGCCGTGGTAGGAGGAGCTGACTTCGGCGCCATGGCGCTCGGCCTCGCTGCGGAGCCCCGCCAGAAAATCATTCATATTGGTGCGCGCCGCCGCTTCGCCGGAATCGCCGCGTGCGAAGGCGAGATAGGCCTCCAGCATCCGCTGCATTTCCTCGACGTCTTTCTGCATATCACCGGTTTCGGGCGTATCGCCGATCAGGGCCAGCGAGAGTCTGAACCGCGTGAGAATGGTGCGGAGATCGTGACTGACGCCGGTCAGCATCGCGGTCCGCTGCTCGATGTTGCGCTCGATGCGGCGTTTCATTTCGATGAAGGCATAACCGGCACGGCGGATTTCGCGCGCGCCACGTGGCCGGAATTCGGCTTCGCGCCCCATGCCGAACGCTTCGGCCGCCGTCATCAGCCGCACGATCGGCGTGATCTGATTGCGCAGGAAAGCGATGGCGACGACGATCAGCACAAGCGACGTGCCAAGCATCCAGAGCAGGAAGATGTACGAGTTCGAGGCATAGGCGGCGCTGCGATAGGCAACGACACGCAGGATCGAATTATCGAGAAGAATACGAATCTCGATGAGATTGGAGCGCCCGACTGTGTCGAGCCAGAAGGGACGACCGATCTGACGCTGGATCTCGTTCGACAGCGCGCCGTCAACGATCGAGAAAAACGGCTTCGAAAGAGGCGGCGGCAAGGGCCCCTTCGGCATGAACTCGATATCGATATTCATGCGCTCCTGAGCGATCCGCGTCAGCGTGTCGTAATTCTTGTCCTGCGGGTAGGAATTGTGGACGTCGATCACCGCGGCAATGTCCTGAACCAGCGCGGTCGAAAGCTGCCGGGTCACGAGCTGCCAGTGCCGCTCCAGAAAGACATAGGTCACCACGGTCTGCAGAATCAGCATCGGCAAAATGACGATGAGCAGCGAACGTGCGTAGAGGCCTTTCGGCATCAGCGATTTGAGCCGCTGTGCAACGCTGCGCCAGAGGGCGCGCGGCTTGGCGAGAGAGCCCTGTAGTGATGGGCTGGCGGACGTCTGGTTCATCAGCGATCGATAAGGAGGCGATAGCCGGCGCCGCGCACGGTCTGCAGATACAGCGGATTGGCTGGGTCGCGTTCGATTTTGTGGCGGAGGCGATTGACTTGAACGTCCACGGTGCGCTCGTTTCCGGCGGCGCCGGGGCCGGCGAGCAATTCGCGGCTGACGGTTTCACCCGGTTTCGCGGCGAGCAGCCGCAGCATGTCGCGCTCGCGCTCGGTCAGCCGGATGACTTCCTCGCCGCGCCGGAGGTCGCCCCGGTGCAGGTCGAACGTGAAGCCGCCGAAATACACATGCGTGATTTGCGTCGGGGGCGCCGGCGGCTGCGCTCGCCGCAGGATCGAGCCGATGCGCAAAAGCAGTTCGCGCGGCTCGAAGGGCTTGGCGAGAAAATCGTCGATCCCGTTTTCAAAACCTGCGATCCGGTCGTCGGTTTCGGCTTTCGCCGTCAGCATGAGGATCGGCACGCGACCGCGGTCGGATGTATCGGTGCGCAGCCGCGCCGCGAAATCGAATCCGTTTTCCCCCGGCATCATCACGTCGAGAACGATGAGGTCGAATGACAGATTCTTGAGCGCAGCATTCGCTTCCTCGGCATTGCCGGCCAGCGTGACGCGATAGCCCTCGCGGCTCAGATAGCGTTGCAGCAGGTCGCGAATGCGCCGGTCGTCGTCAACGATCAGCAGGTGCGCGGCGTCGTCGGCCGGGATCGTCGGCGCGCCGGATTCGGCTTCGCGTTCGATCTCGGATTCGGTCATAGCTCACGGCCAAGCGATTTGAGCCGGGTGCCCGAAGCCACCAGCGTCGCGACTTTCTCCTGTTCGCGCGGGTCGATCATGGCGAGCAGGAAGGCGATGGCGTCGGGCCGGGCGTTTTTCTGCAAATGTCCGAAGACGCGCCGGAACCGCTGAGTTTGAAGCTTCGCAATGCTCAGCGCGAGATTGACGCCCGTCTTGGTGGGAAAGAGCTGGCGTTGCCGCCGGTCGATGGCGCCGGCGCGCACCTCGACATAGCCCTCGTCACGCAATTCCTTGAGGACGCGATTGAGGCTCTGCTTGGTGATCTTCAGAATGTCGAGCAGTTCGGCGATGGTGAGGCCGGGGCGGCGGCTGACAAAATGCAGGACGCGGTGATGCGCGCGGCCAAAACCGTAGTTTTCAAGCAACCGGTCGGCGTCACTGACAAAATCCCGATAGGCGAAGAACAGGAGTTCGATCAGATCGAACATCGGCTCCGCTTCCGCTTGTGCCGCGGGCGTCAGGCGCGCCGCAACCGGCAGGCTGGGTTCGGCGTTTTTTCTCCGCGTCAAAGATTCCATCAGCCGAATTCCCGAATTGCATGGTCCAGGTAGAATTTCATGGCCCATAGCACGCTGGCGCCGCGCCGTCAGGCCCCGGACGGTCCGGGCATTAAGTCAGTGATGTTGACATATTCCAAGAGGATTGATAGCCGTCAAGATGCCGTTTCCGCTCGCCAAAGGCATGTAAACTTTTTGCGCGACGGGCTGATCAGAGTCAGAATGTGCCGCGGGCGAGCTCGGCCCGCGCGAAAGGAGATAGCGTCATGTCCGTTTTGCCGTTCGACCAGCGTGAGGGTTTCATCTGGATGAATGGCGTTCTGGTTCCATGGCGCGACGCGAAGCTGCATGTTCTGTCGCACGGCCTGCATTATGCCTCCTCTGTGTTTGAAGGCGAACGCGCCTATGATGGGCGGATTTTCAAATCGACGGAGCATTCGGAGCGGTTCAAACGCTCTGCCAATGTGCTCGATTTTGAAATTCCCTATTCCGTCGCCGAGTTGAACGCGGCCAAGCAGCTCGTCGTCGATAAGAATGGCCTCACGGATTGTTACGTGCGCCCGGTTGCCTGGCGCGGTAGCGAGATGATGGCGGTTGCGGCACAGAATTCGACGATCAATACGGCAATCGCCGTCTGGGCGTGGCCGAGCATGTTCAACGTCGAAGAGAAGATGAAGGGCATCCGCCTCGATATCGCCGAATATCGCCGCCCCGATCCGCAGACGGCGCCGACCGCCGCCAAGGCCGCGGGCCTTTATATGATCTGCACGATTTCGAAACATCGCGCTGAGCGGCGCGGCTATGCCGATGCCATGATGCTCGACTGGCAGGGACGCGTCGCCGAATGTACCGGCGCCAATATTTTCTTCGCCGCCGGCGGCGCGCTGCATACGCCGATCGCCGATTGCTTCCTCGACGGTATCACCCGGCGCACGGTCATCGACCTTGCCCGGCGCCGCGGCATCGAGGTGATCGAGCGGCGGATCATGCCGGAAGAACTTGCCAATTTCGACGAATGCTTCGTCACGGGCACGGGGGCAGAGGTCACGCCCGTCTCCGAAATCGGTCCCTATAAGTTCGTGCCGGCCGCGCTCTCACGCGCATTCGTCGAAGATTATTCGAACGAAGTGCGGCCGAAGCAGCAGGCGGCGTAACCTCGGTGCAGTTGAAGAACGCGACCCGCTAATTGTGCGGCTCGATCGTCATCTCGAACGTTGCAACATCGAACGTCTCATTGATGCGCTTGATGAGTTCGAGGGGTGGCCCGAGCGCTTCGGCGCGTTTGCCTAAAATCTCGAACCAGAGTTTGGTTTCATGCCCGCTCTGGCTTTGGCGCTGAAGCGACGCATGATAACCGAGCGGCGCCAGTACTTGGTTCAGCCGGTCAGAAAGCCCATCCTGCGTTGTGGCGCGGATGACGAGAATGGCGCGTTGCTCGCGCGGAATTCGCGCGTCGAACCAGCGCAAGGTCGAGAGCGTCAAAACGGTGAGGATTGTTCCGGCAATCCCGAGGTAGATTTGGCCGCCGCCGAAGCAAAGGCCGATCACGGTCATCACCCATAATGTCGCCGCGGTGGTTACGCCGGTGACGAGATCGCCTCGGCGCAAAATCGTGCCGCCGCCGATGAAACCCACGCCTGTCAATATGCCAAGCGGGAGACGCATCAAATCCATGTCGCCGAAGGAGGCTGCTGTCTTGCCGGAAACGGACAGCAGAATATTGGCCTGGATCATCGCGAGAGCCGCCGCCAGCGCGACAAGGATCGTGGTGCGCAAGCCGGCGACATGGCCGCGCACCCCACGGTCTATGCCGACGGCTGCGGCGGCAATCAGCGTCAGCGCGAGGCGTAGCGCAATATCTTGCCACGTCGGATAAAGAGGCATTTGCACGCGTGAAGCATTCGTTGCAGAAAGAACTTGTTGCAGATCATAAGACAAGCTCCCGTCTTTGAATATCGTTAGATTGCTGGGGTAAATCCGCATGGGGCGATGCACGTCGCGCAGAGCGTCTGAAGATGTGATCATGGCCAATAGATTCGAAAGAAGTTTGGCCTTTTCTCTCGAACCCGGCGATTGCGAAAAGTTGATTGCGCAGCTGGGCATCGCGGGCGCGCGATGGACCGCGGAGACGAAGGTGCTGTCGCTCTATCTCGACACGCCGGAGAGCGCGATCGGCAAGTTCGGCTTTGCCTATGGCATCCGCCGCCGGGGCGATGCGACGTTGAACGACACGCAACAGGCGCTTGATCGCTTTATGCGTGGGTTGCCCGGGGAAAAGGGATGGACGACATTCCGGCATGCGATGTCTGCCGCGGCGCCACCCGATGCGCGAAAATTGCAAAGCCTCCTGCGTGCTGCGAGCACGAAGCAGCAGCTTGAAGTCGCATTCCAGAGCGAGACCAAACGCAGCTTTTGGTCTCTCCCGGTTGCTGGTGGTCACGCCGGCGTGGTGTTGGAACAGGGCGCTCTTGCTGGCGTGGGCAGCAAACGGCTCGCGCGTCTGACTGTGACCTATGCCGCCGCTTTTGCGGCACCCCTATTCGCCTTCCTCGCTGCGGCGGCTAAGGTCGTCCCGCTGTGGATGACTGGCGAATCCCTTGCGCTCGAAGCATATCGGCAGCTTGGCCGGCTTGACGTTCCGCTGCCCGGCGCAATCACCCCGCGGCTGACATTCGATATGTCCGCAGCGACGGCATTTCAGACCATCGCGCATGCGACAATCGATCACTTTCTTCTAGCGCAGGCGCGCGTGCGTTTTTTGGGCGACAAAGAAGGTGTGCATCAGGGCCGCGTCGCCCTGCGCCGATTTTCTGCGGCATGGCGTCTATTTTTGCCGCTCGTTGCGGGCGAAGATGCGGATGTCTTGAAAGAAGACTTGCAGCGCCTCAAAAGTCCGCTACGCGCCGCCCGTGACCTCGACGTGCTTTTAAGCAATCTTACCAAATATTCGGCCGAAAACCCTTCACTGCCGGTGCTTCCCGTCCGCAAGCTTCTCGAAGCGCGACGGGAAAAAGCCTATGCGGCGCTTGTTGCGGCACTCAAAGCACCAGACACTGAAGCGTTGCTGCTGCGTCTCCTTGCTTGGGTGGATGCCGGCGAATGGACGCGCGAGGCGGTGCGCACAAAAGACCGCGACGAGTTGATTGGCGCCTTCGTTCAGCGCAAGTTCAGTAAGCTTATCCAAAAATTCGCGCGGCGCTCCGACGAGCTGGAGGAAGCGAGTTCCAAAGAGCGCCATCGCACGCGGATACATGCAAAAAATCTACGCTATGACGTGGAATTTCTCGACAATCTCGTGCGGATCGCGGGTCGGAAGGGACTTCGCAAAAACCAGCGTGCTTTTGTTGGTGCGCTCAAACGCATACAGAGTTTCCTTGGCGACGAAAACGATGTGTTGATGGCGCATTCCTATTTTGTAGGTCTTGGTCGGGACGAAGATACATTGGCGGCGGATGAAGCCGCTCAGGCCGCAGGCGCCGCCATTGCCGCCCATGTGCGCGCGAGCGGCAAACGGAAATTTCATAAAATCGTCGCAAAAGCGCGGCGGGACCTTTTTGAGGTAAAGCCATTTTGGTTTGATCTGGCAAGGCATTAGCCTATTCATGCAATCCGGCCTCGGGCGAATTCACTGCGCGGCAAGGCCTAAGTTGAGATTTTAACTTTCGGAACAACGACTTGAAAATTCTCCCGATCATCATGTGCGGCGGCTCCGGCACCCGGGTTTGGCCGGAATCACGCGAAAGCCTGCCAAAGCAATTCATTTCGCTGTTTGGCGCGCGTTCGACCTTTCAACTGGCCCTGGAGAACATCGACGATCCGTTGTTCGAGCCGCCAATTGTGATTTCGAATCAGGATTACCGCTTCCTCGTGTCTGAGCAGGTGAAGGAAACCGGCCGCGCCGCGCGCGTGGTGCTGGAGCCGATCCGGCGGGATTCGGCGCCGGCCGTCGCGGTCGGGACAGAACTCGCGGTCGAAATCGCGCCGGAAACGATCGTTGCGATCTTTGCCGCGGATCACGTCATCAAGGACCGCGCCGCGTTCATCGCGTCTTGCCGCTCCGCAGCCGAGGCAGCGTCAGCAGGTTATATCGTGACGCTCGGCATCAAGCCCGCGGGGCCCGCGACCGGCTATGGCTACATCAAGACCGGCAAGCCCGTCATGGATGATGGCTCGGTTCTGCAGGTCGAGGCTTTCGTTGAAAAGCCCGATGCCGAGACCGCCGCCCGGTATTGCGCCGAAGGTTATCTTTGGAATGCTGGCAATTTCATCTTTCGCGCCGACGTCATGCAGGCAGAATTACGCCAGCACGCGCCGCTCGTCCTTGATGCGGCGGCGGAAGCTCTGGGCAAAGCGCGCAAGGATCTCGAATTCCTGCTTCTCGACAAGGAGGCGTTCTCGCGCGCACCGAAAATCTCGATCGATTATGCAGTGATGGAACATACCGACAAGGCCGCCGTCGTGCCGGCGGATATCGGCTGGTCCGATGTCGGCACCTGGGCGGCGGTCGATGAATTATCGCCGCATGACAGCGACGGCAATTCGGTGCGTGGCCATGGCATCGTGATGCACGCCAAGAACGTGCATATCCGTTCCGACGATCATCTCACGACGGTGGTCGGCGTCGATAATGTCATCGTTGTTACGACGCAGGACGCCGTGCTGGTGCTCGACCGCGCGCATGGCGACAAGGTCAAGCAACTCGTCGATAGGCTCAAAGCCGAGAATCGGCGCGAAGCTTTGGAGCATAAACGCTCCTATCGGCCGTGGGGCTATTATCAATCGATCGACAATGGCCCGCGTTATCAGGTCAAGCGCATCGTGGTGAAGCCCGGCGCGCAATTGTCATTGCAGAAACATTTTCACCGCGCCGAACATTGGATCGTCGTGCGCGGCACGGCCGAGGTCACGCGTAACAGCGAGACCCTCCAGGTTCATGAAAACGAGTCGATCTTCCTGCCGATCGGCGCCGTTCACCGGCTCGCCAATCCGGGCAAGATCGATCTCGAATTGATCGAAGTGCAGACCGGCTCATATCTTGGCGAAGACGATATCGTGCGGCTTGAGGACGTCTATAATCGCGTGTGAGCGACGTCCTCGGCACTGCCGGGTGTCTCGAAATGTTCAGAGACGCTCTCTGCCGGTTGCACGTGCCAATGCTCCCACCAGATCGTCGCAAGCAGGCCGAAGGCGACGCCGCATAGCGCGCCGAGCGAACTCATGACGAAATCGCCGTAGCGCCCGAAATGGCCCGGAATCAGAAGCTGGATGATTTCAAGAGTACCAGAATAGATGCTGAGCCAGGCGGCGATTTCGATGCCTGCTGCCGGCCGCGGGAAACGAATTGTGAGGATCAGGGCCGCCAGAAAATAAGTGACGAAACGCTCAGTCAGGATCGAATGGCTGGCATACGGACGCCACTCGCTGGGGGTCAGCGAGAGTACGGCGATCAGCAAGATCGCGAGCCAGGGGGCAAGTCGCATGAATCGCTTCACTTGAGACTTTTAGCACCCGAGCGCCCGCGGGCCAATGAAGAACCGCGAATTTGCTGAAAGAACCCGCTGTCAATTTAACAATGCTTTTACTTTGATGAGAGGGCATTAACATTATCGATTCCCTAACCACGCCGCGCGGATTTGAGCCGTAAAAGCGCGTTTCGCATTATAACAAAGGCATCGTCAGCTTTCTGGTTGTGGATTTCGATGTCGAAGCAGCCTGCGTCCTTGCGGTTTTCGTCCGCCTTTCTTGGCGTCTGTTTGCTGGCTTCGCCAGCGATCGCCCAAACTTACAACAACCCTCAGACACAACAGGTCGCAAGCGCCGCGCCGACCGGACGCTATGGCGGCGGTTTCTTCGAATTTGTCATGTCCGGCGGCCGCGCCGCTACCTACAATCAACCGGCTCCCGCCTATTACGCCAGTGCAACACCGGCCGAGCCTCAGCGCACAATGGACCCGATGTTCATGCGGCAGGAGGTGGCCTATGCCGGCTCCGAACGCTCCGGAACGATCGTGATCGACACGGCGCATAGGTTTCTCTTTCTCGTCGAGAAGGATGGCAAGGCTCTGCGCTATGGAGTCGGCGTCGGCCGTGAGGGTTTCGCGTGGTCGGGCACTGAGCGCATTTCGCGCAAGGCCGAATGGCCGGATTGGACGCCGCCGGTGGAAATGCTGAAGCGGCGCCCGGACCTGCCGATGCACATGGCGGGCGGGATCGGCAATCCGCTCGGCGCGCGCGCCCTATATCTTGGCGGCTCGCTCTATCGAATTCACGGAACCAACGAGCCTTACTCGATTGGCACGAGTGTTTCGTCCGGCTGCATCCGGATGATGAACGACGATGTGATCGACCTTTATGGCCGCGTCGGCATCGGCACCAAAGTCATTGTGATGTGAACGAATGGCCGTTGGTGCCGCCCGCCAACGCATTGAGAAAATCGCGGCAATAGCTGACAGCGGTCGTCTGGCAGATTTTCTCGAAAAGCTTCTCGTGCCGGTCCTTGCGTTCATCGAGCGGCATGACAAGCGCTTCATGCATGGCCTCGGTGATTTCTTCCGGATCGTAAGGATTGATGATGATCGCCTCGGTCATTTCTTCCGCGGCGCCGGCAAATTGCGAAAGTACCAGAACGCCGGGATTTTCAGGGTCCTGCGCGGCCACATATTCCTTGGCGACGAGATTCATGCCATCGCGTAATGGCGTGACGAGCCCGACCCGAGCCTGACGGTGGAACCCGGCGAGGCTCGCGCGTGCGACAGCACGCGTCATATAGCGCAAGGGTTGCCAATCGAAATCCGCATAACGGCCGTTGATGTCGCCCGACAAGCGGTCGAGTTCGCGCTTCAGGCGCTGATATTCGGCGACGTCCTCGCGCGAACGGGCGGCGATCTGAAGGTACGTTACATGCATTCGATGCTCGGGGTAACGATCGAGCAGATAGCCAAAAGCTTCAAACCGGTTTGGCAGTCCCTTGGAATAATCAAGGCGGTCGACGCCGATCATGAAAGCGTGGCCCTCCATACTGTCGAAGAGCCGGAGCGCGACGCGACTTTGCTCCGCCTTTTTCGCCTGGCGCGCGAAGCCACGTGAATCAATGCCGATGGGGATCGCATCGACGATGACGGGACGCCCTTCATACCAGATCGGTTCGCCCGATTGCCGCGCAATGTTGAGGAAGCTCAGCAGGCAATCCTCGAAATCGTGCAAATGCTGGCGCGCCTGGAAGGCGACGACATCATAGGTCAGCATCATCCGCAGAAGCTTTTCAGCCGGAGGCACGATCGCGAAGACACTGGCCGGCACGAACGGCACATGCAGGAAGAAGCCGATCCGGTTCTTGACCCCCAGCGCCCGCAAAGCTTCGGCGAGTGGGATCAGATGATAATCATGCACCCAGATAAGATCGTCCGGCTGCAGCAATTCGGCGAGCGCCTTGGCATAAGTCCGGTTGACGGCAAGGTAACCGGCGAAATCCTCGCGGTCGAATTCGAGCAATCCCGTCTGGAAATGAAGCAAAGGCCAGAGCACCGAATTGGCGAAGCCGACATAAAATTGTCGGTAGTCGTCTTCCGACAGATCGAGAGTCGCGAAGTCGAGTTTGCCGGTATTGTGGATTTTCGCCGAGGTTGCGGTTTGCGCCGCGATCTCGCCGCTCCAGCCGAGCCAGAGCGCGCCTTGCTTGAAAACATCCTTCAAAGCGACGGTGAGGCCGCCAGCCTTCGCGCCTTTCGACGGCAAGGGCACGCGATTCGAGACGATTACGACGCGCGCCATAAAGCTTCCTCCCAGCTGCGCGAAAGCCGCGCCGCCGAATGAATGAGTCCCACATGTGAGTAGGCTTGTGGGAAATTGCCCCAGAGCGTCCGCGTTCCCGCCATCACGTCCTCGGAGAGAAGACCGGCGCCGTTGCGGACGGCTAAAACATTGTTGAAGATCTCCCGCGCCTGATCGCGCCGGCCGGCCAAGGCCAGTGCATCGACGTACCAGAAAGTGCAGACGAGAAATGCCGTTTCCGGATGGCCGAAGTCGTCCGCCTCGTCATAGCGCATCACGAAACCGTCGCGCACGAGTCGCTGTCCGATGACATCGAGCGTTTTCACAACGCGCGGATCATTTGCCGGCAGAAGCCCAACCTCCGCCAGGAGCAGGCAGGTGGCATCGACGAACGGCGCATCGAGCACGCCGGAAATCCAGCCCTCCGGCATTGTCGCGCGATTCAAAATCTCCGCGCGCAGCTTGGTTGCGAGTGCTTCCCATTCCTGGGCCTCGGCGGATTCGCCGACGCGCTCGGCGATGAGGGCCAGACGATGCAGCGCCGCCCAGCACATGGCCGCCGAATACGTATGGATGCTTGCCCGTCCGCGATATTCCCACGGCCCGGCATCGGGCGTAAGCGCACAGCGCGCCGCGAGCCGGCCGACGCCGCGCAATTGCTGATAAAGCGTCGCCAGGCCTTTATAGGTCAGCCGCGCATCCCAGAAAATTTGCGCGGCGGTGAGAATGATTGAGCCGTAGGCGTCGTTCTGGATTTGCGAGACAGCGGCATTGCCGATGCGCACCGGTCCCATGCCCTGATAGCCGGCCAGCGCCGACGCCAGCCGCTCCTCGGAGCTTGTCGAGGTCGAGATCGGATAGAGCGGCGCAATCGCAACATCATCGGCGCGAAGAACCGCGTCGATGATGAAACGGATGAAATTTTCCATCGTCCGTGTCGCGCCGAGCCGATTCAAGGCGCCCACAGTGAAGAAGGCGTCGCGCAGCCAGCAGAAACGATAATCCCAATTGCGCGCCGTGTGCGGCGCCTCGGGAATGGAGGTTGTCAAAGCGGCGACGATGGCGCCGGTATCTTCGCAGCTACAGAGCTTCAGCGTGATCGCCGAGCGGATGACCTCGTTCTGCCATTCGAACGGAATGGAGAGACCGCGGACCCAGGCCTGCCAATCCTCAATCGTCGCGGCGAGAAAACTTTGTGCCAGTGTGTCGGGTGCTTCCGGCACGGATTCGTCAGGGCCGATGAAAAGATTGACCGGCTTGTCGAGCGCGAATTCGGCTTCTTCTAAAAGATACGCGATCGCCATGTCAGTGGTCACGCGCAAGGTCATCTGGCCGCCGGTATAGCGCACATGATTGCTTCCAAAACTGATGGTCGGTCTGGTCGCGCCATAATTGAAATGCGGGCGGATGCGGACCTTAAGCCGTACGCGTTTGGTTAGCGGCTCGATGCGGCGGACGAGCATGGGTGGCCGGAAGCTGCGGCCGAAACGCGGTGCGCGCGGTGCGAAGTCGACAATGCGAACCTGGCCACCGTTTTTGTCGGTAATGATCGTCTCGAGCACAGCCGTGTTGCGGATATAGCGCTGCGTGGTTTCGACGGTGTCGCAGACGACGACATCCATAAAGCCCTGCTGCGGGTCCTCGCCATTGATGAGCGCCGAAAAGACCGGATCGCCGTCGAGACGCGGAAAGCAGAACCACACGTGCCGGGCGTTGCGGTCGATAAGGCTTGCGATGGCGCAATTGCCGATAGCCGCGAGATCAAGCGTAGCCATGACCGGGCGCCTCAGAGGTCGGCAACGCGTTTCAGCCAGTCGCGCACATTCTGCGGCTGGCCGTCGAATCGTGTTGCGACATGGAGGCCAAGGCCGCCATGCGCCCGAGCGGCTTCGAATCCGTCCTCGTCGGTTACATCGTCGCCGACAAAGACCGGGAAACGGCCTTTGAAAGGCGGCATAGACATCAGACGCTCAACAGGGCGCGCCTTATT
This sequence comes from Methylovirgula sp., assembly GCF_037200945.1. NCBI lineage: Bacteria > Pseudomonadati > Pseudomonadota > Alphaproteobacteria > Hyphomicrobiales > Beijerinckiaceae > Methylovirgula > Methylovirgula sp. The sequence goes on from NZ_JBBCGP010000001.1 coordinate 1,322,762, forward strand.
TATCGCGCGCGGACGAATTTCCACCGCCATCTTGGCCTCGATCAATTCGAAATCTCGCGGATTGCGTGCGACAAGTTCCTGCGCAAGTCGCATTACATCGCCTTCGCGCTCTGGCGCGTTGCGAAAATGCGCGACGACATTATGCGGTTTCACTTCCGTCGCCACGCCCGGAAATACCTTCTGCAAGTCGATAAAGGCCTGGGTCCAGCTTATGGGAACAGGCTGACCCATTCCTTCTTCGGTGCCGTCCGGCAAGCGGACCACAACGCCATGTTCGCTGCCGCCCGCTAACCGCAAAGGACTCAGAAGGCGGTCGATATCGGCCAAGGCCCGGCCACTGACAATCGCGACGGCGCCGTTCAGCGCACGCGCGGCACCCTGCAGGTCGCTGATAAGGTCGCGAGGGACGATGACAGAGGTGGGAGTCGCCGCGATATCGAGCAGGGTTCCGTCTAGGTCGAGAAACAGCGCCCAATTCCGTGCCGGTGTTGGCGGCGCGGAAGGTCTGTTATCCCGCAAAAGACTCTCCATAAATCACGCCCCCGGCTGACGGTGCTCATTGGCTATCCGGCCGCGACCCTGGCGGGCCATCATGAGTTGCCGGTATGAGCGATCCGCGCGCCAATGCATAACGCACCCGCACGATAACAGTCGGGCGGCAAAATCGTTCCGGTCTAGCTGTCAGAAATTTGCGTGCCGGAGTAAGAAAGAAAAAGCCTCGCCGGCGGACGGCGAGGCTAATTGGATTGTGGCCGTTGGATGCGGCGTTCAGACGTCGAACGAGCCGCTATTGTCGTTGCCAGTGTCGAAATTATCCGTGCTGTTGTTCGAGTCGTCGTAGATATCGACGCTATCGGCGCCGCTTTTGCTGCCGTCGTCGTCATAATAATTATTCACGACCGTCTCGCCGCCGCCAAGGCCGCTTCCCAAGCCCCCGACGCCAGTGCCAATGCCGAGGCCGCCGAAACCGCCACCGTGGCCGCCGAAAAGGCTGCGGATGGAATCAGCCAGCAGCACGCCACCGGCAACACCCGCCGCGCCCTGCAAGGCGCCGCTCAGGAAACCGCCGCCACCGCCACCGACGGGCGGAGCGCCCCACGGCGCTTGCGGGGGATAGGACGGTTGTGGCGGGTAGGAGCGCGGCGCCTGCCCTTGTGGGCTTTGGCCCCAGGGGCCGCCGGGCAGCGGCTGCTGCGGGCGTGGCTCGGGCGGTGCCGAAGGGCCGCCGAAGATGGAACCGAGACTGCTCAGAAAACCGCCGCCGGCCGGCTGGCCCTGCGGCTGCTGCGCGTTGATCTGCGCCTGCAATTCGTTGAGCCGCTGATTGGCAGCTTCCAGCGCCTGATTCTGGACGATGACCGCCTGTGCCAGAAAATAGGGCGAATAGGGTTGGGTTTTGACGGCGTCCGCAATCAACGCCTCGGCTTCGGGGTCGCGCGGCGTGTGGGCCGACGCACGTATGCGGTCGAAAAGACCGGTGAGCAACTGGCGTTCTTCGGGTGACATGACTTTCTCCCGTGGTTCGGGTTTCCCCGCGGCACAGATATGGGAGGCGATTGCGGCGCCACCAAGGGGTGAGATCTCCGCGGCCAGCTTTCGCTTCTCTCTTTGATAGCTTAGAAGCGCCGCGAAGAGGTTTGCGCAGCATGAATGACATTAAAAAGACGCCACGAACCCAGGCTAAATTGCCCCGCGGTTTCGGTGATCGCGGCCCGGCCGAGATCGCCGCGACTGAGCGGATGCTGGCGGCGATCAAGGAGAGTTACCGGCTCTATGGTTTCGAGGCCGTCGAAACGCCGTTCATCGAATATACCGAGGCGCTGGGCAAATTCCTGCCCGATCTCGATCGGCCAAACGAAGGCGTTTTTTCGTTTCAGGACGATGACGAGCAATGGCTGTCGCTGCGCTACGATCTGACCGCGCCGCTCGCGCGCTACGTCGCAGAGAATTACGACAGGCTGCCGAAACCCTATCGCTCGTTTCGTGCCGGCTATGTGTTCCGCAACGAGAAGCCGGGGCCGGGACGCTTCCGCCAGTTCATGCAATTCGATGCCGATACGGTCGGCACAAGCTCCGTCGCGGCGGATGCCGAACTCTGCATGATGGCGGCGGATACTTTGGAGCGGCTCGGCGTCCAGCGCGGCGATTACGTCATCAAGGTCAACAACCGCAAAGTGCTCGATGGTGTACTCGAAGCGATTGGCTTAGGTGGCGACGAGAATACAGGGCGCAGGCTGACCGTGCTGCGGGCAATGGACAAGTTTGACAAGTTTGGTGATGAGGTCCGCCTTCTTCTTGGCAACGGCCGCAAGGATGAATCAGGCGATTTCACAAGAGGCGCCAATCTCGACGAAGATCAACAACACGAAATTATGACGTGGTTGCACTCCAATGCGCAGCTTGTTGATGTTTCCAGCTTGCGAGAAAATCTACGAGCCGACGCCGCGATGCTGCCAGAAGCACCTCAAAATGCCATTTCAAACGATGAGACACTTAAGGTTTTTCGTGGGCACTTTGGCAATAATGAAAAAGTTGAAAAGGGCTTGGATGAGTTGCAAGCCATCTCCGACATATGCTCTGCGGCTGGTTTTGGAACGCGTCGTATCCGCATCGATCCATCCGTCGTGCGGGGTCTCGAATATTATACCGGCCCCGTCTTTGAAGCCGAACTCACGTTCGAGATTGTAGAGGAGGATGGTCGCCCCGTCCGCTTCGGCTCGGTCGGCGGCGGCGGGCGCTATGATGGCCTCGTCGGCCGTTTCCGCGGCGAGGATGTCCCGGCGACCGGATTTTCCATCGGCGTCTCGCGGCTCTACGCAGCGTTGAAGGCGATCAATTCGCCGGTCGTCGCGGGCGCGCAACAACGCGGCCCGGTGATCGTGCTGGTTCTCGATCAGGCCGAACTCGCGCGCTACCAGAGTTTTGTTTCGATGCTACGCAATGCCGGTATCGCCGCCGAGCTTTATCTCGGTTCATCCGGTATGAACGCGCAGTTGAAATATGCCGACAAACGCAATGCAATCTGCGCCATCATCCAGGGCTCGAACGAGCGCGATAAAGGCGAGATTGCCATCCGCGATCTGGTACTTGGCGCGGAACTCGCTGCATCGAGCAAAGAGCGTGCGGATTATCTCGAATTGCGCACCAAGGCGCAGTTTTCAGTGCCGGAAGTCGATCTGCTGAAAGCCGTCAAGGAAGTGCTCGGCCGGCACACCTGAGTTTTCGCCGTCTTCTATCACTCGCGTCATGGCCGGGTTTGACCCGGCCATCCACTTTTAGGGCATGACGAGAAACGTTCGCTAACCGCGCCTCACCAATTGTAGGTGAGGCGTCCGGTGCCGGCATAGGATTGCGAGCCGCGGCCGAATTCGCCGTCGAACTTTCCTGTTAGGGACCACCCGTGGCTGAGATCCAGCGTTGCGCCCACTGTCGTTAGCGCGAGGTCGGAGGCGGGTTTGGTGCCCGCGACGACGAAGCTCGCCGCCGGGAGCGTCAGGAAATTGGCGCCGAGGCTCGGATTGCTCTGCCAGTCGTGCGCATAGGCCAGACGACCGAAGAGGTTCACCGCGTGGTTCTCCAATGCCAGCGTTGTATTCGCCCATGAGCCCAATTCGCCGCGTACCTCAGTGCCGGTGTCGCCGTTGTAGCTGAGCGCGAAGGTTGAACTGCCAGCCGAGGCAAATTCGCTGAACGCCGGCGAACTGAAGGCCTGCGGCTGCAAGGCCGCATAGGGCGTGAACGTGATTGCGGACAGCGGGACATGATAGCCGGTCTCAAGGCGGCCGCCGTACCCTTGCGCCGAGTAATTCGCCCCCAACGTGCCGCCACCGGGAATGGAGACGAGCCGGTTGGTCGTGACCCAATAATTGCCGAAGGCGAACGCGCCGGCGAGATAGGCGCGGCCAAAGTCCTGCACGCCGTAGAGACCTGCCTGGAAGACATCGCTGCGGCCGCTGCCGAGGCCGCCGCCGAGCGACCAGTCCGTGCCGCCTCCCGCGAGCGAGACACCGATGAGGCTGCCCGGCGCGAGATGATAATCGGCTCCAACAGCGAAGCCGACCGCGGTGGTTGAGGTGTTCGCCGCGCCGAGATTTGCATCGCCGGACGTGAATGCACCGCCGCCGAAAGAAGCACCCCAGGCATCCCAATGCGGGGCGAAGATTGGCGCCGGCGGCGGTCCCTTGAGAATGGGCAGCGTCTGGCCATCGGCGTAAGCCAGCATGCCGGATCCGCTGGACGAAGCCGTCGCGGCGAAACCGTCGGAGCCGCTCGCGCGACCTTCCGCGAACGGATCAAGCAGCAGCGAGAGAAAGGAATTCTGCATCCTGAAGGCGCTTTCCTGCGCGCCCGTCGCCGGCTCGCCTGAGATTTGCGCCAAGCCGCTGCTCAGCGCGCCGCCGCTCAGGTCGAAAACGGGCATGAAAGCCGCGGGCAGCGTACCGCCATCGTTGAAGACACGGTTCAACGCATTGGCGATATTCTGCTGATTCCGCGCGAGGCCTTGTCCCTGACCCAGCGCGGCGCTGAGGTTCAGCAGCACGTCATCATCGGTATCGGTCAGCGTTGCGCGAAAGCCCGGCATGCTGGTCACGGCGCCTGCGAAGGTCGTACCGTTGAGACCGGCCGATTGCAGGATCGTATATTGATGCTGCGGGCTGGCATCGGTCGCAATGAGGGCCAGAACATCGCCGTTAAGCGCCGCGGTGCCGGTGATCTTGGCGAAAGTCGAGGCCGTCGAATTCAATTGCACGAGATAGGTCGAACCAGACTGGAAGGCGAGGTTGCCATTGACGGTCATCGAGGTTCCCGGCGCGCCCCGTGCGCCCGGCGCGAACGTACCGCCCATCTCGACAACAATAGTCGAGACCGCGCCGATGCCGGCAAGCACGCCGCCTTGATCGATTGTGGTTGTGCCCGTGTAAGTGTTGGCGCCGTTCAGCGTGACCGTTCCTGCGCCAATGGTCGCCGATGCGAAATCGGAGATGACATCATTATAGGTGAAACTGTTTCCTGCACCAGGAGCGATGAGGAGCGTGCTGGTCCCCGTGCCGCCATCCATATCGCCGTTTACGACAGCGCTGCCTCCGAGAATCTGGACGGCGCTGTTGCCGCTGCCGAGGTTGATCGCAAGACCGCTGCTGTCGGCCGTGATGGTCCCGTAGTTGATGATCGTCGCGTCATTGCCCCCGGTCGAGATCGCCGCCACGGAGCCGCCGCCTTCGATGACGCCGCCCGTCTGGTTTTCAATCTCGACCGTAAAGGCGTTGGCCGCGCCGGTCACGGCGATCGCCGCGCCGGTCTCGCCACGGATCAGCCCACTGTTGGTAACGGTCGTGTCGGCATAGATGCCCTGCGTCGGGATCGGGTTGCCATTGCTGTCCTTGTCGATCCCCGCCAGCGTGATGCCGTGCGAGGCGCCGCCGTTGATGTTGTCGCCTTCGATCGTGCCGCTGTTGGTAATCGTGCCGCCGCCAACCGTCACGCCCTCGCTGACGTCGTTGAAGGCCTGCGTGGATTTGATCGTGCCGGTATTGACCAGGTTGACGAGGCCGTCGACGTCGACGCCATCCCCGTCGCCGGTGATGCCGTTGCCCGTGATCGTGCCGTGATTGGTGATGGTGACGACCTCGTTGCCATTGAAGCCATCGATGTTGATGCCCGATCCGTCCTCGCCGACGATTGTGCCACCAGCCTCGTTGGTGACGGTCATCGCAAACGAGCCGTCCGTGGTCGTATCGGTGTTGCCGCCCGTGACACCGTGCCGCGCGCCGTCGACGAGGCCAACGTTGTCGATGGTCACGCCCGTATTGCTCTGCGCGTCGATGCCATCGTTGCCGGTGTCGTTGCCAGGAACGTTCTCTGACCGGATGCTGCCGGCATTATAGATGTAACCATTGACGCCGGGGCGCAGCGCGTCGGCGCCGAATGCCTCGATCAGCCCCGCCGAATAGTTGTAAACCTCGTTCGTCCCGGTCGTGATGGCATTGAAGTCGATCGCCTGGCCGCCGCCGAGAGATTCGATGGTGCCTGAATTTTCGATCGTGACGCTGGCGTCGTGCTGAGATTGTATCGCATCGTCGCCGGCGGCGGAGATGGTCGCCCCGCCCGCATTGGTCAAGGTGAAACTAACGCCTGTCCCGGTGACGCGTACTGCGCGGCCGCCCCCTGTGTTTGTCTGCGAAATCGTTCCGTCATTGGTCAGCGAAGTTCCGGTTCCGGTGACCGTTACAACAACCGTGTTCTTGGTGGCGTTGGTCAAAGTGACGCCCGCTGCGACCGTTCCTGTCTGATTGTCCGACAAAGTTTCCGCGGCGGTCGTGTCCGCGGTAATGTCAAACGATCCGGCCCAGGCTTTTCCGGTAGTGCCGAGCCCCGGGAACGCCCAGACACCCGCAGCTAAAGGCAATGAACAGGAAACTCGAACGAAGCTAGAAAACGACTTGCCGCTTAACCCGCGGCCGGCACCAACCAAACGCAACATTATGTCCAGCCCGATGTGTTATTTCATTCCGCATCGGCGGTATTTTTAGCGCATGACAGTCGGATGACGTTTCGCAGAGCCTTTTCGCGAAATTGAGCATTAAGAATCAGTGTGGCTGATTCATCACGACGCTCATCTCCGTTCGGCAGACATCAAGGGCGAGGCGGTACTGGCCCACTCATCGCTTCGGCCTTATCAGCGACTTCATATCCGAGGCCGGATCGGCGATGAACTCAGGCGTCACGGCGATGTGCTCACCAAGCAGACGCCGCGCCAGCATGTGGTCGCCACCTTTGTTGACGGATTCGACGCCGGTCAGCACGCCGTTCTTGAAGCCGAAGAGTGAATAGGCGCGCTCGTCGAAAGAGCCCCTCATGACGATCGTGTCGCTTTCGTCGAGGAAGCCGGCGATCTGCAATTTGAGATCGCCCTGGTCGCTCCAGAACCACGGCACATGATCGTAATTCGCCGGCTTGCCGACGAGAAGTTTTGCCAGCGTGCGCGCCTGATCCGTCGCGTTCTGCACAGATTCAAGCCGCATCTCGGCGCCGCGATGCGTGTTGTAGTGATAGACGACATCGCCGATTGCAAAGATGTTTTCGTCCGATGTGGCGAGCTTCTCATTGACCTTGATGCCATTCGGAGCGTCGAGCCCCGCGGCGCGCGCGAGTTCGTCGCTCGGCACCAGGCCAATGCCGACCAGCACCATGTCGGCCGGCATGGTCGTGCCATCATTCAAGACGACGCAGGTGACGCTCGTGCCGTCGCCCTTGATCGCGAGGACGCTCTGGCCGAAATGCAGATTGACCCCAAAAGCCTTATGCGCCTGCGCAAAGAACGCCGATGTCTGCGGCGTCACCACGCGGCCCATCGGCCGGTCGGCCAATTCAAACAGATCGACCTTGCGGCCTTGCGATGCTGCTGTCGCAGCGAATTCGAGGCCGATGAAACCGGCGCCGATGACGATGACGTTTTGCGACGTTGCGAGCTTGTCGCGAAGCGCGCGTGCTTCTTCCATTGTCCGCAGCGCGAAAACACCCTCCATGTCTGCGCCTTCGATCGGCAAACGCCGCTGTATGCCACCCGTCGCTAGTACAAGCTTTGTGTATTCGAGCGTCTTGCCGGATTTCAGATGCAGACGGCGCGCGTCGCGCTCGATCTCGGTGACGCGCTCGCCAAGCAGAAGCTCGATGTTATTCTGGGCGTAGAAATCCGGGCCGCGCAGCAGCACGCCGTCCTCTGGCGTCGCATGCTTCAGATAGGCTTTGGAAAGCGGCGGCCGCTGGTACGGAAGATCCTTTTCATCGCCGAGAAGGACAAGCTTTCCGCCATATCCTTCCTCGCGCAGCGAAGCGGCAAGCTGCACGCCGCCGTGGCCCGCGCCGACGATGACAATCGTATCCGAACTCATCCGTTTTTCCCTTAGTCAAAGCGTTTTCGAGCGAAGTGCATACCGGTTCGCGTGAAGAAAACGCGTCAAACTAAAAATTAGAGCCTCGGTTCAGGCCGAGGCTCTATCGGCGCATCAAAAGCGTCGCCCAGCCGTCGATGTCAAGCCGCGCGACGAGGCGCAAATGCTGCGTCCGATAGGTGCTGATAATGCCCGGAACATCGCGGTCGAGAAGGCCTGAGAGAATAATTTCCCCTTCAGGCAAAAGAGCTTTGGCGAGCGCCGGCGCCAGACGGCGCAGGGGCGCTGCCAATATGTTGGCGGTGATGAGATCGTAATCGCCGCGCAGCGCCGGATGATCGAGGCCGCGCGCCTGTACGATGTGGACAAAGCTGCCAGCGCCGTTACGCGCCGCGTTGACCATTGCGGTGGCAACCGCAACGGGATCGACATCGCCCGCTGCGACGGGCCGCCGAAAGGCCTTGGCGGCGGCGATGGCGAGCACGCCGGTGCCGGTGCCGACATCGAGGATTTTGCGCGCCCGCCTGCGCTTGGCGATGGCATCGAGGAAAATCAGGCAGCCGCGCGTCGTGCCATGATGGCCGGTGCCGAAGGCAAGCGCCGCTTCAATTTCGATAGCGAGATCGTTCGACTGCACGATGGCGCGGTCGTGCTCGCCGTGGAGCAGAAACCGCCCGGCACGCACCGGCGCGATTCCGGCCAGCGAGGCCGCAACCCAATCCGTCTTCGCGACACGGCCGAACTCCGCTTCTGCGGCCAGTTCCGCGCCTGCCGCGAGGCTGACGAGGTCGCGCACCTGGGCTTCATCCGGCGCCGTGCCGAAATAGGCTTCGACGAGCCACGGTCCTTCGACGTCAGGCCGGTCGCCTGTTTCCTCGAAGGCGCTGGCTGCCGTCTCGGCCGGGTCGAAGGTTTCGACGATGATGTCGGCGACGCGTTGCGCTGTCGTTGAATCGGCGCAGCGTAGGCGCATCAGAAAAGCGGCGTTGTTGGGTGGCAGGCCTTCGAGCATGGCGGCGGGTAGCACAGGCCGGCGTGCGGCCCAAGCCTCAAAGCTTCTGCAGCCAGGATCTCTTGGCGAGATCGGCCGTCAGCGCATCAATGATTTTCGCGAAGGATGCATCGGAGGTCTTCTGGCAGATTTTCAGCGCGTCGGCGCGAACCTTGACGGCGGCGGCGGTGAGCCGCTTCTCGTCCTTATAGCCCATGCGCGCCGCGACGAATCCGTAGATGTATCCGGCGAAAAGCGATGCTTTCTCGTCACGGGCGGAGGTGAACTTCGCGCAAGATGCCAGCGCGAGGGGCTCAGAGAATGCCGGCGCCATGATGGCGGCCGACAGCGAGACGCCTAAAAGCATCGAAATCAGCAGCCGCATTTTCAAATCTCCCATCTTCAATTGTTCGGAACACATGCCATCAGCTTTTCGGGGTCTCGGCCGCCTGCTTCTGCGCGCTGATCAGGCTCAAGGCGTCGGGCGAATCCCATTTCGCCGGACCCGCCATTGTGCCGATGTCGCAGCCGTCCTTGGCGACGAGGATCGTCGTCGGCAGGCCGAGAACTTTGCCTTCCTGCTTTAGGGTCGAGAAGATGTTGGCACTATTATCCGCGTAGAAACTCAGATTTTTGACGCCAATTTCCTTCAGGAAGGCTTTCGGCCGGTCGAGCTTGGCGGTGTCGATATTGACCGCGACGACAGAGAAATCATCGCTGCCGCGTGCGCCCTGCAATTTGTCGAGCGAGGGCATTTCCATCCGGCAGGGCACGCACCAGGTCGCCCAAAGGTTCAGAAGCACGTTACGGCCCTTGAAGGCCGCGAGTGTCGTTGGTTTGCCGTCGGGGCCGATGAAGGTGAGCGCCGGCATCGGCTGCGGATTGCTGTCGATTGCCAGCGCCGCGACCTCGCCGTGGACCAAAGGCGCGAGCCGGGCGGCGATCGCATGCGCCGCGGGGCAGGACGCGGCGCTCGCGGCTTCGTTGCGGCGCCAGCCCTTCATCCCGTATATGAACATCACCACAAGCCCGAGGGCGATGATCGATGTGACGGGCGACGGCAGGCCGCGCTTCTTTGTCTCTTGATCTGACATAAATGAACTTCGGCCGATCTTTGAAAGCGGAACCAATGAGCAACAAGATGTGGGGCGGCCGGTTCGCCGACAGCCCCGACGCGATCATGGAAGAAATCAATGCCTCGATCGATTTCGACCAGAAGCTCGCGGCGCAGGACATAGCAGGCTCGCTCGCCCATGTCGCGATGCTGGGCGAAACCGGCATTCTGTCGAAAGCCGATGCCGCCGCCATCGCCGAGGCTCTAGGCCGCATCCGTGGCGAAATCGAGAACGGCCAATTCGCCTATTCGCGCAAGCTCGAAGATATTCATATGAATATCGAGTCGCGTCTGGCCGACCTCATTGGCGCCGTCGCCGGGCGGCTGCACACGGCGCGTTCGCGCAACGATCAGGTGGCGGTCGATTTCCGGTTGTATATCCGCGCGACCATCGATGCACTCGACGAGCAGATCCGCGCGCTGCAACAGACGCTGGCCGAAAAGGCGCTGGCCTATGCCGGGGCGGTGATGCCCGGGTTCACCCATATGCAATCGGCGCAGCCGGTGACATTCGGCCATCATCTGCTCGCCTATGTCGAAATGCTGGCGCGCGACCGCGGCCGCTTCCATGATGCGCGGGTGCGGCTCAACGAAAGCCCGCTTGGCGCCGCGGCGCTCGCTGGGACGTCGTTTCCGATTGATCGCTTCGCAACTGCCAAAGCTCTCGGCTTCGACCGGCCGACCGCCAATTCGCTCGACAGCGTGTCGGATCGCGACTTCGTGATTGAGACACTTTCGGCCGCGGCGCTTTGCGCTGTGCATCTTTCGCGTTTTGCTGAAGAGATTGTGCTCTGGACGACGCCGCAATTCGGCTTCCTGCGGCTCTCCGACAGGTTCTCGACCGGCTCGTCGATCATGCCGCAGAAGCGCAATCCGGATGCCGCCGAACTCGTGCGCGGCAAGAGCGGGCGGGTGATCGGCGCGCTCAGCGGCCTGCTGGTGGTGCTCAAAGGCCTGCCGCTCGCCTATTCCAAGGATATGCAGGAGGACAAGGAAGGCACGTTCGACGCGCTCCAGACCTTGTCGCTCTGCCTTGCGGCGATGACAGGCATGGTCGGCGATTTCGCGCCGGATCTCGCGCGGATGAAAGCGGCGGCGGGTGCGGGCTATGCGACGGCGACGGACCTTGCCGATTATCTCGTCCGCGAACTCGGACTGCCGTTTCGCGAGGCGCATCACGTCACCGGCCATTTGGTGGCTTTGGCGGCCGAACGTGGCATTGGCCTTGAAGCCTTGAGCCTTGCCGATATGCAAAAGGTCGAACCGCGGCTCGGCGAGGATGTGTTTGCGGTGCTTGGCGTGGAGAATTCGGTCGCGAGCCGCAGGAGCTACGGCGGCACGGCGCCCGCGAACGTGGCAAAGCAGGCACAAGCCTGGCTCGATCGCCTGAAAAAGCCGGGGAATTAAGGGCGGTGCAGGCCGGCGGCTTCGTTTTGCCAAAGGCTTGGTTTATAAGGCCGAGGCTTAGCGGAGCTGTTGTGTGAATCCTTCTTCCTGCCGTCGATGCGGCGTCTTCGGCCTCGTCTTTCTCGCACTGGCGCTCGCCGGCTGCGGCAGGCGCGGTGATCTTGAGCCGCCGCCAAATACGCCAGCGAGCCAGGTCGTGCCGATGCAGACCAAGAATATCGATCCCATGGCGGGCGATCCGGCGCAGCCCGGCAGAAAGCCGACGCCCGCGAACAGCGGGACGCAGGCCGTGAGCGGCAATACCTTTCTCCTCGATCCCTTAGTGAAATAGCCGGCGAATGCACCATTTCGCGCTGAAGGACGGCGTTCTCCACGCCGAAGGAGTCAATATCGACCGTCTGGCAGCAGAGGTCGCAACGCCATTCTATTGCTATTCGACAGCGACGCTCACCCGCCATTACGAGGTCTTCAAACGCTCGTTCGGCGAATTACCGGTTCTCGTCTGCTATGCGGTGAAGGCCAATTCCAATCAGGCCGTGCTGAAGACGCTCGGCCAATTGGGAGCCGGCATGGATGTCGTCTCGGAAGGTGAACTGCGCCGGGCTCGCGCCGCGGGCATCCCGGCGGCGAAGATCACCTTTTCCGGCGTCGGCAAGACTGCCGTCGAGATAAGCACCGCGCTCGACGAAGACATCATGTGCTTCAACGTCGAGTCGGAACCCGAGCTTGCGGCGATCTCGCAAATTGCTTCGGCGCGGGGCCGCACGGCGCGCATCGCACTGCGCGTCAATCCGGATGTCGATGCGCGCACCCATGCGAAGATTTCGACCGGCAAGGCGGAGAACAAGTTTGGTATTCCGCTCGCGCGGGCGCGCGAGGTCTATGCTCACGCCGCGGCGCTGCCGGGGATCGAAGTCACGGGGATCGATATTCATATCGGTTCGCAGATCACGGACCTCGAGCCGTTCGACAATGCCTTCGCTTTGGTGGCGGAGTTTTTGAACGTGCTGGCGGCCGATGGCCATAAGATCGAGCATATCGATCTCGGCGGCGGCCTCGGCATACCCTACCGGCCGGACGATAAGGGCGATGCCTTTCACCCCGATCTTTACGCCAAGATTGTGCGGCGTCATTTCGGCGGCCTCGGCAAGCAATTGATTTTCGAGCCGGGCCGCCTCATCGCCGGCAATGCCGGCATTCTCGTCACCCGCGTTCTCTACGTGAAAAAGGCCGAGGCCAAGACCTTCGTCATCGTCGACGCCGGCATGAACGATTTGATCCGGCCGACGCTTTATGACGCGCATCATGAGATCATTCCGGTGCAGCCTCGGCCCGGCGCGCCGGAAATCCTCGCCGATGTCGTCGGCCCAGTCTGCGAGACCGGCGATTTCCTCGCGCTCGACCGCAGGATGCCGGAACCCGAGCCTAGCGATCTTCTCGCCGTGTTGTCGGCGGGCGCCTACGGCGCAGTCCAGGCCGGTACCTATAATTCGCGGCTTCTGGTCCCGGAAGTGCTCGTCAACGGCCCCGATTACGCCCTGGTGCGCCCACGCGAGACCTATGAGGAATTGATCGGCCTCGACAAATTGCCGCCTTGGCTCCGATAATTCGCACTCCAGAGCGGGAGTGTCGTGCGATTGATGTCTTGTCCGTGTCAGGCTTCACGAACATTATCACAACCTGCCGTCTTGGCCGTCTTGATGAACTTGCGATCGAAGGTGATGAATCCTTGGCAATGCGCTGACTTTTCCAAATGCAACGCATCAGCGAAATCCATTCCCTTCTCGGAAAGATCGAGCGCGGCCGCCACGGTCGAACTGTCTTCGATCGTCACGGTGGGAAGGCCCGCGAATGCTCTTAGCGCGCGGACCACTTCCACCGAGCGATATCCGTAGGCACTACGCAGGACCCATTCGACTTCAAGTATCACGGTTATAGTGACGAAAACCGCGTGTCCGTCGATCAGGGCGCGAGCGCGTGGCGACTGTTTCGGATGATCGTCTGTCATGTAACGGACGATCAAATTGGCATCAATTGCCAGCATGCCGCTTGGCCTCAGCGAGCACGCCCAAATCCATTTCCCCCAGTGTCTTCGGCTTGCCTTTGCAGGGGAGTGAGCCGAACACGTCCTTGGGCTGCGTTTCAGGGAAGGCCGGCGCTGGCTTCAGCAGCACGCCTTCCGCCGTCTCCTCGACGACGAGCCGCGTTCCCGCAGTCCATTCCCGGCGCTGCCGAATGGTGCTCGGCAGGATGATCTGCCCCTTTGTAGAAATCCTAGTCGTGAGCTTATCGGCGTTAGCCATCCGGCTGATCCACATTAAAGTAAGACGAACGTAAGATAGCGTTAGGGTATCAGGCATTCAAGGCCTCTTAAGAGGAGCGCGGCCGGTATGGCGAACAGAGCAGGCCGGCACTATCTGGCCGACAGCTTGCTTGGCGTGGAAGTCTTCCGGCATTTGGGCCATAAGACCGGATAATCGCCCTTTCGCGGACCCAATTGCGATCTACCCCTGCGCGGGGGCACATCCGGAGCCGTCATTGGCCGAGACCAACAATAACAAGAATGGGAATGTGCCATTGAGCCAACTCGACCGGCTGGTCGCCCGCGCTCGCGCTGTCCTTTTCTGGGAGCAGCTTTGGCGCGCTCTTGTGCCGCCGCTGTTCCTGGCCGGCTTTTTCGTTGCGGTCTCTTTCGCCGGTCTGTGGCTAGAGATCGGTGCGCTTTGGCGTGAACTAGGCGTTGGCCTCTTTGGCATTGCCTTCATCGCCGTCCTTGTGCCGTTCTTCGGCGTGCGCCTTCCGGCGCGCAAGGCGGCGCTCGCCCGGATCGACCAGAATTCCGACCTGCCGCACGGCCCGGCTTCCGGCCTTAACGATGAACTCGCCAATGCGAGTTCCGATCCGACGACGCAGGCGCTCTGGAATTTGCATCGCAAGCGCCTTTTGAGTCACGTCGGTCGGCTTCGTGTCGGCGCGCCGTCGCCGCGCGTCGCCAGTCTCGACCCCTATTCGATCCGCGCCGCCGTTCTCGTTTTTCTCGCTGCGAGTGCCTTCATCGCGGGGCCGGAAAAACAAGCGCGCATTGCCGCCGCTTTCGATTGGCGTGCCGCCGTGCCCGCCGAAGCGAGCTATCGGATCGACGCCTGGCTCGATCCGCCCGCCTACACCGGCAAACCGCCCGTGCTGCTGAAACTCGGCCAGCCCGATCAAGCGACGAGAGTCGAAGCGCCGATCAATTCGGTGCTGATTATACGCGGTGCGGGTGGGGACGTCGGCGTCGAAACTCAGGGCGGTCTTGAGGCCGCGAAAAAAGAACACGACGCGCCGCAAGCGCCGGGCGAAAGCGAGCGTCGTTTAATACTACGCGGCGATGCACAGCTCACATTGAAACATGCCGGCACGACCGTCGGAACTTTCGCTATCTCGGTCATTCCGGACAATCCCCCGGAAATCGAATTGACCGATGCGCCGCGCTTCAACGCGCGGGGTTCCCTTACACTCGCCTACAAGATCAGCGACGATTACGGGGCGATTTCCGCCGAAGCGGTGTTCGCCGATCCGCATGTCGATGGCGTCGCCGGGACGGTCCGTTCGGTCGTTGGACCGCCGCGCCTCTCCCTGGTCCTGCCGCCGGGAGGCACTGGCGAGGCCGAGACGACCGGCGATCTTTCCGATCATCCGTGGTCCGGCGCGCGTGTGACGATGGCGCTCGTCGCGCATGATGAAGGCGGCAATATCGGCCGCAGCGATCCGATTGAAATCACCTTGCCGCAACGCCCGTTCGTCAAGCCGATCGCCAAGGCGCTTGTCGAGCAGCGGCGCAATCTCGTTCTCTATCCCGAAGCACGCGACAAGGTGGAGACGGCGCTCGATGGTTTGATGATTGCGCCGGATGTGTTCGGCGTCCCGGCATCGGTTTTCCTCGGCCTCTCGGTCGCGGCAGACATGGTGCAGGACGCGCAGAGCGATAAGGATATCGTGGATACGGCGGATTTTCTCTGGGCAATGGCGCTACAGATCGAGAACGGCAGCCTCGCAGATGCCGAGCGGGATTTGCGTTCGGCCGAGCAGAAATTGCGCGACGCTTTGCAACGCAATGCTTCGCAGGATGAAATTCGCAAGCTGACCGACAATTTGCGCGCGGCAATGGACAAGTTCTTGCGCGAATTCGCCGCCCGCCAGGCGCAGCAACGTCAGCAAGACGGCGCGCGCTCGCCCAACGCCCCGCAATCCGTCAGCCGGCAAGATTTACAATCCATGATCGACCGCATGATGCAGATGGCCAATGCCGGCGATAAAGAAGACGCGCAGAAAATGCTCGAGCAATTGCAGAACACGCTCGAAAATCTGCAGCAGGCCGGACAGCAGAATCAGGACCCGACGACGCAGGCGATGAATCAGGCGATGCGCGATCTCGACCGCCTGACACATGACCAGCAGAAGTTGCGCGACCAGACGCAGCGGCTCGCGCATTCGCAGGATTCGGATCAGCCGGACCAGAGCGGCCAGCAGCAGCCGATGACCGCGCAGCAATTGCACGATCAGCAGCAGGCGCTGCGGCAGGCGCTGCAGAAGCTGCAAAACGAGCTCAAGAAATTCGGACAGAACCAATCCGGCCTGAAAGACGCGCAGAAGGCCATGCAGGATGCCGAGAAATCGCTGAGCCCCGGGCGCCAGGCGGGACAGGATCAGCAGGGCCAGAGCCAGGACAATCAAGGTCAGCAGCCGCAAGGGCAGCAAGGCCAAGGACAACAGGGTCAACAAGGCCAGCAGCAGGGCGGACAACAAGGTCAGGGCGACCAGGGTCAAGGCGACCAGCAAGGCCAGGGTCAAAGCCCCGGCGATTCCGCCGTCGCCTCGCAGGGCCGCGCCCTCGAAGGACTCCGCAAAGGCGCCGATCAACTCGCGCAGTCGATGCAGAAGGGACAAGGCCAGGGGCAGCGGCCCGGCAGCCAGAGTGGCGAAGGCCAGGCCGAAGGCGCGGGCGATCAGGATCCACTTGGCCGGCCGATGGCTAACGATCCGGTGCTCAATCCAGACTCGCGGCTGAATATGGAAGGCCTGCCGGCGGCCGAGCGGGCGCAGCGCGTGCTTGAGGAATTGCGCCGCCGCTTGAGCGACCCCTGGCGGTCGCAAGAGGAGCTCGATTATCTGGAACGGCTGCTGAAGCCCTATTGAGCGCAAACAAAGTTGTGACACGCGTTTGACTTCGCGCTAAAGAAACGACCATGCATCAGTTGGGCAATGTGCTTGTGGCCGTGGCGGTTTTTGCCGTCTTTCTGGTGCTCGTCGCTGGCTTGGTGAACATGATGCGCGGCGGCAGTCCGAACCTGTCGCAAAAGTTGATGCGTTGGCGCGTCGGATTGCAGGCACTCGCCATTCTCATCATCATCGGCGTTCTGTTTTTGCGGAGGTAGGCCGATGGTCACGCTCAGCAAAATTTATACACGCGGCGGTGACGCGGGCCTGACGTCGCTTGGCGACGGCGAGCGCCGGCGCAAGGACGATCTGCGGATCGAGGCCTATGGTACGGTCGATGAAGCGAATTCTTTCCTCGGCGTCGCGCGCGCCGCATTGGGCGAAGCCTCGAACGAGGCTAAACTCTCCCAGATTCTTGCCGCGATCCAGAACGATCTTTTCGATCTCGGCGCCGATCTTTGCGTGCCGGAAGGGGCGGGTGCGCCGTCGCGGCTGCGGGTGACGCAACAGCAAGTCGATCGCCTCGAACACGAAATCGATGCCCTGAACGCCGATCTCCTGCCGCTCACGTCTTTCGTGCTGCCCGGCGGTTCGCAGGCCGCGGCGGCGATGCATGTCGCACGCGCAATTGTGCGGCGGGCAGAGCGGGTGATGGTGACGCTGACGGCGCAGCCCGGCGAAAGCGTCGGCGCACCGGCCTTGAAATACATTAATCGATTATCGGATTTCCTCTTCGTCGCCGCGCGGCATCTCAATCGCTTCGGCGAAGGCGATGTTCTTTGGACGCCGGGCGGCGTGCCTTGAATTTTGACGACAACCTGTTTCAGGGCGGTATGGACGAGAAGACCCGCAATCGCGACCGTTCCCTCATCCGCAATTTTGCGGAGGCGATGCCGCAGGCTGTCATTGTCATCGACAGGCATGACCGTATTGTTGCGGCGAATTCCGCTGCGCACGCCATTTTGCCGGGTCTGCAAACCGATATTCCGCTGGCGCGGACGCTCCGCTCGCCCGATGTGCTCGACGCCATCGACCGTGTGCGCGATGCGGGCCGCAGCCAGCGTGTCGTCTGGGTCGAAAAGTTTCCGGTCGAGCGCCTGTTCGAGGTCAATATCGCACCGCTTGCCGACGACAATTTCGAGCGGGCGCTGTTTCTATCGTTGCATGATCTCAGCGATGCCCGCCGCCTCGAGCGTATGCGCGTCGATTTCGTCGCCAACGCCAGCCACGAATTGCGCACGCCGCTCGCGTCGCTGCTCGGCTTCGTCGAAACGCTGGAGGGCCCGGCAAAGGAAGATGCGGAAGCGCGCACCCGCTTTCTGGCGATCATGCGCGAGCAGGCGCAGCGCATGTCGCGTCTCGTCGACGACCTGCTGTCGTTGTCGCGCATCGAGCAGCACCTGCATGTGCGGCCGGAAACGCCTGTCGATCTCGTCGGCATTTTCAAACATATCGCCGATACGCTGTCGCCTGTCGCGGAAGAGCGCGACGTCGAACTCGTCATCGAAGCGCCGGCCGAAGTCGTCGTGCCGGGTGATCGCGATGAGCTTCTGCGCGTGGCAGAGAATCTGATCGAAAACGCGATCAAATATGGCGCGTCCGACCCCGCAACGAAGGACCGGCGCGTCGTCATCGAACTCGGCGAGCAGGGACGCCAGGCGCATATCGCCGTGCGTGATTTCGGCACAGGCATCGCGCCGGAACATTTACCACGCCTGACGGAGCGCTTTTATCGCGTCGATGCCGGGCAGAGCCGCGCGAAGGGCGGCACGGGGCTTGGCCTCGCGATCGTCAAACATATTATCGCGCGCCATGGCGGCCGCCTCAACATTGAATCCAAATGGAAAGAAGGCGCGACCTTCATTGTGACGCTGCCGCTTTTCGAAAGCTAAAAGGCACGTCGCGACCCCCGTCATGTAAACGTCATATGACCGTCGTAAATGCGTTGCCCGACCTTCCTAGGGTGCGGCCGCGCGGTTGGGCCGAAGGCCGGACGTACAGCGCTATTTTCTCAGTTTTGAGAGGCTTAAGATGAGTTTCAAGACCCTCGCCAAGGTGGGTTTGATTGCTGGTGCCGTTATCGGCGCCGTTGTCGCCGCCGAGGCTACCGACATCTCAGGTGCCGGGGCGACATTCCCCTATCCGATCTATTCCAAATGGGCTGCGGCCTATAAGACCGAAACCGGCGATAGCCTGAACTATCAGTCGATCGGCTCCGGCGGCGGCATCAAGCAGATTGAAGCGCGCCTCGTGACCTTCGGCGCGACCGACAAGCCGCTCGAAGTTGCCGACCTCGACAAGAACGGTCTCGTTCAATGGCCGCAGGTCATGGGCGGCATCGTTCCGGTCATCAATCTTGACGGCATTGCCGCCGGTTCTATCATTCTCGACGGCCCGACCCTCGCCAAGATTTTCCTGGGCGAGATCAAGACCTGGGACGACCCGGCAATCGCCAAGCTGAACTCGGGCGTCAAGCTGCCCTCGACCGCGATTGCCGTTGTCCACCGCGCCGACGGTTCGGGCACCACTTTCAACTTCACCGACTACCTGTCGAAGGTTTCGCCGGATTGGAAGGCGAAGGTCGGTTCCGCGACCGCCGTACAATGGCCGGTTGGCATTGGCGCCAAGGGTAACGAAGGCGTCGCCAACAATGTCGTCCAGACCAAGGGCGCTGTCGGCTATGTCGAATATGCCTACGCTCTCCAGAACAAGATGACCTACACCAAGCTCATCAACGGCGCTGGCAAGGTCGTCGCCCCGACGGCGGGTGCTTTCGCAGCCGCGGCGGCGAATGCCGACTGGGCGCATGCCCCGGGCTTCCACCTGATCCTCACCAACCAGCCGGGCGATGCGTCCTGGCCGATCACGGCAGCGACCTTCATCCTGTTGCCGAAGCAGCCGAAGGACGAGCCGGCCGCCAAAGCGGCGCTGAAATTCTTCGCTTGGGCCTTCGACAAGGGCGGTCCGGCGGCCGAGTCTCTGGACTACATCCCGATCCCGGCGGCGGTTGTGACGCTCATCAAGAAGACATGGGCGGATGACGTCAAGGGAGCTGACGGCAAGGCTCTGGTGAACTAAGCGGCTTCGCTTAGGAAGTTTGAGGCGCGGCGTCACCGCCGCGTCTCACGGTAAAGGACCGCCGCGGGCACAGATCGCCGCGGCAAGTCTCACGCATGACGCAGGCGCCGACATCCGGCGTAGATTGTGCGGCTTGAAAATAAGCGAAGCGCATCGCGAACGAATTTCTTGCGCTAAGTGCGGAGGCGACGTTTGGCGGATATAGCAGTGAAGAGTGGCCGCGTGATTGACGAAGCTGCCGCCCGCGCCCGCGTATTGACCGGGTTCAAGTTTCGCGACACCGCGTTTCGGTGGCTGACGCTCAGCGCCGCTGTCATCGTCCTGCTGCTCCTCGGCGGCGTCATCGCGACGCTGATCAACGGCTCGATTCCCGCCTTTAAAGCGTTCGGCTTCCGCTTTCTCTTCACCAATGTCTGGAACCCTGCCACCGGCCAGTATGGTGCCCCGGCGGCGGTCTACGGCACGGTGATCACATCCATCATCGCGATGGTCATTGCCGTGCCGATCGGCCTCGGCGTTGCGATCTTCCTTACCGAACTTTGCCCGCATGCCTTGCGCCGTCCGATTGGTACGGCGATTGAGCTTCTCGCCGGCATTCCTTCGATCATCTACGGGCTCTGGGGCCTGTTTGTTCTCGCGCCTTTCCTGCAGCAACATGTTCAGCCCTTGCTGATCGGTTTGTTCGCCAAAGTGCCGGTGTTCAATATCCTGTTCGCCGGGCCGCCCTACGGCATCGGCCTGCTGACGGCCGGCCTCATTCTCGCGATCATGGTCATTCCCTTCGTCTCCGCCGTGTCGCGCGACGTGTTCGACACGGTCCCGCCGCTCCTTAAGGAAGCCGGCTATGGCAATGGATTCACCACTTGGGAGGTGATCAGCAACATCGTCATCCCCTATACGCGGGTCGGCGTGCTGGGCGGCGTCATGCTTGGCCTTGGCCGGGCACTCGGCGAAACCATGGCGGTCACATTCGTCATCGGCAATGCCGACGTGATCCCAACGTCGCTGATGGCGCCCGGCACAACGATTTCCGCCGCGATCGCCAATGAGTTCACCGAAGCCGTTGACGAACTTTATACGTCGTCGCTGATCGAGTTGGGGCTCATCCTTTTCGTCATCACATTCGTGGTCCTCTCGATCTCGCGGCTGATGCTGATGCGGCTCGAGAGGCAGGCGGGGCGGTAATCATGGCACTTTACGAAAACCGCAAGCGCGCCAACGCCATCTGGCTCGGCCTCTGCTACGCCTCGGTCGTTTTCGGCCTGACGTTTCTGGTGCTCATTCTTATTACGCTTTTCTGGAACGGCTTCTCCGGCCTTTCGCTTAAAGTATTTACGCAAAGCACCCCGGCGCCAGATAGCGAAGGCGGTCTTCTCAATGCGATCGTCGGTAGCCTGATCATCACCATCCTTGGTGTCCTGATCGGTACGCCGCTCGGCATCCTCGCCGGCACCTACATGGCCGAATACGGGCGCAATTCGAAGCTCGCCTCGGTCGTGCGGTTCATCAACGACATCCTGCTCAGCGCACCGTCGATCGTTGTCGGCCTGTTCGTCTACCAGGTGATGGTGACGCGCATGGGACATTTCTCCGGCATTGCCGGCGCGGTGGCGCTCGCTGTCATCGTGATCCCGATCGTCGTGCGCACCACCGAGAACATGCTACTTCTCGTCCCGGGCTCTCTGCGCGAGGCGGCGAGCGCACTGGGTCTGCCGCGCTCAACCGTCGTGCAACGGATCGCTTACAAGGCTGCGCAGGCGGGACTGATCACCGGCGTTCTCCTCGCGATCGCCCGCGTCAGCGGCGAGACGGCACCATTGCTTTTTACGGCGCTGAATAACCAATTCTTCTCGACCGACCTCAATGCGCCGATGGCGAGCCTGCCATCGATCATCTTCCAATTCGCGATGAGCCCCTACAAAGGCTGGCAGAGCCTCGCCTGGACAGGCGCGCTCCTCATCACGCTTACCGTGCTCGGATTGTCGATCCTGGCGCGGACTCTCAGTTCGCAAGGACGTACACGATGACGACCGCAGGCCCTTCCGTAGTGGCAGCGACCACGCCGGTGAAAAAGGCTCTTCCGACGAAGATCGACGTGAAGAATCTGCAATTCTATTATGGCGCGCACCATGCGGTGAAGAACGTCAATCTCCCGCTCTACAGCAATAAGGTCACGGCGCTCATCGGGCCGTCCGGCTGCGGCAAGTCAACCTTGCTGCGCGTGTTGAACCGCATGTACGATCTTTATCCTGGCCAGCGGGCCGAGGGCGAGGTTTTACTCGACGGCACGAATATTCTCTCGCCATCGCAGGATCTGAACTTGCTGCGCTCGCGTGTCGGCATGGTATTCCAGAAGCCGACGCCCTTCCCGATGTCGATCTTCGACAATATCGCTTTCGGCGTTAAGCTTTACGAGCGCGTGTCACGCGCCGATCTCGAAGGACGGGTGGAAACGGCGTTGCGCGGCGCCGCGCTTTGGGAAGAGGTCAAGGACAAGCTCAACGCCAGCGGCCTGTCGCTCTCCGGCGGTCAGCAGCAGCGCCTGTGCATCGCCCGCACCGTCGCCATCCACCCGGAAGTTATCCTTTTCGACGAGCCCTGCTCGGCGCTCGATCCGATTTCCACCGCGAAAGTGGAAGAGTTGATTGACGAACTGAAAGATAAGTACACGATCGCCATCGTCACGCATAACATGCAGCAGGCGGTTCGCGTCTCCGAACACACGGCCTTCATGTATCTCGGCGAGCTCGTCGAGTTTGGACTGACGCATCAAATCTTCACCGCGCCCGAAAACCAGCGGACGCAGAATTACGTCACCGGCCGCTTCGGCTGAGGTTTCCGGTTTCAGGACCCTATTGCCATGACCGATCATACCGTCAGAGCCTACGACGACGAGCTCGAAGCCCTTGGCCGCAAGATCGCGGAAATGGGCGGCATCGCCGAGCAAATGCTGAGCAATGCGATGGATGCGCTCGCGACGCTTGATTCCGATCTTGCGCGCGTGACGATCTCAATGGATTTGCGGCTCGACGTGCTGCAACGCGACGTGGAAGAGCAGGCGATCCTGACGATTGCCAAGCGCCAGCCGCTGGCGGCGGATTTGCGCGAGATCGTCGCGGCGATCCGTATTTCCGGCGATCTCGAACGCGTCGGCGATCTGGCCAAGAATATCGCGAAGCGGGCGTTGAAGCTGTCTGGTGAGACGCGGCTCCCCCGCGCCATAGTCGGCCTGAAGTCGATGCATGAGGCGGCCGCGATGCTGTTGAAGGACGCGCTCGATGCTTATGCACTGCGCGATGTTGAACGCGCGCGCATGGTCTGGACGCACGATGTAGAACTTGATGCGCTAGAAGATTCGGTTTTCCGCGACCTGCTGACGTTCATGATGGAAGACCCGCGCAATATCTCGTTCTGCGCGCATCTCCTCTTCTGCTCCAAGAACATCGAGCGGATTGGCGACCATTCCACCAATATCGCGGAAACAGTTGTCTATTTGGTCACCGGAGAAAGTCTGCCGATGGATCGGCCGAAAGGCCCCTCGCCCGCGGCCGATTATCTGCCCATGCCGAAGTGAGTCCTAGATGAACGATCAGATCGTCTCAGTTCCGGATGCGCGCTCGCAGCAAGACGTGCGAACCGCGCCGCCCCGGGTCAATTCCGCCGCCGTCGCGCCGCCGCGTATTCTTGTCGTGGAGGATGAGGCCGCGCTCAGCCTGTTGTTGAGCTATAATCTCGAAGCCGAGGGCTTCATCGTCGAGCGTGTCGAGCGCGGTGACGAAGCGGAGTTGCGGCTGGTCGAGTCGCCGCCCGATCTCGTCATCCTCGATTGGATGCTGCCTGGCGTCTCAGGGCTCGAAATCTGCCGGCGCATGCGGGCACGCGATGCAACGCGCAGCCTTCCAGTCATCATGCTGACAGCGCGCGGCGACGAGAGCGAGCGGGTGCGCGGTCTCTCGATCGGCGCGGACGATTATATCGTCAAGCCATTCTCGGTTCCCGAGCTGATGGCGCGCGTACGCGCCTTACTGCGCCGCGCCCGTCCGGATCGTGTCGCAGCGCTGCTTATTGCAGGCGATCTTGCGCTCGATCGGGAAAATTGGCGCGTCAGCCGCGGCGATCGGAACGTCCATCTTGGACCGACCGAATTCCGCCTGCTCGAATATCTGATGGCCAAACCCGGCCGCGTCTTCTCGCGCGCGCAATTACTGGATTCGATCTGGGGTTTTTCGGCCGAGATCGACGAGCGCACCGTCGACGTTCATGTCGGCCGGCTGCGCAAGGCGTTGTCGCTGGTCGGCGAGCGCGATCCGATCCGCACGATCCGCGGCGCCGGCTATTCCTTCGACGAGACGTTCGGCAAGACCGAATAGGATTGCAGGTCGATACTGTGGCCGACGCTCGGCCACCCCCGCCTTGCATAGATCATCGCAGCTTAACGGCCACCGTGGTTTCCGTGTTACGCGCTGCGGATTTCGAACCGGGACCCTTCTGCAAATAGAGCGCGGCCCAGGTTTCCGCGCGGCGGCCAGCGATACGGGCACGCTGGCGGCGGCCTTTTGCTGCGATCGATGGGTCCGCATTCATTGTTGCTCCTCGACCATGCGCAGAAGCACGTGGATTCTTTATACGTGAGTGTGTTCGCCGTGTAACAGAATTCCGAAAAGCGTCCGCGTTCTCATTAATAACGGCGTTGTGAACCCAGCTCGTATTGTGCCGCTCACGTCAAAAGCTACGCTGGCCCGTGCGGCTTAAAATATATTTCCACGCCGTGATCGGACACCGGCCGCGCAGCGCATTATTGTTCGGGGATCTCTTGTGACCAAAGCCGTTTTCGCCGCCACGCTGATTCTGGTGTTTGCCGGAACGTTCACAGTGGCTATGCCGGCGCAAAGCTTCGCGCAGGTGACTGGCGGCGATGGTGCTACCGTCGCCACCGACGGCGGCGGCGGTGGTGGTGGTGGCTTCGGCGGCGGCAGTGGTGGCAGCGGCGCTCATGGCGGCGCCAACGGCGGCAATGGGACGGGTGGTCAAGGGTTGGGCCAGGGTGGCGGCGGCGCCGGTGTCGGCGGCGGCGGCGGCGGCGACAATGCCGGCTCTCCTGGGAGCGGGACGATTGATGTACTGACGAATACGGGCACCATCCAGGGCGGTGCGGCCACCTTCGCCGGCGGCGGCGGTGGCGCGGGTATTGGCGGTGGCGGCGGTGCAGGCGCCGGCGGTAACAGCGGCGGTGCCGCCGGCTTTACGATTACCAGTTCCACGATCATCAATTCCGGTATCATCGCCGGCGGCGATGGCGGCACCGACATTGGCGAAGACGGTAGTGGTGGCGGTGCAGGTATTGGCAGCGGCGGTAATGGCTTCAGAGGCGGCGCCATTGGTGGTGGTGACAACGCTGGCGGCGCTGGGCTCAATGGTCTCACAATTATCAATTCGGGGACGATTGAGGGCGGTAACGGCGGGGCTGGGACTGACAGCGCTGGTGCTGGCGGTGCCGGCATTGACGGCAGCGGGCTGACCGTCACCAATTCAGGTACAATCTCCGGCGGATTCGCCGATGGCGGCTCGGGGACGCAGGCCGACGCGATCGAATTCACCGGCGGCGCCAACGAAATTTCACTCTCCGGCGCATGGCATCTGAACGGCGGCATCGCGCTCGATACGACCAGCACGAACGTCACGTTCGTGCAGAGCTCTGCGGTAACTCTTGCCAACACAATCAGCGGACTAGGCGCTATTGTGCAGGATGGGCCGGGGACGCTGACGCTGACCGGTGCCAATACCTATAGCGGCGCAACGACGGTGAACGGCGGAACGCTGGAGGTGACGGGTTCGATTACCAGCAGCGATGTGACCGTCAACAATGGTGGCACGCTGGATGTGACGGGCTCGGTCTTCGATCCGACGATCAATTCTGGCGGGACACTGACAGGCACGGGTTCGGTCGGCGCGACGACGGTTAATTCCGGCGGCATTTTTGCGCCGGGCGATGGCACGCCGGGGTCGTCGGAGACGATCAACGGCAATTTGACGCTGGCGTCGGGCTCGACCTATCAGATCTATCTCAATCCGACGACATCGAGCCTCGCCAACGTCAGCGGCACGGCCGCGCTCGGCGGCACGGTGCAGGCAAACTTCGCCTCGGGCAGCTATATCTCCAAGACCTATACGATCCTGACCTCGGCGGGCGGCCTCAACGGCACGACCTTCTCCGGCGTGACCAACGTCGATCTCCCAGCGAACTTTACCGACTCGCTGAGCTATGATGCCAACGATGCCTATCTCAATCTCGTGCTGAACTATGTCCCGCCTAGCGCGCCGACTTACACCGCGCTCAACCGCAATCAGCAGAATGTCGCCACTGCGCTGGTCAATTCCTTCAACACCAACGGCGGCATTCCGACGAAGTTCGGCGCCCTGCCGGGCGCCGCTCTCTCGCAGATCGATGGCGAAGGCAATACGGGCGCGGAACATGCGGCGTTTCAGCTGGAAGGCCAGTTCCTGAACGTGATGCTCGATCCCTTTGTTGACGGGCGCGCCGGCGGCGGCGGCGAAGGTTTCAGCGCTTCGGCCGCAGGCACGCAAGGCCGTGAATCGGGCATGCTCGCTTATGCCGACGGTCAGACACTCCCAATCCTCAAGGGGCCCCCACCTGCGCCGATCTACACGCCGCGCTGGAGCGCCTGGGGCGCGGCTTACGGCGGGGTCAGCAACACCGACGGCAATGCCGCGACGGGCTCAAACCGGCTCAATGCCAATACGTTCGGCTTTGCTGGCGGCATGGATTATCATGTCTCGCCCGAGACGCTCTTCGGCTTTGCGCTCGCTGGCGGCGGCACCAACTGGAACCTCGCTAGTGTCAGTGGCAGCGGCCGCAGCACGGCGCTGCAGGCGGGCGTCTATGCGATCACCCATGCGGGTCCGCTCTATGGTGCCGCCGACTTCGGCTTCACCAACAATTGGTTCGACACCGACCGCACCGCGCTGGGCGATCAATTGCAGGCGAATTTCGGCGGCCAGAGCTACGGCGGCCGGCTCGAGGGCGGTTATCACCTCAGCAATCTGCCCATCGGCGTGACGCCCTATGCCGCGGTTCAGGCGCAGGAATTCGTCACGCCGGGCTACAGTGAAAACGACATCACCGGCGGCGGCTTCGGTCTCTCCTACAATGCGATGAGCGCCAGCGATGTGCGCACCGAGATCGGCTCACGCTTCGAGGAGGTCACGTCGCTCGACAATATGCCCCTAGCGCTGCGTGGAAAACTCGCCTGGGCGCATGATTTCGTCAGCAATCCATCGCTCAGCACGGCGTTTGAATCGCTGCCGGGCACGAGCTTCATCGTCAATGGCGCGCCGATTCCGCATAATTCGGCGCTGGTCTCCGCTGGCGCCGAATTGTTCCTCGCGCCGCATTGGTCGGTGCTCGCCAAATTCGATGGCGAATTCGCTGGTAATTCGCAAACCTATGGCGGAACCGGAACACTGCAATATACGTGGTAAAGCTCCACGGATTGCTTCGCGGGAGTTTGCCGCCGGCCGGACGTAGTCCGACCGATTGGCCTTGCGACGCTGATCAGGCCGATTGCAGGCGCCGGCGGCGATCCTGCACCGGCTGGTAGGCGATGCGGGCGTGATAGCTGCAATAGGGCCCGCTCTGATTGGCGCCCTTCTTGCCGCCGCAGAAGCGGAACTCGCCGGAGGATGGATCGCCCATCGGCCAACGGCACATGGATTCCTTCAGCTCCATGATTGTGACCATTTCGGACATCGGGATCACGACATCCTCCTCCCGCGGTGCCGGGAGATGCGCTTCGATCGGCTGCGATTTGAGCGCGAGCGCCGTATTCCCGCGCATCATCGGCGCGCTCATACGCTGGTGGACGACTGGCCGCGCCGTCTTCACCTTGGGCCGGACAGAGGCCGGAACCGCCGCCTTGACCCGCCCGGACATGCCGAGCCGGTGGACTTTGCCAATGACGGCATTGCGGCTGATGCCGTTTGCTAGTTCGCGCGCGATCTGGCTGGCGCTGAGCCCTTCGAGCCAGAGCTTACGCAGGAGCTCAATTCGTTCATCGGTCCAGGACATTCAGTCCTCCTCGATTTTGATCGGAAAGTTTGGCTGAACGCGATTGACGCAATCCGGCGCTCCTAAAGCGACGGGCGGAATCCGGAATCGACGCAGCGCCGGAAAACCGGCGTCGTACAAGAAGTTATGCATTTGAAAGGCCCGCCGCACGAGATGTCGTAGTCGACCTCTGGGAAGCTACACTAGCCGTTGAATCTTGCGCAAGAGTCGCCATGTCTTGCCGCACAACGTTTTCAACAAGCGTCCAGGTCGGACGGGCGCCCGCGTCATTGTGACTCGGGGCTGGTGGCGCGAAAGATCGCCGTTTGTGGTTGGGGCGATGATTTGACCGCTGTGCGCGGGCCCCGTAAAATACAAATTCGTGTTGCCGCTCCCCCGGGGCGGCACTTTTCTTTGGGAGATCGCCCAATCCGGCGTCACGGGCAGGACCGCGCACCGGATTCTTTGCTGGAGCTTTTGCCGTGGCCTCGTCGCTTCTACCCACCTATGCGCGCTTCAATCTCGCTTTCGAGCGGGGAGAGGGCGCCTGGCTCTATGCGACGAACGGCGAGAAATATCTCGATTTCGGTGCTGGTATCGCTGTTGTAAGTGTGGGCCATTCGCATCCGCATCTCGTCAAGGCTTTGACGGAGCAGGGCGAGAAGCTCTGGCACGTGTCCAATCTTTTCGAGATTCCGCAGGCGGAACGGCTGGGCGCGCGGCTTGCCGCGGAAAGCTTCGCCGATCTGGTGTTCTTTACCAATTCCGGCACCGAGGCGATGGAAGGCGCGATCAAGACGGCGCGTCGCCACCAATTCGTCAGCGGCCATCCGGAGCGCTATCGGATCATCAGCTTCCTGGGCGCCTTTCACGGCCGCACGCTCGCGGCAGTGGCCGCCGGTGGCAATCCAAAATATCTCGAAGGCTTCGGGCCGCCACATGAGGGTTTCGATCCCGTCCCCTTCGGCGACCTCGCGGCGGTGAAGGCTGCGATCACGTCGCAGACGGCAGCGATCCTCATCGAGCCGATACAAGGCGAGGGCGGCGTCCGCGTCGCGACACCGGAATTCCTCGAAGCCTTGCGCGCGCTCTGCGATGGGCACGGGCTTTTGCTCATCCTAGACGAAGTGCAAAGCGGCATGGGTCGCACCGGCAAACTCTTTGCCTATGAGCATTCGCGTGCTGCGCCGGACATCATGACTCTTGCCAAGGGCATTGGCGGCGGTTTTCCGCTCGGTGCGTTCCTCACCACGCGTAAAGTCGGTGAATGCATGACGCCTGGCACGCATGGCACGACCTATGGCGGTAATCCTCTGGCGACGGCGGTGGGCAACGCGGTGCTGGACCTGATTCTGGCCGATGGTTTTCTCACCCATGTCACCAAAATGGGCGCAGCGCTCAGCCATGGCTTGCGCGAATTGCAGAAGCGCTATCCTGACGTGGTCGAGGACGTGCGCGGCATGGGCCTGATGTCCGGCATCAAGGTTGCGGGGCCGGTGATCGAATTCGTCAACGCGACGCTGGCGGAAAAGCTGATCACCATCCCGGCGAGCGATAATGTCGTGCGCCTGTTGCCGCCGCTGACGGTCACCGAAGTCGAAATCGCGTTGGCGCTGACCCGGCTCAACGCCGTGGCGGAGACTCTTTCTGTGGCGCGGGCGAAGGCCGCGCGGCGGGGGGCCGCATGACCAGTTCGGCTTTATTGCTGGAAACCGCGCCGAAGCATTTCCTCGACCTCTCGGAAGTGTCGGCCGAGGAATTGCGGCGCATCCTGTCGCTCGCCGGCAAGATCAAGAGCCTGCGGCGTAAGGGTCATCTCGCCGACGTGCGGCCGCTGACCGGCAAAGTGCTGGCGATGATCTTCGACAAGCCCTCGACCCGCACGCGCGTCTCCTTCGATGTGGCGATGCGTGAGCTCGGCGGTGAAACGATCATGCTGACCGGCAAGGAAATGCAGCTTGGCCGCGGTGAGACGATCGCGGATACGGCGCGGGTGCTCTCCCGGTTCATCGACGCCATCGTCATCCGCGTGCTCGACCATAGCGAACTCGCCGAGCTGGCGCGCAACGCCGAAGTACCGGTCGTCAATGGCTTGACCAAGAAATCGCATCCCTGCCAGGTGATGGCGGACGTGCTGACGTTTGAGGAGCATCGTGGGCCGATCAAGGATCGCACGGTTGCCTGGACCGGCGATGCCAACAATGTCCTCACGAGTTGGATCCAGGCGGCACAGCGGTTTGATTTCACCATCAATGTCGCGTCACCGGCAGAACTCGACGTCCCGCTTGAAGTCAAATCCTGGGCGAAGACGAATAATGCGCGGCTCAATATCACGCGCGATCCTTACGAGGCGGTGCGGGGCGCCGATGCGGTGATCTCGGATTGCTGGGTGTCGATGGGCGATAAGGACGAGAACTTTCGTCACAATTTGCTCGCGCCCTATCAGGTCAATTCCAAATTGATGCAGGCCGCGGCCAAGGACGCGATCTTCATGCATTGCCTTCCCGCGCATCGCGGCGAGGAGGTGACCGACGACGTGATCGACGGACCGCAATCGGTTGTCTTCGACGAGGCCGAGAACCGTCTGCATGCGCAGAAAGGCATTCTCGCCTGGTGTTTCGACGCGGTGGCGGGATGAGCGAGGCGGAAACGCCGCTGCGGCCTGTCTCCGATCAGGCTTACGATGATACGGTTCTGCCGTTCGCGGTTGAGCCGCTCGATGTGCGTGGCCGCGTTGTGCGTCTCGGACCGGCGATCGACGAAATTCTCACCCGTCATGCTTACCCGCCGCCGGTCGCGCGGCTTGTCGGCGAGGCGGCGGCGCTCACGGTTCTTCTGGGCGCGGCGCTGAAATCGGAAGGCCGGCTGCAATTGCAGACCCGCAGCGATGGCATCGTCGATATGATTGTCGTCGATTTCGACGCGCCGGACCGGTTGCGCGCTTTTGCTCGATTCGATGAGGCCAAGCTTGCCGAGATGGCGCCTGGCGCCGAATTGCTCGGCCACGGACATCTGGCGCTGACGATCGAGCAGGGCAGCGATGTCGCGCGCTATCAAGGCGTCGTGGCGCTTGAAGGTCAGGGCCTGGGCGAGGCGGCGCATCAATATTTCCGCCAATCCGAACAGATTCCGACCTTCGTGCGTCTCGCCGTCGCCGAGAGTCTGACGGGTGCGGGAACGAGTTGGCGGGCGGGCGGCCTGCTTCTGCAATTTTTGCCGGCTTCGGTCGAGCGCCAGCGCCAGGCGGATCTTGCGCCGGGCGACGCGCCCCAAGGTGCTATTTTGCCTGAGACACTTGAGGACGATGCCTGGGCGGAGGCGAAAGCCGTCGCTGCGACGGTGGAAGATCACGAATTGGTCGATCCCGGCCTTTCGAGCGAACGGCTGCTGTTCCGGCTGTTTCACGAGCGTGGGGTCAGGGTTTTCGGACCGCAGGCCATCCGCGCGGCTTGCCGGTGCTCGGACGAGCGCATCGCCGCCATGCTGCGCAATTTCACGCAAGCTGAGCGTGACGACATGGTCGGCGAAAACGGCAAGATTGGCGTCACCTGCGAATTCTGCTCGACCCATCGCGAATTCGAGCCAAAAGATTTTGCCGTGGAATAGTCGAGTGTGATCGAGGCCGTTCCGATCATATTATCGACGCGCTCCACCCATGTGGTCGTTGCAATTTCTGGCTATCCGGATTTCGGCGTGGAAGTCCGTCATAGGATTCCTCTGTCATTCGTTTATGTAGCGCTCCGACACGGCGTTCGCCCGGCATCAACTTCGACGGTAGCGGCGCGACGTTGCGTTCGCGTCAATCGAGGAAGCGGAAAAGCAAAGAAGCGCGGAAGCGCAGAAAAGGCTACGGCGGTTAACCAGCCTGCGGTCTCTTGGGAGTTGCCGCCAGCGCAACAGTAAGCGCGCGCCACGTGGCCGCAACCTTCTCAGTCAGGCCGGGCAGAAAGTCTTTGATCGTGCGCCAAACGATCGCCAGGTTGATGCTGTCGTAACCGTGGGACACGACGTTTCGCATTTCATAGGCTTTGCTAAGGTGTACGCATCCGGTTTGCACCGCAGGCGGATCTGGGTTCGACGAAGGGTAGTTGTTTAGGCGGCCACAGCCTTCGCGGATTGGCGCGCAGCTTTCCATGCCCATGGCAATAGTTGGCTGATCTCCTTTGCCGGATGGTCGGGGAGGCGCGCCAGGACGTCGGTGAGCCAAGCCTGCGGATCGACGTCGTTCAGCTTACAGGTTTATGCCGCCCGCCGAACTATGCCGAGTCGGGTCGTTTTCCCCAGTTTTCTGGCTGACCGATGTTTGGTCGGTTCGGCATAGTTCGTTCTGTGCCTCCGCTGTCAACAGCGGAGAACAGGAAGATGGAAGTTGAAGAGTACTTGGGCAGAAGCCGGCTGTACCGGCGTCTCAGAAGCGGGCCGCACGGACGGCTCGTCGAGTGCTACGCCGTTCGTCTCGTCGAAGAGAGGCTCGTTCGGCATGGCGCGTGGCGTTGCCTCAACGTAGTTGGCGGGCTCCTGAGTTGGATCGCGGGCCGTCGCTATAGGCTGATTGATCTCGATGTGTTGATTTCCACTGAGAATTCTCGGTGGAAATAGCCCTCTGCGCCGGGTCATGTATGGATGCCCCCGTTCGTGCAAGGCTTTTTTCGAACGGCTCGAACGTGTGATCGGGTGCGGTCATGTATCAGGCCTTTTCGTGCGGCTCGATTTTGACCGCTGGCCGGTATGGAGCTACGCGGACCTGGTGCAAATCAGCTCTGCGAGCTCAAGGCTCTCTGACCCGGATGCATTCCCAGACCCACTGTCACCGATCTTTGTCCTTACCCTTCGTTGACCTCCTCACACGCCGACGGTCCGATCTCGCTGCCGGCTTTGCTTACGCGGCAACCAGACCGGAATCCTTGTAGCCTTCATTCTTCGTCATCATTGCCCAGATCGAACGTGCCATTTTGTTGGCGAGCGCGATCGCGACGAGCATGCGTGGCTTGCGCATCAACATGCGGGCTAGCCATGAGTTCTCGGCCGGCGCTTTGCGGCACGCCCAGCGGATCACGGTCATCGCGCCGATGATTAACAGCCGCCGGATATCGCGTTGTCCCATCTTCGAGGTTCGGCCGAGGACCTGCTTTCCACCGCTCGAATGCTGTCTAGGCACCAGCCCGAGCCATGCTGCAAAGTCTCGCCCTTTCCGGAACGTCGTCATAGCGGGGGCAAAGGCCTCGATCGCCATAGCGGTGATCGGCCCCACCCCTGGCATGGACATCAGCCGGGTCGTGCTCTCCGATCGTTTGGCTTCCGACTTGAGCGTCTTCTCCAAGCTGGCAATACGAGACGACAGCATCTCGATCTGTTCAAGATAAAGCCGTGCGGTTTCCACGACGATCAGGTCGAGGCCAATATTGTCTTCGATAGCCTCTGTCAGCGATGCTAAGTTTGAAATGCCCTGCGGTGCAATGATGCCGTGCTCAGCTAAATGGGCTCGGACGGCATTGATGAGTTGCGTTCTTTGGCGCACGAAGAGATCGCGCGTCCGAAAGAGCATTGAGCAGGCTTGCTGGCTCTCGGTTTTAGGAACGACAAACCGCATCGAGGGCCGCATGGCGGCCTCGACAATCGCTTCGGCGTCTGCCGCGTCATTCTTCTGGCGTTTGACAAAGGGCTTCACATAAGCGGGCGGCAGCAAGCGAACTTCGTGGCCGAGCTTGCCGATCTCGCGAGCCCAATAATGCGCCGTTGCACATGCTTCCATGGCGACAACGCACTTCGGCAGCCCCATGAAGAAGGCCAGAACCTGGCTGCGGGACAGCTTTCTGCGGAAGATGACACCGCCATCGGCGCCGGCGCCATGTGCTTGAAAGACCCGCTTTGCAAGGTCCAGCCCGACAATGCTAACTTCCTTCATGGATGCTCTTTCCTCTGAGTGACGTGTTGCAACATCACTCTGGCACATCGCGATGCCGTCGGGAGGGGGCATCCACTCCATCAGCTCTCAGTGGAAATCAACATGCCGGGTGTTCGATGAACTCGGCGCACTTCATATAGAAATGCTTGGCGGCTTCATCTTTGGCGTGGACCAGAACTGCCGCCATGCCGAGGCTTTGTGAGGCAATGGCGATCCGATGCAGCGCATCGGAAAGAATGTCGGGGCCGAGACCCTTTCCGGAATGGTCGAGACTGACTGCTAGTCGCAATGACGGACACCGGGATGATATCCGGCGCATTGCGTCGTACCTTGCGTGGGGCCGCTTCGCGTTCAATCGAGCCAGCCGAGATGCAAAAATAGGCGATTACCCGCTTGTTCTCGCAGACGACATAGGTGCGCGAGAAGCGGCGTGAAGTCTATTATTGGTTGGCTTCGGCAAGACCGACAACCAGCTTCAGGAATTGCCTGCCATTTTCCTCGTGCCGCTTGTTGAGGAGGCGTTGGTCGGCAGTTATGAAACGACAATCGCGTTGAAGCGCGAGCGCGAGATAAAAACA
This sequence comes from Methylovirgula sp., assembly GCF_037200945.1. Lineage (NCBI taxonomy): Bacteria > Pseudomonadati > Pseudomonadota > Alphaproteobacteria > Hyphomicrobiales > Beijerinckiaceae > Methylovirgula > Methylovirgula sp. The sequence continues at coordinate 1,356,991 of NZ_JBBCGP010000001.1, forward strand.
ATCGTAAGCTGGATGATTCAGAGAAATTGCGATTCGGGCTGCCGCGGCAATGTAGGATCGTGTTGGTATAAATTCGATATCGATTGTGGTCGCTATAGCGTCTGCGGCGGCCTCGGCTTGCCCTTGTGAAATTTCGTTTCGCCGGTAGTTTTTCCAGAGGATGTTAGCGCATTCCGGGGCGAGAAGATCGGGAGCGATGAATGCGAGCCCTTTTGTACGAAGAGCAAGAGCTTCGGAGGTTCCATCTTCCTGAATGAACCATTTTATGACGACGCTTGCATCTATGACGCATAAAGTCATCGTTCATCACGACTTTCGCGAAGCAGGACCTCAGATGAGGTGGGCTTCTTGTCATGAGGAGTCATTGCTCGGATCTTTGCAGCAAGTTCGTCGAAGGTGTCGCTTGCCTCGTTGATCAGGGCTTGACGAAGGATTTCCCGGTGTTCGGCTTCGGCCGAACGACCATGCTTCATCGCACGCTCTTTGAGACGCGCAATGATTTCGTCGTCAAGGTTTCTGACAAGGAGATTTGCCGTCATTGTCACCCTCCGAAAATAAGAAATGCTATCATTTTGATATCATTTCATGCGGCAAGAGTCCAGAGCCACGGTTTCGGCGCCGTTTGGAGGCTAAAAGCGACACCTACGAAATCGCCGTCCCGTTCCAAAGAGTGCGATTTCGGTCGCGTTCCTGATGAGCGAGTGATCGTAACTCTCTGATTTGAAAGCCACATGCGGGGCGAATGCCTAACGTCGCCTGTTGCAGGTCAGAATAAACCTACTTTGTTGCTTTCTGAGGTATCGATCATGCAACGCCGTCAGGAAAGCTGGTCGTCGTTATGGCCGGTTTAAAATCAAGTTGTTGCTTTCCCGTAGAGCCCCGACTTGGGTTCTGGTCGCTTTCAGGGCTCCGAGCGGAAAGTGTTCCGGGTCGTTGAAGTCGCGAAAGCGAAGAAGTTTAGGAGTTCCCCGCTCGATTCAGCGAGGCCCCTCTCAATCGTTCAAAAGCGCCTCGAGCAGTGCATGCCGTTCTGACGCGAAGGGGTTAACGACGGTTACGCCGCCCCATGTAAAATCCTTCTGAAGATCTTCGGAGAGAAGTAATCGGCATCCGGCGTGTGAGGATGCCGACAGAATTACAGCATCCCAGATGCCCAATCGATGATCTGTTGCCAGATCGGCAGCCGACTGTACGACCTCCGCAGATGTTTGAACGAGAGGGAATGCATCACGCCAGCCAAGCAAGGCGTCGCGCGCTTCGCGGCGCGACTTGCCCGCTTTGCGAACGAGAACGTTAAACAGTTCACCAAGGACCTGGACCGGAATGAGCACGGCCTCCGGTGGAAGACGACGCACAAGATCGAGCGCAGCGCTCCGCCTGTCGGCACCGTTGACGCCCTCTGCGTAGGCCAGAATGTTGGTGTCGAGTGCAAGTTTCACTGTTGGTCCTCATACAGATCATCGCGCGTCCAGTGGCCCGCGTGGATGACAGACTGTTTCTCAAGGCGGCTTAGCAGCGCTGCCCGCGCGCCGGTTGCGACGTATTCATGCCCGGTTGCAGGAACGATGCGCGCTACAGGCCTTCCATGACTTGTTACGACATAGCTGTTCCCTTGACCTACACTGCGGAGGATGAGGGAGAATTTCCGGTTAGCATCCGCTGCCGGGACAGTTTCATCCATTGTCGACACCCTTTATGTAGTGATATTACCTACATAATGATAAGAAGTAAGACCGGCAAGAGTTTTGCGCGCCCGTCGCAGCCGGGCACGCGGTGTGGTGCTCGATCGCTAGAGACGCGTTCAGCACATGGCGCTCAGTACTGGGTTGGGCTCGGCCAAGAGCGCGAGCGCGAGAACGCAACATCTAAAAGCGCGTCTTATTCAGAACCTCAGAATCGGCATAAACGGCGGTTTGCTGATCAAAAGCGACAGACCCGAAACCGCTCGGGTGGCTCAGATTAAATATTATGCGTTGTCTTAATTGCTTGATTTAAAGGGCATTTCCGCCTTTTTACATTTCACTCATTACATCAGGTGATCCTGTGGGTAAGCCTTGGCTTGCGCCAGTATCGTTCCGTCTATGTTCGCCATTCGAGCAACGCCGGAGGCATCGAAAGCCGATGAAATTTTCCCAATCGGCCCAGCGAAGTTCCGAAGTTCCGATTATCTCGGGCCTTGCGCGAACTGGGAAAGTCCAAGCTGAGGTTACGGTCAAGGGCCTCGGAACGCGGCGCACCTCCACGGCATCCACACCGTGAAGCTGGCAAGTATGCTTCGACGTATCCAATCCAAATCCGATTGAGATGCTTCACTGAAGGCCTCCTCGATCGAAAATCGATGATGAAACCATGCCAGCGCGGAGATGCCAGGAGCGACCGTCCAGAGAGGCAAGACCATCTTCGGGTTTAAGGCAATGTAAGCCCGGCTTTTTCCGCGATGAGAACCTCCGCAGCTAGCGTAGCGACGACCGCAGGGCGCGCCAGCATCCGGGCGCGATGCGCTTCGAGCGTGGGAAACTCGCCAGCCACGAATTTGAATCGTGCCGCGAACCGCCAGAACAATCGGAAAAGGAAGATGTCGGCAACGGAATAGTCGCCGAGCGCCCATGCACGATCGCCGAGCCTGTTGGCGGCTAGACGGAAAGCACCTCGCACTTCCTCTCCATTAGCGCGTGCGCCATGCACAGTCGAAGCAAGGAATGACATCCAGGAAAGCGCTTGCGCCTTGCCCTCAAGACTCTCGGGAAGCAATTTTCCCTCGGGATATTTTTCGCCGAGATAGAAGAGGATCGCAAGGACTTCGGTCAAAAGCCGGCCGTCAATAAGCAAACTTGGTACTTTGCCTTCGGGATTGATCGCGAGGAACTCCGGTTTGCGCGTCTCTTTCGTGGCGACGAGAACGGGCTTCGCCTCGAAGGGCGCGCCGATCTCATTCAACGCGATATGGATGGCGAGCGAGCTCGATCCCGGCGAAAAGTACAAAACGAGCAAATAATTCTCCTCTCACGGTACCCGGACGAAGTGCGCAAGCAATGGCCGCTGGCGAATGGCACATTCATCACGCAACGACAAGAGTGATACGCATGCGTGAGAGCCTTCGCGACAGATCTCCTGCTACGTGGAGCGGAAATGTAATATCGCCGTCGCAAAGACGCGGCGCCAGAAGGGCTTTGGATCTGGCTCGTGATTCCTCTGCCGGAAGCTTAGGAGGTGTCCCGTAAACAGTCCGCGTTCATATGATTCACTCCAGGGGGACGACGGACCTTTCGGGGTAAACCGAAACTCCATCGCCACCTGGAAATGAACTTCTCACGATGACGTTTTAACGCGCTCGGTCAGGTCGAGGAAGCGATCGATTCGACAATCTTGCACAGCCGCGGCATGTCGGCGCGACGAAAGATATAAATCTCTTCCGCCCGCGAGACACGCGACTTCGCGCCATAAGCGTAAGGCGTGTAGCGATGCGCGCGCTCCAAATCGATTCCGAGTTCCGCGAAATGCCGCTGGCCATCAGCCGTTTCGAGCCAGGTCGCCAAAGAAATCTCGGACAGCGCCTCGCGCACAAGGCGCTCGAAAGCTTCCGTCGAGATTGAACGGGGCAGGCGGACACGCAGAGCGCGGGGTTCGATCCAGATCGGGCTGTTAAGCGCCCTTGGAAGATCGAAATCGAGCGTGGTCATACTCCAGCGATTGAAGCCCAGCTCGGTGATCATTTTTTTGCCGCGGCGATAGTTGGCCGCATATTGGTCGGCATCAAGCGCCGCCAGTCGTTGCAAAAGATCGCCTTGCGTAGTGCCGATCTTGAAAAGCGGCAGCGAAAATTCGCGCGCCAGCGCTTTTAAACCCTCACAACCTGCGATGTAGATGCGTACTGTTTCATGCGATGGCACCTCGGTCGAACCACAATCCAGATCGGATTGTTCAGGCGCGACCAGAGGAAGCTTTGGCAGGTTCGAGGCCCAATCGACGAGCAGCAGCTTCCGATGCGGAAAAGCTTTCGCGACCGAGGGCGTGGATTCGTCTCTTGCCAAGATGTCTGCGAGATATGCGTTCGCTCGCAGATAGGTATCGAGGGCTTTTTTAATATCGACGTTTGTCGGTGCAGGCATTTATTTAACTTTCTTTCCTGGGGGAGGTCATGGTCTCCATGACATTTCATTTTTTGGGCTAATCAATATGATGAGGTTAGCTGTCTTTGATCTGGAGGGACGAACGATGGTTTTAAACTCTATAATAAATGCTCGCGTTGACTTCGGATGAGAGCGAGAGCGGACTGTAATTTAGGCACCGTGGTATTGCTGCGCGAATATCACCGCGTATCACAAGTGCTCGGCGCCGCCGCGGCAGAGATGTGCATGTCTTGCATGTCTGAAGCAGACAGCACCTAGCAGGCTGCTGAAAAACCCTCTTCCTTTGCGGGGCTGATCGTGATTCCATTTCGTTGGGAGACAGCAGCATGCGCGGCAGTGACGAAGGTTCGGGACAGCTTTTCAGTTATGTTGATCTGGAGGCGCGGGTGCGCCGTGATCATCCGTTGCGAGTGATCCGCGCGATCGCCAACGAGGCGCTCGGAGCCCTGGCGGCGGATTTCGCGGCGCTCTATTCGAAGGTCGGCCGTCCGTCGATCCCGCCGGAACGGCTGCTGCGGGCGATGCTGTTGCAGGCTTTCTATTCAGTTCGCTCGGAACGCCAGTTGATGGAGCGATTGGATACCGACTTACTGTTTCGTTGGTTTGTCGGGCTCACCATCGACGATCCGGTGTGGGATGCGACGGTGTTTTCCAAGAACCGCGATCGTCTGCTCGATGGGGCGATCGCCGCGAAGTTCCTCGCCGCCGTGCTGGCCCAGCCGCGCGTCAAAAGGCTGATCTCGTCGGATCATTTCTCCGTCGATGGCACGCTGATCGAGGCTTGGGCCTCGATGAAAAGCTTCAAGCCGAAGGACGATTCAGGGGATCAGCCGCCGTCAGGTCCTGGCCGCAACGCCGAGGCGGATTTCAAGGGTGAGAAGCGCTCGAACGAGACACATGCCTCGACCACTGACCCCGAGGCCCGACTTTATCGCAAGGGGCCGGGCATGGAAGCAAAACTCGCTTTCCTCGGCCACGCCTTGATGGAGAACCGTTGCGGCCTCATCGTCGATGCCTGTCTCACGCCCGCCAACGGCCATGGCGAACGCATCGCGGCGCTGGCCATGATCGAGCCGCGCGCCGATCGGCCAAAAGCCATCACGCTCGGCGCCGACAAGGGTTATGACGCGGCCGATTTCGTCAATGAACTGCGAACCATGAATGTGCGTCCGCACATCGCGCAAAATATCAGCGGCCGGCGTTCAACCATCGACCGGCGAACAACGCGCCATCAGGCCTATTCGGCGAGCCAGCGCATTCGTAAACGGATCGAGGAGGCCTTTGGTTGGATGAAGACCATCGCCGGGCAGCGCAAGACGAAGTTTCGCGGCGTCGATCGCGTGGGCTGGGCCTTCGCCTTCGCCGCCGCAGCCTACAACCTCGTCAGACTACCGAAATTGATTGAGGAGATGACACCATGATGCCACCTAAGGCGTCGCTCATCACAGCCACATCCGCCGACCGTCATCATCGACAAAGCCATTCTCGGAAAGTCAGCAGCAACTCTCTCCGCGCCTGAAGCACCGCAATTTTTCAGCAGCCTGCTAGAGGCTTCTTATTCGATATTCGTATTGCTCGACTGTAAGAAGCGATCTTGTCAAAGGCGGTGATTACGGTGTTCAGCCCAATAAATCAGCCCCCCGCTGACGCAATATCGTAACGCTCCTCATGCTGCGAGGCTCCGAACACGGGACCGTCGGCTGAGACATTGTGTGGCCATTTTCTCGAGGGTGATCTGACGACCAGCAAAGCGACGTTCTCGAACCTCAGGGTCGATGTAATGTAGCTTCGAACATGATTGCATATGCGAGAGCAACGCGGAAACGAGTATGCTGTCGGGATCCCTTTCGTATGCTTCTGTGGCTAAGATCCGACGAAACTTGTGAGTAGAAATCCGTTGTCCAGTCCGGTTGAAGATGACCTCAGGAACAATGCGTTTAATGGAGCCGCGATGGAGTCCGCCACCCTGCCGTGATAGCCAAAGCGCGTCCGAAGTGCTGGATGGGCAGATAAGCTCGCGCACGGATGTTGAGTCCATGTAACGCGTCGCTTCGAGGGGCCTCAGATACCGGTCGATCAATTTACAGACCGCCCGCGGCAGGCTCTGAAAATAAGACCTATTATTCTTCATCAGTTCTGGAGGGAATACGACTGTATATCTCCCCCGAGAGTTTCGTTGGAGGGAGATGCCCAGCACCAGCGCGGAAAGATTTCTGACGCGCAGTGGCAGGTTCGCGAAGATAACGATAATCAGCCCATCCCGGAACTGTTCCGCCAGGGGACCAAACGGGCAATAGCGATAGGGGCAGAGACGTAAATCCTGAATGCGACGCCAAGCGTCCTCAAGCATGGCAGCGCCGATATCTTTCAGTTCTTTGCTTGAGATGTCGGGCTTCTTTGGCGGGGCCGCGGGGTCGCTTTTTCGTAGCTCTTTTATGCGAGCGGAAAGGAAATAATATTTCCTGTTAGGGGAGATATGGCGAAGCGCGGTTTGCAGCAAAAAAAGGTGATTGGCGACAGTACGCGGCCGGCATCTAAGACGCAAATCTTCAATGTAAAAATTGACGGCTCGTTTTATATCGCGCTTGTCTCGCGGCTGACGCCAAATTTCAGGTGCGTGTTTCATCAATGATCGCTGGAAGGCGCGGTAGGCATCCCTGATCGGCTTTTGCCTATCCAGTTCTACCGAGTTGGGTTCGCCGGGCTCGCGATCGAGGTCGTCTTTGGCGAGGGATGTATTGAGAATCTGCAATTCGTCATACAATAATTTATCATCTGAGGTTATTTCGTTCTTGTCGATCCGCGTGCTACATTGCGAACTTGAGGATTCTGCTCGAAATCTTTCGGCGTGCTTATCGATAATTGCAGCCGCTGCCGGGGAGACGAGCGCCCCCATCGCGGTGCTTAACTCCCGATAACGATCTAGCACTTTATGGCGGTTGTCGGAATTTCCGATATCCGCACGCCAGACTCCAAGAAAATCGGGGCAAATCAACGAGGCCGGGGGGCGGTGGCGCCAGGCGACGCCCGCGCGCTCAAGAGCACCCCAAAAGCCGCAGGCCGTATAGCGAGTCCCCATTCTTTTTCTCCGAGCGGTCCTAAAGGCTTGCTGCTCGGCGTATGACGCGTTGGGATTCAGCGGCGGCCCGGATAGGAGTGGTTCGATTAGCTTTGCGAAGCGGGGAGGCAGGTCGTCAAGAGGAATGGTGCGACGGCGCCTCGATTTTCCGCTGGGTGATCCCAACAGCTCAATCCGGTAGTTTAAGCGGCTCAGATCAACATCGCGATAAAACGTATCGTAAATCTGACGTATGTGTCGTAGGGCGTCACCTACTGCCTTATGGCTTGTGGTACGAAGGGAATGGGATACGTAATCATCAATGAGGTCCGCGCTATATCGCTTGCTCGGGGAAAGGGCGAGACGATCCGGATAGCAGCGCTCGATAGATGACACATGTCGACGCCAATGGTAGCCCATCCTTTCGGCCTCACCTTGTGAGTTAGCTATTCGTTTCCCGCAATCGACGAGTAGGCGGTGATCGGCATAACTCAACTTTGTGAAGGGGACCGCATGGATTGGTTTCGTTCCACCGTGTGAGGGGGCTGGCATGGACTTACACATCTTCGTCGTCATCGGAATTTTCCGCATCACGTAGAACCTTGATGTCGCGTATTAGCTGCCGATAATGGAAATTGAAGGCCTCGACAGACTTCCATTTTCCGCGAGCGCAGATCTCGTCATGCGGCGTATTCGCAAAAAGGAGCTGTATGACGCCGATGAGCCGTATGTAACGCGGGGGCAGGGTGATGCCCCATTTGCGCATCACGTACCGCGTATGTGGACGCGTAGCTGATTTCCAATTCCGTGCACGACCCTTGAGCGTGACGAACAGGCCGGTACTCCTGGTATCGAGATGATCAGCGATGGCATTGTGGTAGCGGCGAATAATAGCTCGAACTGGCTTAGGCCAGTTGGAATCGACCTCGCGACCAGATTTGTCGACGAGGCGCACTAAGCCGCGTTTTTGTACGAGACGAAGGTCCTTCAAAAGGGCGTATGGATATAGACAGAAAATCGAAATGACGAGGATGATGCCTGCTTGCGCCGCGTAGAGTACGGGCTTCGTCAAGTTTTGTACTTTTTCAAGACGATCAACTGCAAGGCGCGCTTTTCTTGCGATGGCCGCGATTTCCGCACGATCGTAATAGGGCGTGAGCCGCAGTAATATGTGATTCGGGATGCCGTGTGCCCGGAGCGTGATTCGCGTGCGAAAGTATTTCAGGCGCTCAAGAGCATCGTCATCGGCATAATAGTTCGCGAGATGCCTAAGCAGCGTAAGAGCGACACTGCGGCTTGCACTTGCCTTGCGAGTGGGACCAAAAGAACGCAAGGCGATTCTTATACACTCGGATTTAAGGAGATCCGCCACCGTGAACTGGCTATATCCAGCGGCTTGCAGCGCGAGCCCGATGTTTAAGAAACAGTTCGCGAAAGTTTCACGTGAGCCGGGTGGCATCTCTTTCAGGATTTCGCCGAACTCGACGCGATAGGAGTCGAGCAGTTTGTTCTGGAGTGCCTCGCGCTTGTCGCCGCGGGTCGGGATTCGTGCCAGGCGCGGAAGGCCGAGCCACGGCTTGCGCGCGCGCAAGGAATTCACGGCGTTAATGAACTGGTTTGTGCGATAGAGCCGGAGCGCCGACGATGCGCCGCCAGACACGATCTCCGAAAGCTGGCCCGTCAGAATTGAGTTGGTGATGTCTTTGGGCTTAATTCCGAGCGCCGATAGCCGACCCGCGTATTGCTGAATACCATGCCATTCTTTCGATGTGGCATGACGCTCCAGCGTCCGGTATGGCTCTGTAAGTTTGATTCCGCGTGGCATGGTGTGCTACCGCCAATTTGTCTTGTCGTGGGGGCGGATCGCTGTTGCTATTGCATGCGCGCAGCTGCGATCACCCAAGGTATGGATGTTGCGGTCAGGTTTGTGCCGTAAGGCATTGAAGAGCGGGGTAGTTTAATCAGGCTGTCGAGCTGGGGGGCCTCGAGTTGGACCGTGTGCTTACTTCGTGGGTGCGAACCCTATGGCGGTCACATTGTCAGGCTTGCTGGTTCTCTTCCATGAGAGCTAATGCGCTAAATTCGCATTTAGCTCTCATGACGTAAGTTCGCGGAAGAACCGCCGAGCCCTATGTGCGCTTGGAGTCTGGAGGTCACGTTTGGTCAGGGAAGCGGCAAGAAAATCGATTTCAGGCGCGTAGCCTCACCCGCTCTAGGCGTTCGAATTGGAGGCGCTACTATGTATGGTAGAAGCGCGCGTCGTACTTAGATGCGATTCAGATTGTTTGCGCAGTTCATTCGGCCAAATCCGCTCGCCAGTCTTCGGAATTCGCTAATGGCGCATTCTTCGAGTCTGTATATCGATCGGCAAGATGAGGACGAGGCGGCACAAATTTAACGCCGCCTTTGCATTCAAACGCGATTGTCGAGCGGATTATTAGTTCGCTTTAACAATGCCTTCAGAATTTCTTCCCAAATCGGGAGGGCCCTGCTTACCAGCGGCGGGTCTCTATCGACGTAAGAGAAATCACGGGCATAGTGTTCTGCGACAAATCGGCATGGGTGGTTCCAGAATAGCTCTTCATCCCGGGCGAGGCTTTGATAGGCGGAATCAACAAAACGCGAAAACGGGCTCTCCGGCGCGCGCGACGGGTCGACTCCGGTAAATCGTCGCCATGCAAACCCAAGTGTATGAACAAATGATATGTTCCACTGATTGAAGTCGGCCCGAGGGACGTAAAGTAGCCTTCTCTCCGATTTTAATGCGCTGATTTCGACACGTGCGTTCGATGCTGCTTCTTTCGCCGCCATAGCCCGGCGAACAAGAAGGAAATCACCGAACATCTCTGCTTCTTCGTTAGTAGGCGGGCGCCCGATCACTTTCTGTTCCGCTTCAGGCAAGTCCCGGACGAGCTGGTTTTCCATAACTTCGGTGTCGAGCGAGGCGGTCGGAGGGGAGAGGAGCGCGCGTTCGACGCCGGCCGTCTCATGCACGTCATGATGGACGAAATTCTTAAGCGCCTCTAAAGCGGATTCGATATCAGTGTCTAGACGGCCACGGATGCTCACCCGCCGCTGATGCCTTTCCTCCTCCAGTCGCGCCACCTGCAGCGCGAAGGGAATCCAGTGAGATCTTGTTTCTCGGAAAGGACAAAATTCGTTGAGGTCGTCTCTTCTAGATATTTGACCCTGAGCGCCGGCTGCAAATGGCGGGATTTTATCACGCAGCCGTCCCGCCAACTGCAATTCCTCGATACTGTCATCGACCGGAGTCCGAAAAGGCCGAGGTGGCGGATTACCAGGGACCCAGCTTGCAGGGAGTTTTTCTGCTGGCCAAAGAAAGGCTCGAGCCTGCGCATAGGTCCAGGCTTTAAACTCAGTCATTTCATCGCTCACGAAAGATGTCGGTAGCTCAGGAAGCGCGCAAATCCGTTGAAATCACGTTAGCATTGAGGAGGAATTTGATATGCAGTGGCCCCCCAATTTTCAAAAGAAAGATGGACTTCGGACCAATGGCGGGGCCGGGCCATGAGACGATCGAGTTTTCCAGGAGAGCGGATCATTTCGATCCTGCGGGAGCTGAAAGCTGACGTCACAACCGATCGCTAATATCCGGCCGTACAAAAAGGGACGGTTTCCGCGGGCCATCGATGCTGAAAATGTCGATCAGCAAAATCCTGAAAAGAATCCAGCGCAAATGCGGCATCAAAAATGCCTACATAGCAGCCCAAGACAGGTGGGCGGCTGACGCTGCCTCCGAACTCGATCCGCGAATTCCGCGTGGTGTTCCAAAGGCGCCGATAGTCCGCGACCGTTTGGCGATTTCGGCATTCAAGGAAGCAACGGTCGAAGCGGAAGGGCTCGCGGAGGGAATCGGTGGAACTTAGTAGCATCTCAAGAACACCCAATCGGAATTAACTCCGAGCGAGAAGAGCTGTTCCGCGCACGACGCTCTAGGTGTTTGGTCCCAAGGATTTCTGGAGCGGATTTAGCTTGAATCTTTTTGGGTCGTCTGTCCAGATTTTGCAAATATATTCGAAAGGCGTGAGGTCTTTCAGCGTCTTGAGGCGGCGGCCGTAATTGTAGGCGTTGATGAAGTCGATGAGGTGCTTTTCGAGTTGGGCGTGGCTCTCGTAATGATAGCGTTTGACGGTCGCGTCCTTGATTGTCCGGTTCATGCGTTCGACCTGACCATTGGTCCAGGGATGTTTGATTTTGGTGAGTCGATGTTCGATTCCGTTTTCTATGCAGCGCATGTCGAACATGTGCGTCATATATCTTGCCGTCGGGCCGTCCGCGTAGCGTGGAGGGAATGTGAACTGGATGCCGTAGCACCTCAGGAAGGATGAGCGAGCCGCCGACCAAGCGGCGCGTGCTGCCCTCAAGCAGCAAGCACGCGACGCGCGAGGCGGCCATGGCCGATCGATATGCCTCTAGAATGGTGGTGTTCAAGCCTCATTCCGGAGGGGCCGGTCATGACCAATAGACAGCCTATTCCGAACAATACCGTCCTGGTAGCCATCGATGTCGCCAAAGCCCGCAATGAAGTCCTCATCGAGGCCGGGCCCCAGCAACGCCGCCGTCGGCTGAGCGTGCTGAACACGCGGCCCGAACATGACCGCCTGGTCGAGACTTTGTTACGTTACGAGCGGCCGATCGTCTGCGGTTTTGAGGCTACCGGCAATTATCATCGACCTCTGGCCTGGCGTCTGATCGAAGCCGGATTTGAAGCTCGGCTGATCTCGTCCATGGCGCTCGCGCGAACGCGCGAGGCCCTCCACAATAGCTGGGACAAGAACGATCCCAAGGATGCCCAGGTCATCCTGCATATGCTGCGGATTGGCGCGACACAGCATTATCATGATCCTTTGAAAGCGGGGATCAATGATGTGCAGGAACTTTCAAAAACACATGAGACAATCTCTAAGGCAAAAACCGAGATTCAGCATCGGATCCTGACGCATTATCTGCCGCTCTATTTTCCCGAGGTCGAACGCTTTAAAGGCAATAGTCGGAGCGATTGGTTTTTCGCTTTTCTTGAGCAGTTTCCGACGCCTGCGAGTATCACAGCCTTGAGCAAGGAGGCTTTCCTCCAGGCGGCTTGGGCGGTGATTGGGCGGAAAGTCTCTAAAGAGCGTCTGCTCGCCGATATTTACGAGACGGCACGCACCTCGATCGGGTTGCCCTTGCCGCCAGATGCTCCCGCCATTCAGATGTTCCGGATGGTGCTTGCCGAAGCTCGGGGTCTGATCCGGCAACGTGGGGAGATCGAGAATCTCGCCGATAGCCTGCTTTGCGAAAACGCGGACTATCAACGTCTTCGTCAGGTTCCGGGCATCGGTCCGATCAACGCCCTGACGATCATTGCCGAAGGGGGAGATCTCCGGCGGTTCGGTCATCACCGACAGTTTCTGAAGTTCTGCGGGCTCGATCTCTCGACTTTGCAATCTGGCAGCTTCCGCGGCCAGACCAAGCTCTCAAAGTATGGCAATGCCCGATTACGCCGAACGCTCTGGATCGCCGGCCAGGTCGCGATCCGCCAGCGTGACAATAGCTTCAGAGATAAATACGAGCGCTATGTCGCTCGAGATCGAGACAATCCAGATCTCAAGCGCAAAGCGCTCACAGCAATTACCGCCAAGATGGCGCGTGTCGTGCACGCTGTCATCAAAAGCGGTTCCGATTACCGGCCCTTCATCGAAGCGCCGGTACCAGGCGGAAGAACCTCTCTCAGCAGCTGCCGTGAGGGTGCAACCGCAACCCTGTAGATAATGCTTGGGTCTTCCACCTGGGTTTGTATCTCGTATTGAAGACGGTCAGGGCCACGCCTTGCTGGACCCTATGTTTGCTATGGACGAGAACTTCCTTCGCCGGTGGATGCCGCCTGAAGAGTGAATGTTGCGAGTGGAGTGGAGTTCAATGAAGTACGCGTGCGCAGAAGTTGACAAAAGAGATCACGCAAGCCCATGCTTGCGTGTACAGAGGCATATTGTCTGCTCTCTCGTCTCCGTTCCTGAGATAGGACGTTGTCGGTCAGCACCGTGTGGATTTTGTAGGGGACAGCCTCAATGAGGCTTTCCAAAAAGGCTGAGGCCGACGTTCTTCCGGTCTTTTTGACCAGCTGCACGAAAGCGAATTTGCTGGTGCGATCAATCGCGACATAGAGGTAAAGCTTGCCCTCGGCGGTCTGGACCTCGGCGATGTCGATGTGGAAGAAGCCGGTCGGGTAACTCTTGAACTTTTTCTTCGCCGGTTTGTCGCCCTCCACTTCCGGCAGTCGGCTGATGGCGTGCCGCAGCAGGCAGCGATGCAGGGATGACCGCGTCAGATGTGGAATCGTCGGCTGCAGAGCGTAAAGGCAATCATCGAGCGGCAGCAGCGTATGACGCCGGAAGGCGACGATGATCGCCTCATCCTCAATTGAAAGGACCGTGGACCTCGGCGCTTTTGGACCGGTCGGCAGATCGGAAACGGCCTCCCGCTTCTTCCACTTGGCGACGGTCTTTTGATTGATCCCATAATGCTTGGCGAGGGCTCTCAGGCTCGCTTGACTATTTTGTATCGCTCGACGGACCACCTCTGTCGTTGTGGCGCTCCCGTGTAAAACTTGCCCCATAGCGCATCCTTTGAGTCTTCTGATAGGATTGCACCATTAAAACCTGGGATCAAACACCTAGAGCGCCGCGAGGCAAACTTTAAGGATCTGCAAGCAATTGGCGCGCAGATCGAGGGGATCGTACGAGCGGCTGCGCGAGGACCAAAGCTCAAAAAACGCGAAAGCGAGCTGGCCCGCCGCGGCGAAGAAATCGCCGCATGCGACCGAGACATAATGTGCGAACAGGAGGTACTCCTCGAGGCGGAGGTGACCCATTCCAATTTTTGTCGGGCGCTGGGTTCAGGAGGGCCTTCAAACGCTTGCTGAAAAGCACTCTTCAGTCTTACGTTTAGCCGGCAGTTTGCGCGGTGGGCGAGGCATTCGACGACGATACCGCTCGACCGCAAATCAAACTACAACGGCCCCCCTTGTTGTAGCATCGAAGGGGCCAGTACGTGAGCAACAATCTGTGGTTCATCTAAACGCTCGCTCTTGCGCTGGGGCCACGACGCGGAGGCGCAAGGAACGAAAATCGGATGCGGAGGTAACGGCTTGTCAGAGTTTTTTATCGTAATCCCGACGCATAATTCGGCGGATTATCTCGAACGATGCTTGGCGAGCATCCTGCTGACACAGCCAGGCAGCCATCGCGTTCACGTCCATGTCCAAGACAATTCCTCCACGGATGACACGCGCAAGATTGCAGAGGCGTGGGCCGCGCGGGGAGTAACGTTCTCGTCAGAGAACGACCGCGGTATCTATGACGCGATAAACCGCGCCGCGAAAAGCATACGTACCCGGCAGATTATGACATGGCTTGGCTCCGACGACATGCTGCTGCCTGGAACGCTGGCAACCGTGGCGTCGATCTTTAATGAACTTCCAAATGTAGAATGGCTAACCGGGCTCCCTTTCATAGGGCGAGATGACAAAGGAAATTTCACCCCTTGGGGACAGCAGAAGTTCACTCGAAAAAATTTGAGTGCCGGCTTGCATGATGGAAGACGGAAGAACTTCATCATGCAGGAAGGGACTTTCTGGCGTAGCGAGCTTTGGTTGGACAGCGGCGGCTTAAATCCTGAGTTTCGCCTCGCAGGAGACTGGGATCTTTGGCGGCGGTTCGCACGAACGGCAGCGCTTTATACGGTCGATTTTTCGCTTGCGAGATTTACCCAACGAGAGGGGCAAGCCTCGGCCGATTTGGAGGGGTACTATAAGGAAGTGGATGCTGCCAATCGCGAAGAAGCGGTAAAGGATAGAAAATTCTATCGTCTCATGCGAAGTCCCCAAGACGGGAGTTGGAAGGTCAAATCTGAGACACTTCGATTCTTCGCTAAGTCGCACCCGCACGAAAAACGCTTTTCGAACATCTTAAATAAGTTGTGGCCTCGAGCTTAATATTTTAACGAGGCGCTCCCACTACACTTTCAGATCGACAACTTCTTGCCGTGGATCGGGGCCGAGTTTGGGATGAGCGAACGCACAGGAGTAACTTTATGAATGCCGCTGGGGCATTCGGGGAAAAGGGGAACGGTTCCTGATTTGGCTCAAAGCCTTCGATCTACTCGCCGCATCCGGTTAACTCGATGTCGGCACGGAGTGCGGGAAGCCGTATTTTAACATCAAGTCTCCGTGCATGCGCCAGAACAGATCCAAATCGTCACCTTGGAGCTGTTCTATATTTTCAATGTCATTGCCGCATCGGAAAAAATTTGCGTTCGTCGACTTTAGATCAGCGAACGACGGAAAACTGACTCTGACGATCGGGCGGCCAATAAAAGAAGAGACATTTTCAACGACTTTATAGGGATTGCTGAGCAAGTCGTCGTACTTCAACAGCAATGTGTCGTGACGCTCCATTGGTGTCCATTGCTTAAGGTGTTCGCCCCACGAGCCAAACAAACATTCGCCCACGACAATGCCTCTCGCAGAAACCGTCGCGCTCGAAGCAAAATTTCTCATATAGTGATAGTAAGAGATAATGGCGGACCGCCCATCACGAACGACGTAAATCGCCTTGGCATTATCGCGGGGCGCGTCGTGCGTTTTGACAAAGAATATTTCGTTCGATCGCTTCGCTTGTTTGTAGAACTTCTTCTGATCCAATCCGTGGTTAACGTGCCCAACAGCAGATCGCAATTCCGGGCACGCACCGATGTCGCCGCTGTCGTCATATAATGAGTATGTATTGAGTTCGAAGCATCTCAATAAGAGTGTGCGCAAGAGCGTATTCCCGGAACGAGGATACGAGGCGAGCCATACAATCATTCTGAATCCAGCGTTGCCATTCGCTATCTAATGCGCTTGGACGAGATTTTTCCAGCGAAGCTTTGAAAGTAAATGGATATTTTGGTGCGTAATCTCGGGAAGTTTTGGAAGCTTGTTCTCAATATATTGAAATTCCTCACGAATGTCTGGCCGTATCCCGTCACACGAATAGATTGCCCAACGGAGATGTCCAGGGAAAGACCGTCATCTGCATACGAGGCTAATTCGAGGGGTGTCGCTCGTCCCGACACTTCGCGAACGAGTTCGTTAAGCGATACGATTCAGACGCGGAAGTGCCACGCAGACGGGAATCGCCCGCAGTGAGCGTAATGCCCGTGGCGAGCAGGACTGGTGCGACAATCACTCAGCAACCACGGCGCGCGCTTCGCCTCACCCTGCGATCTCTGTCGCCTGCCAGTTAAACTGGCACTTATGGACGCTTCGTGCGCGATCACGGTGGAACCCCTATCGGCGAGGGGCGGGTTGGCCGCGGCCGGACGCTGGCTGAACGACGAGGTCCTTGCACTCGCGGCTGGCGCTGGTCGCATGCGACCGCAGACAAATGCTGCTCCATGAGTCATAAGAATTTTCCATGGCGGAAAATAGATTTTCAGCGTTTCTGATCGCAGGTCCGACGGCCAGCGGCAAGTCGCATCTCGCGTTGCGTCTCGCTAAGCGTTGGGGCGCGGCCGTCGTCAACGCCGATTCGATGCAGGTCTATCGCGACCTTCGTGTCCTCACTTCCCGGCCGACCGCAGCAGACGAGACGCGCGCGCCCCATATGCTCTTCGGCCACGTCGATGGCGCCGTGAATTATTCGGTTGGCTGCTATGTGGAAGATGTGGGAAGGGTCCTCCTGCGGTTACGCGCCGAAGGCCGGCTTCCGATCTTCGTCGGCGGCACGGGACTCTACTTCAAGGCGCTGACTCAAGGCTTATCGGAGATTCCGCGCGTGCCCGAATCGATCCGGGCCGAATGGCGGGCGCGGGCCGAGAGGACGTCCGTCGCCGCACTTCACGCCGAACTTGCGGCGCGCGATCCGATCATGGCCGTGCGGCTGCGGCCAAGCGATCCGCAGCGTATTTTGCGTGCGCTGGAGGTCCATGCTGCGACGGGGGAGAGCCTCGCGTTCTTCCAAGGCGCGAAACGCAAGCCGTTGCTCGACATCTCCGCCTGCCGCGCGATTTTTCTTGCGCCGGAGCGCGATACACTAAGGGTGGCGATCGATCGGCGCTTCGATACAATGCTTCAGTCCGGCGCTTTGGATGAAGTCGCATCGCTCAAACGCCGCGGCCTCGATCCGGCACTGCCGGTGATGCGAGCGCTGGGTGTGCCGCCGTTGCTTCGTCATCTCAAAAGCGAGACCGATCTCGACGCAGCCGCTGATCTCGTCAAGCGCGAAAGCCGCGCCTATGCGAAACGGCAATTCACCTTTGCGCGACACCAGCTTCCGCAGTTTTCGTGGGTGACGCCAGACGCGGCCGAGGTCGCTTTGCAGGGCAGCCTGCCGGATACATAACCGCGGATTACGAAAAGAATCATTTTTCTTTCACCGCAGGTTCTCATGATGAGTCGGCACTTGCGTCTTGTCGTAAGCATTGGCCTAAGGCCGCAGGCTTAATTTGCTTTGGAGCGTTTGGCGGGTTTGCGCGACCAGCGTTTGGCAAGGATGGCGAGTTCGTCAGTGATCCATTCGACGTTGACGAGGGCCGGATCGAAGTTTTCGGGCATCCACTGGTAATGACGACATCCCCGTCGCGCCACCTGTCGGTGAGGACGCTGAGGAGGTGGAAACTCCGGCGCCCATCGAAGAGGAGCCGAGCGGTTTTGCCGCGAAGATGCCGTGGCGACTTGAACTGGAATGCGCCAAGTTTCTGTGCACGATCGGTTTAAGGAAGGATAGCCCTTTCCTATGGGAGCATGCCAACCGACGAAGGAATGCGGCTGAGAAGCCGGCCTGAATTGGTCGTATTTACGATCAAACAATAACGCGCAGCCTTTCGGCGGCTTTTTCATGCTCGGTGCGAGGCGTCGGAAAGCCCGTTGCGGCTAAATAGTTTCAACTCGATATCAGCGCAAGATGCACGGCGAGAGGCTGCGGTTGAAGACTGTGCAGATGAGGCAGTAGATATCATCATAGGCCGGCCGCTTGTTTAATAAGTGAATCGTCTATCGTGCCCTGCATCAACATGGCATTGGCATCCGCCCATCCATCAAACCAATCTCGTCGCGAGTTATAGCGATACCAAAGAAACGGATTTTCGGAACGCGGCAGGCGATAGAGGCGCGCGTTCCATCCCTTGTCCGTTGCTGACGTGGCGTGGCTCCGGAGAAGCGCCTGCTCCGCAGAGCCGAGTTCTTGTCGCGTATCATCCAGAAACGCTGCTGGTGCAATCCGACCGCCCATAGGAACTCCAATCCCTCAACCTCTATTTTTTAATCTTCACTACTATAGCGCACAATTAGCATAGCCGCGTGTTAGATATCTACTCTGGATGTCAAGAAGGCGAGGATGCGTTGGGGATGAGCATACCTATGGGGAGTTTGTTGCGACGCGAGCGAGCTTTTAGAAGGGGATCGGTACGATTGTCCGTGGAGTTGGTAGAGAGCGACACTTCCGCCGCCGAGCAGTGTGCGGGCTACCAAGCAGCGGGCGAAGCATGGCTAGCGTATGTCCCAGCCCAGCACATAGCAACTCTCAGAGAGCGCCGGGTAAGTCTCAACTGATGCAGCCGCCCTTCGGGCGGCTTTTTCATGCCCTGTGCGGGGGGCGCTAACCTGAGGTGATCACACTGACCGCTGAGGTTTTGAGGGAGATTGTCTCCTACGATCCGGAGACTGAAATATTTCGCTGGCGCGCTGATCGTTCCATCTGCGTTAAAGCCGGAGCGCGAGCGGGTTGCAGTCGTGAAGACGGCTGACTCCAAACTAAGATTTCAAGGAAATGCTACCTGAACGCGCCTCGCGTGCTTTTATACAACCAGTGAGTGGCCCGAAGATAAAAACGACCATTGCGATCTTGACAGAGCTAACGGCCGATGGGGCAATCTTCGTAAGGCGACCCGCTCGCGGAATGTGGGCGATAGGCGTGTTCGGCCGGGCGCCATCAGTGGCCTCAAGGGGCTGCATTGGCACAAGGATAGCAACAAGTGGCCTTCCGAAATCAGGTTTGGAGGCGATCGACATCACTTCGGGTATTTTGATCGCTTGGCCGCGGCTCACTTAAAATATCTTGTTGAAGCCGATAAGCATTTCGGCGAATTCGCGACAGCGGCTTAAGCGATGGTGGGCCTGTATTTCCCGATGCCGACCTATCAAGGCGCGATGCTTTCAGGGGTTGGCGGGGCCGGCGGCGGGACCGTGCTAAGTTCACCCGCTCTGGCCCCACCTGATCTCAGCAATCTTCCGCCGCTGCGGCACGGTCAACCACGGCGCCCTCGTTTGACAGTGACAGTCAAAACCGTGCGGCCGCGCGCGACGGCGCCTTGGTCGGCCAGATGCTCCCGACCGGGGGCAACAGCGGTACGGCCGCGGTGAATGTGGCCCGCACCTTGAAGGTCGATCAGCGCGCCGCTCAACGCCGATCAGCAGGAACAAGTCAGAAAGATTCTCGGTGCCTATGCCCGGCGCAACGGTATCGAATTGCCGGGCAGCGGGTTGCTCTCACGCGGTCTGCGAAACGATAAGCCCGGCAACATCGACAGGACCGCCTAAACGCCGCCACCAATCTGATTAGCCGATATTCGAAGGCCGGTATCAATACCGTCTCGGGTATTATCAATAAATGGGTGCGTCGTTTGACGGCAACAATACCGCGAACTATGCCGCGTCCGTTGCGGGCAACCTTGGCCTCGATCGCAACACACGGCTTGATCTTTCCAACCCGAGGATGCGGCAGGCGGTGGCTTCGACGATGAGCATGTTCGAGAACGGGACCGGCGCGCGCGGCCGCAGCTTCGCAAGGGGACGGCCGAGGCCAGCCAATCGTCCCGCAGACGCCATTGCCGCGGCGTTTCAAGGATTTGCAACAAGCTATTCTAGCAATGGAAGGGTAGGCTCTCTACAAAAGCGCTTATGCGCAAGGCGCCCTGTGTCCGCAGGCCCTCGACGCGGCTGCCGAGAATTATTACCAGACCGGCGGACTACTGCCGCCGGGCATGGGTCGAGGAATGCAAGGATCGTCTGTGATGAATTCCATCATCACATGTGCGACGGAAATGCACCCCGACGCCGATTGGTCGCAGTGACCCGGCATCGCGGTCAATTCGCTGATCAACACCTACGCCCGGGCAATGAAGCCGACCGGGCAGATCACGGTCTCCGACTTTCATCACGCCCACGATATTCTTGATCAGGCGTGGTCGCAGTGATCAGAGCGATGCCGGGCTTGACCAGATACAGAGGGAAATTGATTTCGCTGCATCGTCGTCGGCTAAAACGTGGCGCGAGTATCGCGAAGGTGGCCCTAAGGCCGATCAGCAGCTTTCTGTGCCGCCGCAGCGCGGCGGTCCGAACGCGCCGCAGCCGTCCGATGGCGGTCAATAGACAACGTTGCAGGGTGGCAAAGGAGTACGAGTGCCACGAACGCGGGGCGCTTAACTGAGCGCTATCGTTCGGTATCGGCCCGGCCGAGACGCAGGGAAAGAATGCGTTCGTATCTCCTGCTATTTACTTTGCGCGGCGCCTGCCTTCAAGTCTGCGTGATAAGCCAAGCCAGACGGCGACTCGACTCAGCCTTGTCCCTAGGAAACGAAAATCGGATGCGGAGGTAACGGCTTGTCAGAGTTTTTTATCGTAATCCCGACGCATAATTCGGCGGATTATCTCGAACGATGCTTGGCGAGCATCCTGCTGACACAGCCAGGCAGCCATCGCGTTCACGTCCATGTCCAAGACAATTCCTCCACGGATGACACGCGCAAGATTGCAGAGGCGTGGGCCGCGCGGGGAGTAACGTTCTCGTCAGAGAACGACCGCGGTATCTATGACGCGATAAACCGCGCCGCGAAAAGCATACGTACCCGGCAGATTATGACATGGCTTGGCTCCGACGACATGCTGCTGCCTGGAACGCTGGCAACCGTGGCGTCGATCTTTAATGAACTTCCAAATGTAGAATGGCTAACCGGGCTCCCTTTCATAGGGCGAGATGACAAAGGAAATTTCACCCCTTGGGGACAGCAGAAGTTCACTCGAAAAAATTTGAGTGCCGGCTTGCATGATGGAAGACGGAAGAACTTCATCATGCAGGAAGGGACTTTCTGGCGTAGCGAGCTTTGGTTGGACAGCGGCGGCTTAAATCCTGAGTTTCGCCTCGCAGGAGACTGGGATCTTTGGCGGCGGTTCGCACGAACGGCAGCGCTTTATACGGTCGATTTTTCGCTTGCGAGATTTACCCAACGAGAGGGGCAAGCCTCGGCCGATTTGGAGGGGTACTATAAGGAAGTGGATGCTGCCAATCGCGAAGAAGCGGTAAAGGATAGAAAATTCTATCGTCTCATGCGAAGTCCCCAAGACGGGAGTTGGAAGGTCAAATCTGAGACACTTCGATTCTTCGCTAAGTCGCACCCGCACGAAAAACGCTTTTCGAACATCTTAAATAAGTTGTGGCCTCACGCATAATGTTCCCGTCCCTAGGAAGGGACTTCCTCGCGTAGCGAGCTTTGGTTGGACGGCGGCGGCTTAAACCCAGAGTTTCTCACCTTGCAGGAGACCGGGATCTTTGGCGGCGGTTCGCACAAATGGCAGCGCTTTGATACGGCAGATTTTTCGCTCGCGGGATTTACCCAACGAGGCGAAGCGGAAAACGCAGCGAGTCGCTGGGAGACCTGTGCGCGGGCAGCCTTTATTATTGAATTAGCTGACTTTTGGCGTGGTTATCGTTGTTCCGCTTTTCGACCGCCGCACTGTTGTCCCGCTACAGCCGTTGAGCCGCGATTGAGGATGGTTTCTTGTGATCAAGCCTTTGATTCAAGCCTTTGATTCAAGCCTTGGCGGCGATCGTGAGCGTGCGTTTCATATTGTAGGCGATGGCGGTGAAATGGATTTGCACAGCAGCTTTGGCAAGTCCTCGCCATCGCATGCGTCGAAGACCGTAGCTGCGTTTCCAGGTCCCGAAGATCGTCTCGATCCGCCCGCGGATGCGGTGAATGGGCCGGTTCCAGGCATGAAGGCGTGCCGATGTTTCGGCTTCGTCACGGCCCCACATGCCGGTGGCGACGATACGAGGCGTCCCGCCCTTCGCACGCACGGCCGCCGCGAAATGGCTTCCTCGATAAGCACTGTCGGCAAACACCTCGCCGGGATTGGCCGGCAGAGCATCGGGGCCAGCCCTGCCATCGTTGACATTGGCAGGCGTGACGGCAAGTTCCTCGACAAGGGCAGTATCGGCATCGGCGCCGACATGGGCCTTGAAACCATGAACCGCCGGTCTGCCCTTGTGTTTGACCCAATGCGCTTCGCCGTCACCCTCGCTGGTCGAGGCAATGATCGTCGCATCGACAAGCGTGCCGGTCTTCACACGGATCGCCTTTGCCTTGAGCTGACGAGTGATTTCCTCGAACAGGATCCTGTCCAAGCCATGGCCAACAAGGGCCTTTCGGAAACGCACAAAAGCCGTGCGCTCGGGTGTCGGCTCCGAAACCGAAAATCCGCAGAAGCGTCGGAACGAGCCTCTGTCATCCAGCGCCTCGGCAAGCTTGACGTCTGACAAGTCGTACCAGATTGAAAGCAGCATCGCCTTGAACAACGACAGTGGCGGCCAGGCCGGCTCTCCCTTGGCAGCACAGGAAATCACACGCAGGGCACAATCGATCGGCGTCCAGTCGATCAGTTCGACAAGATCATCCAGCGAGGAGCGTTGGTCGCGATCAGTGGCAAAACCAAATCTCTCCTGACCAATGCGCCGACGTGCCATCGCATTCCTCAATCCATTGTTCAGACCAATGGAATCATAAATGCCAACCCTCGTCCAGCGACCCGCGCACAGGTCTCATTAGAGCGTTTCACTGATTTATAGAATCGGGACGATTCCCTTTCTGTGAGGTTTGTGATTCAAGATGCTGGCTGGGCCGGAGGCCAGCATCGAATGGCCGGACCTCTTTCAAATGACTTGCGGGAGCGTGTTGTGGCGGCGGTTCTTGCAGGCGAGAGCTGCCGTTCGGTAGCGGAGCGGTTCAGTGTTGCGATCTCGTCGGTCGTGAAGTGGTCGCAGCGGTATCGGTCAACCGGTTCTGTCGCGCCGGCCAGGATGGGCGGGCATCGCAAGCGCGTTCTCGATCCGCACCGGGCTTTCATCGCCGAGCGGATCGAGCAGACACCGCATCTGACGCTACATGGACTGAAGAAGGAACTGGCGGCCCGCGGCGTGAGCGTGTCGCACAATGCCGTTTGGCTGTTCCTGCGGCGCGAGGGATTGCGGTTCAAAAAAAACTTTGTTCGCCCTTGCGATTTAGGCATTTCCGTGTATCCGAATGATCTAGCCCTTCGGGATAATCTGGCTCGCTCAAGAACCGGCGCTGGCTACGGCGCCTCCACGTTCTGCTCAAGCGCGAAGGTCACGCAGTGAACCATAAAGCTCTTCTGGTTTCATCATAAGGAGAACTCATTTGCGCTGCCGAGGCGGCCACGAACGGACAATCGGTACAGGGACACCGATAGTGTGCCCTGCGGGGGAACGCGAATGTAAGAGCGTAAGAGCCGTGTTGAGCGCAACTGGATAATTTAGGCTAAGGTCAATTTGCTTTTCTTGCTTATTGTTTCTAAGTAACGGCTGCATGTTGCCGCATTAGCAGAGTCGAAGAGAAATATCGTATGTTCCTTGGCCAAAAACGTATTCTTGTGACGGGTGGCGCTGGGTTTCTTGGAAGCCACTTATGCACGCATCTTCTTAACGAGGGCCATGAAGTCCTCTGCGTCGACAATTTTTTTACCGGCACTCGTGGCAACATTGCCAGTCTAATCGGCAATGAAAGATTCGAGCTATTACGCCACGACATCACTTTTCCGCTGTTCGTCGAAGTCGACGAAATTTACAATCTCGCCTGTCCCGCCTCACCGATCCATTATCAATTGGACCCTGTCCAGACAACGAAGACTAGCGTGCTCGGCGCCATCAATACACTCGGTCTGGCGAAGCGGCTGAAAATTCCTATCATGCAGGCGTCGACCTCGGAGGTCTACGGCGACCCCATCCTCCACCCGCAGCCCGAATCCTATTGGGGCAATGTTAATCCGGTAGGTCCCCGCTCCTGCTACGATGAAGGTAAGCGCTGCGCTGAAACTCTGTTTTTCGATTATCACCGGCAGCATAAATTGAAGATCAAGGTGGCGCGCATATTCAATACTTATGGCCCTTTTATGCGTCCTGACGACGGCCGCGTCGTCTCCAATTTCATCTGCCAAGCGTTACTCGGAAGGGAGATAACTGTCTTTGGCGACGGATCGCAGACACGCTCATTTTGTTTCGTCACCGACCTGATCGACGGTTTCGTCAGACTTATGAATTCCCCAGTTCATCTCACCGGTCCGATTAATCTTGGTAATCCCGCGGAGTTCTCAGTGGGCGAGCTGGCCAAAAAAGTCATCACCATGACCGGTTCAAAATCGAGAATCGTCACGCGGCCCCTGCCGCAAGACGATCCTAAGCAGCGTCAGCCCGACATAACACTCGCCCGGCAACAGCTTGGCTGGGAGCCCGTTGTCTCCCTTGAACAAGGCCTTATCCTCACGATCGCCTATTTCGAAAACCTCCTCAAAGAGCGGGGTACCAAGGCCCTTGCGTAGCCTGTTATCTTGAATTAGAGATTAGGTCGTCCGATGCTGAGGTATTTGAAGCCCTTGCCGCGCAATTCGTCCGGCGAATAGATATTGCGCAGATCGACGAGAATTGGCTCGATCAACAGCGACTTGACGCGGTCGAGATCGAGCGCGCGGAAGGCATCCCATTCGGTGACGATGACGAGCGCCGAGGCATCCTTGCAGCAGCTATAGGGGTCGCTGCAATAATTCAGCTTGTCCAGATAGTGACGCGCCTGGTCCATACCCTCAGGATCGAAAGCATTGACCTTGGCGCCGGCATCTTGAAGCGCCGTGATGATCGCGATCGACGGCGAATCGCGCATGTCGTCGGTGTTGGGCTTGAAGGTAAGGCCGAGCACAGCAATCGTCTTGTTGCGTACGTTGCCGCCGCACGCCGCGAGCACCTTGCGCGCCATCGCACGCTTGCGTTGGTCGTTCACCGCCGCGACCGTCTCAACGATGCGGATCGGCGCGCCATAATCCTGCGCCGTCTTGATCAGGGCCTGCGTGTCCTTGGGGAAGCAGGAGCCACCATAGCCGGGCCCGGCATGCAGAAATTTTGAGCCGATGCGATTGTCGAGGCCGATGCCGCGCGCGACCTCCTGCACATTCGCGCCCACTTCCTCGCAGAGGCTCGCAATCTCGTTGATGAATGTGATCTTGGTCGCGAGGAAGGCGTTCGCCGCATATTTGGTCAGTTCCGACGTGCGGCGGCTGGTGACGAGGATCGGCGCCTGGTTGAGATAGAGCGGCCGATAGACCTCACGCATCACGGCTTCGGCACGCGGGTCCTCGACGCCGATGACGATGCGATCCGGCCGCTTGAAGTCGGCGATCGCAGCGCCTTCGCGCAGGAACTCCGGATTGGAGACGACGGCAAATTCGGCGTCCGGCCGCACTTCGCGAATGATGCGCTCGACCTCGTCGCCGGTGCCCACCGGGACAGTGGATTTCGTCACGATGACCGTGAAGCCATTGATCGCCGCGGCAATGTCGCGCGCCGCCTGATAGACATAGGTGAGATCGGCATGACCATCGCCGCGCCGCGACGGCGTGCCGACGGCGATGAACACCGCCTGGGCCTCACGCACAGCCGAGAGATCATCGGCGAATGTCAGCCGGTTCTGACGGACGTTGGTCATCACCAGTTCGGCCAGGCCGGGCTCGTAGATCGGCATCTTGCCGGACTTCAGCGCCTCGATCTTCGCGGGATCATTGTCGATGCAGCAGACCTTGTGACCGAAATCCGCGAAACAGGCTCCCGAGACCAGGCCCACATAGCCTGAGCCGACCATAGCGATTTTCACTTTTCGTTCCTCAAGTTAGCCGGCATAACCGATTGCCGTTCTCTTGTACCTCAAGAGCAATACCGTGCGAAAGTCGTTAACAATACTCCGTGCGGGGGGTGTGGCTCTGCCCTAACCGTCTGCAGCGAGACGCATCCAGAGAACCTCGCCTCTGCAGAACTCCAATCCTCGAGAACTGATTGACGAGGGCGGACCGAGGCAGGGAAGGGATTAAATTGTTCCTGCGGCGCGCAGGGACATTATAGAAAGTCCGGCATCCTACCGAAGCGATGCCACACCTTGCCACAATTTATCGCCCGGACTCAGCCAGTTGGGCCAAAAAAGACAGGCTCATTGACTCCCACTAACCGCTACTACGCGGATAGGCTAAAAGCCAGTGCATTTGTTCAGGACGGCCTTCTGAAAGCGCGTCCCAACGAATTTCCTCGTCACAGTCTTCCAACAACTCGACTTCGCGCGCATCACGATCCTCGCTGGTCACAAAATGCAGCAAATGAGTTGCGAAAAGTTTCTGTTCTAGGAATTCTGTCACGCCTGGATCGACAAAATCATGGCACTCAATGAGGATCATGGACGAACTCAAAAGATCATTTGAAAGGGCTTCGAAGATTTGCCGTTCACAACCTTCGCAGTCGACAATAAAAGCAGTTTTCTTATTCTTGCTCAAAATTGGCTCCAACGAGGATCGGGTAGCACGGGTCTGAAAATAGAAACGATCTTCCACGCTATTTATTTTCGCGGCTCTTTCACAGATGCGCAGGGCCTCCATCTCGATATCGAAAGCGTAAATTTTGGCGGTGCTTAGTCGTTTGGCCAAACCGACGGCGTAGTAACCTTCGGCGCATCCAATATTTATTACTACTTCTGGGTTGTTATAAACCATCCTCTCGATGTCGCCAGAAAGTTCCGTTTCATAGACACCAAGTAATTTTTGAAGTATTTGGCCGCCGTACCAACTTGCATCTTTTATCACTCTCATCCCTTTGAAAACGCCACTATGAACTTTTCCGTCAAGCTTTTCAAAGAGACGCTCTTGAAAACTGAGCAGACGTTCGTCGGTTTGCATGCTCTGCATCTTGATTAATAATGCGAGATATTCGAGAGGCTGGCTCTCTCGACGTCAGAAAGATAGCTACCTTCTTTATAAAGAAGGCCGGATCTAAGGTACTCAGGAAGCATCTTACTGCTATAAGTTAGATGAACTGCGCCTATTTTGCGGTAGGGAATCGCGTCGACGACTACGGCTCCATTTCGTCGAACAGCTGATCCGATATGGCAATTATAATTGTGAAGTGCTTCTAAAACGCCAAGGGCGCCCCGACTATAGACTAAGTAGTTTAGAACCGTCTGTTCGGCCAGATGACTTTGGTAATGATCTTCGAATTCGCCTTCGAATATACGAATGAGCTCAGACGCCCAAAGACTCCAAATCGGATTGTCCATACGCATGGCGAAAAGACCGCTACTGAGTATTGCGTGATCCGCATAAGTTTCGGCGATAGTCGCCCCATAGCATCCCCGGAACCAGTGTCGAGCGTATCGCATGAACTCCATGCCGTCCGCAAAATGATACTTGTATGAAACGTCTATGAGAGGGGAAATAGCCACCTTCTCGGGATTTTTCTTTGCGATATCGATGTACAAATTCAGTGACTCGATATTCTGTATCCAAATATCGGAGTCGCACCAAAGGTAAACCTCATGGTCGGGAAAAATAGAAGGGAGAAACGGTCGACATAACTGTGCGTCCTGATATTGTTTGACAGCGGAATTTAGCTTTATTGGCAGATATTTCGCGCGATCAAACGCACTAATTGTCACACCATGCTCTTTCATCCAGGTCAATGTTTCTGGCGAGCAGCCTATATCGACCAAGCATAATGAAAGATTGATTGAGTTTTTGTCGACAAGACTTAACACTAGGCCTTTCGCAAGCGGGGCATAAGTTTCGTCTGTAGAGAAGATTAAGGCTGTAGAATTGCCTGCCACGATTTGTGCCCTCTGCGATTATAACTCTTTGGCCGGAAATCATTCGGCATCCTCATCCACCAAAGCGTTTCAGTTGTAAAAACCGCTATTTTTAGCTCTTCGGCTATTAAGTTGACTTCGGCGATGACGTCCGGCCACATTTGGCAATAATCATGCCCGCACATAACCGCGCCTGGCTTCATAAACTGAAGCCAAAAACGCAGGTTCGTTCGCAAGAACGGATTATGATGCATCGCATCGTCGAATAGAACGTCAACCGGTTGCCGCCAATTTGTAAAATCTTGAGGACTATAGCCTTGAAGCGGCGTAATGTTTTTGTAACTTTTCGTGAAATTGTTGAAAGCTTCTCGGGAGAAAATGGGACAGTTAGGTATTTTGGTTTCGACCAGATCGATAATCCATTGCTCCCTGACCCACGGATCAATGCAGAAGACCGTGCTACCAAGCGGCGCCGATGATGCCCACGTTACACTGGAAAGGCCGAAGAGGGAGCCAATTTC
Source organism: Methylovirgula sp. (assembly GCF_037200945.1). Classification (NCBI taxonomy): domain Bacteria; kingdom Pseudomonadati; phylum Pseudomonadota; class Alphaproteobacteria; order Hyphomicrobiales; family Beijerinckiaceae; genus Methylovirgula; species Methylovirgula sp. The sequence goes on from NZ_JBBCGP010000001.1 coordinate 1,385,637, forward strand.
GACGATTTGCGCGTTCTGGGGAGCGCCAGCGGCAATTGCCTCGATGCCTCGTAGTTCGTTTTCGGTCATTTGACCGGGAATTGATAGATCGATCATGATTTGGCGCTTTCGAATGTCCTTTTGAAGAAGCCAAGGCCACGCCTGGTTTTTCTCCCCCTACCGTTTTCCAGGGGGCTGCTTTGGGTTTCGGCGCTTGAGACGTTTTTGATAGGCCCATATCTTGCGATCATGTCGTTGCAACGCGCGGCGCCCAGTACGCGGCTTAATATGTCAAATTGTATTACAATGTGGTTGGCTATCTCTCGACGAATGAGATCGGAATGCTCAGATGGAAAATGGCCCGGTAGGTGACGCCCCCCAAGGATTGGGTTGAAGCTGAAATTATTTTTCCTGTGCATTCTAAACGCCGACAGTGATTCACTGATCGTGATTGTTCCAGCTATGCTATGAGCATAAGTGACGAGATAGAAATCAGCGCAAATCCTTAGCCGATCAACATTGTCTGGCATAATCAGTTCGAGCACATCTCGTCGAAACATGAGAGATGACATTGCGACGACATTCCAGCCCTCCGCATACGGCTCGATATAGCGAATTGACGCGGGACGTTTTTTGAAGGTGATATGATTGTCGAAGATATTCCCGAGCGCATCCGTAGGTATTTCCTTGATTTTGGCGTCTTCTTCGGAGTGCGTGCGAAATTTTGATAAAGAATGGAACGTCGATTCAAGAATGTGGCCGTGTTCGTTTATTTGAATAGTATCTGATGCCGTCAAGGCGGCCGAGAATGAAGAATTTAGGTGGGCTTCAAGATGTGTCTTCAAGAAGTCTGTAATAATAAGGTCGTCAGCGTCCATTAAAACAATGAATGGAGCTGTACTATTTTCGATGCCTGCTTTGATCGCACCCATTTGGCCGAGGTTTTTACCGAGCCGTAGGCAACGGAATCGGCTGTCGTCAGTCTCTCTAATAAAATCGGATATTTTGTCGAACGAGTCGTCGGTGGAGCAGTCATCGACCACTAAACATTCGAAGTTTGGATATGTCTGATCCTGAACAGACTTCGCGGCTGCTATCAGAAACTTTGAGTAATTATAGCAGGTTATGATGACAGTGATTTCTGGCAGAGCGAGTGGATATATAAATCTGCACTCCTGCGAAGTGATTTCGATCATGAAGGTCTAAATCCTTTCCCGGGTTGCGCTTTCTAAACATTTTCAGGCTGCGATGAATGCTATGACGAGTAATAAATGTGTTACTTGACTCGTTAGCACACTAGGAATCGCTGCGAAATCCTGCCGACCAATCCTTGGATTTTTATCTAGCTGCGCGCAGTGTCATGGCGTTAGCTAAAGTGGGTGCCGTGAACACAAGGAAGGAGAACGTGTTTGAGAATGTGAATCCGATTATTTTAGGGCATGATTCATCTGATCTGCTCCCGGCAAACTGGATCGTTTTTAGGTAGAGTTTTCCGTTGGCTGATTCCTCGGCTTGGGGGAGCGGAAGACGATGAAGGCGTCGAAATTTCGGATGCGCAGAAGGCGTTCATTTTGAAGCAAGCGTTGACGGGGTTTCGGTTGCGGACATTTGCCGGAAGGCCGGGATCAGCCCGGCGACCTATTTCAATTGGAAGAAGAAATACGAGGGCGTGCAGCCGCCGGAGATTCGGCGGCTGAAGCTGCTTTAGCAGGCTGCTGAAAATTGTCGTGCTTCAGGCGCGGCCAGGCTTGCTGACGCATTTCGGAAAATGGCCTGGGCGATGGCGCGTAGGACGCTGCCGTGACGAGCGGGGCCTTAGGTGGCATCATGGTGTCATCTCCTCAATCAATTTCGGTAGTCTGACGAGGTTGTAGGCTGCGGCGGCGAAGGCGAAGGCCCAGCCCACGCGATCGACGCCGCGAAACTTTGTCTTGCGCTGCCCGGCGATGGTCTTCATCCAACCAAAGGCCTCCTCGATCCGTTTACGAATGCGCTGGCTCGCCGAATAGGCCTGATGGCGCGTTGTTCGCCGGTCGATGGTTGAACGCCGGCCGCTGATATTTTGCGCGATGTGCGGACGCACATTCATGGTTCGCAGTTCATTGACGAAATCGGCCGCGTCATAACCCTTGTCGGCGCCGAGCGTGATGGCTTTTGGCCGATCGGCGCGCGGCTCGATCATGGCCAGC